>JAACJQ010000123.1 GCA_016879935.1 Archangiaceae bacterium | reverse complement strand
TCCAGGAGTCGATGGGCATTCGTACGCTCGAGACGTTCATGCGCCCAGGCGCTTGGGACTGGCAGGGCGATTCGGTCACTTGGCTGACAGCTCCATCGCGCTGTGCCGTCACCCAGGCAGGCTTCCCCTTCCCTGGTTGCGTCATCGGCTCGGTGTGCGACCCACTCGACGCGCGGTACGAAGAATCGTGCAGCAACCCGGCTGGTTGCTCGAGGCCTGATCGCCGAGTTTGGTGCACGTGCGGCGGGTCGAGCTGCCTCAACAACTCGGCGGTGCGTTCCCTGCTTCCTGATGGGGGTATCACCACGGTCGAGCAAAGCAGCGCACTGAATCTCGCAAGCCAGGTGAGCGCTCGAGGAGGGCAGCTCTTCACGATACGAAGAAACCCCTGGCCCACTGGAACGATGAACGCAATCGCTGAACCTGTTCCCGAACCCGATGATCGGCTCTTCTCGTCGGCGCTCGGCGCGAGCTTCGGGCCGGCATTCAGCGCAGCCATTCACGTCTCGCTTGGCTATGTCTATCTCAGCGAGCGAACGACCACGGGAACCCTTCCCCTTCGCGAGGTTCGCTACCCCGTGAGCGGGGGGACAGTCACCCAAGTCGGCGCAAGTGCAGCCTCTGCTCAGTCGTTCGGAAGTGACACTTGGTTCGCTGGGCGCTACCGCCTTCGCGGCACCAACCCGACGCTCGAAGACGTCGGCCGAGGTGGCGTTGTCGTTCCTCCGTTCGCATACAGAGTCGACGCCGCGCGAACGAGCATTCTCCGCAGCGTGCTTCCTCCCTGACTCAGCTGAGCAGCGTACCCATCCACCGGTCCCACGCGCTCGAGTAGAGCCCGTAGTTGCCGCGCACCTGCAGGTGATGCTGGTTGTGCATGGTGGCGAAGTTGAGCCACTTGAGCACCGGGTGCCGCTGCCACGACACCGGCCAGGGCTCGACGCCGCAGTGGCCCATCACGTTGATGGCGATGGCGAGAAACGAGAACACCAGCCACACGAGCGATGGCACCGGCACGAAGCGCACGATGGGCACGGCCCACACCACCTGCACCACCGCGTCGAGCGTGCCGAACGACAGCGCCGCGAACGGCGACGGGTTTCTCGACTGGTGATGCACCGAGTGCAGCCAGCCGTACACGCGCGGGTGATGGGCGAACCGGTGCGCCCAGTAGAAATACGTGTCGTGCACGACGAGCAGAAAGAGGAGCCACGCCGAGAACTCGAGCGCCGCGCCGACGCCCTTCTGCTCGAGCTTCACGATGGGCAGGCCCGCGTAGACGACGCCGAACAGCGTGCCGAAGACGAGCGCCGAACGGAGCGACGTCCACACCTCGCGCAGAACGTCAGCGCGCGTGAAGTCGACGGCCTGCAGTCGCTTCGCCTTCGTCCACGGGTTCGACTTCCACGACCAGAAGAAGAGCCACGCGCCGCCCGCCGCCAGCAGGTACCTCACCGCATGCAGCGTCACCAACGCCGCCATCATCGGCAGCACACCCGTCGTGTCCAACGTCACGACACCGACGCTACTGCACCAGGTGCCAATCGAGGGTGGCGTTGCCGACCTGAAAGCGGTCGGCGTCTTCGAGGCGATGACACCGCACCGCTTGGAGCCTCCGCAGGTCGTGGATGCCGTTGGAGCTGCCGCAGTCGACGAGGTGCGCGACGCCATCGACCGAGAGCAACGCCGCGTGCACGCGCGAGACGTAGTTGTCGGGGATGAGCACATCGCAGCGCTCGTCACGGCCGATGAGCACGCCGCGCCGAATGAGCTGCTCGTCGATGGCGGTGGTGAAGACGCCGGTCGCGAGCCTCAGCGTCAACACGCCGACGGCAGGTGACGCGGTCTTCAGCCACGACCAGCGGCCGGCTTGTGGCGTCGGGGGCACTTCGTCGAAGCGTCTCCACGCGGCTTCGAGCTGCTCGGGAAGCATCACCTGCACGCCCGTCGGCACGCAGAAGAACGAGAGCTGGGCCGTGCGAAGGAGAACCGGCTGCTCCGACTGGGTGACGTGTTGTGGGCCGAGCGCCGTGTGGAGCCCGCCCGGTGTCTCGAGGTCGATGGCCGAGAAGCGCACGCGGCCTTCGACGAGGCGCACCACGAAGAGCACGTGCCGCAGCGACAGCGCCTGGTCACGCGTGAGGCTCAAGTCGACGAACTGATGCCGCCCCAGCGTGCCCGCGCGCACGTCGTCGGTCGCCGACAGCCACATGCGGCCGCTGAGCCCGGCCGTCGCGTGCACCGCGAAGACGAAGAGGCCGGGGCGACGCTCCTCCTGACAGGCGCTCCAGAGCTGGCGGTGCAGGCGCTCGTAGTGCCGCCGCGGGGTGTCGGCGAGCTGCGAGCCGTGCACGAAGGTCGTGCTGCGATGGCCTGCCTGCGAGTCGGTCTCGAGAACACGCACGACCCGGGTGTGCCCGCTCATGACAGGCCTCTGCTGGTCAGTGATGGGCAGGGCTGATCAGCGATGACGCAGCGAGTGCTCCAGAGTGGCGCAAGCATGTGGGCTCCCGGGTGATGGAGCCACGAAGTCCAAACGCCGTGCCGTGCAGCGCCAGCGGACGAAGCGTCAGAAGGTGACGGCGACGTACGCGGGCTGACGAACGGAGTAGGGCGGTGTCGCTTCGACGATGGTCTTCTTGCTCGACCGATGCAGCTTCTCGAAGAGCCTGCGAGACGCGCAGAGGACCAGCGGGTGTTCGGCGAGGCGGAAGAGCTCGAAGCCGGGCTGTCGAGTCCAGGCGAGCGACGCGGGCTGTTGGCGCTCGTCGAACGTCGAGGCCGCGCGGTCGACGGGCACGGTCGCCGCCACGTGCACCAGCGCCCAGTCATCGTTGACGAGGCCCTTCTCGTCGTGCACCTCGAGCGGTACCAGCCGCGCGTCGGAAAGCTCGGCTTCGAAGACACTCTGGCGCACGACCCAGGCTCCGGTCTGCGCGCTCAGCAGCAACGCCGAGGTGATTCGTTTGCGGCTCGTCTTCCCAATCACCCGCGCCCAGAGCTTCGAAGGTGCTGGCTGGGCGGCGTCGTACCAGTACGGCTCCTCGCTCGACGCCGAGGCAGCGAGCCGAACGAGGGGAAGCTTCCCGACGACGGTGGAGAGGACGACTGGCTGCATCACCGACGGCAGGAGGCGTCGATGGTCGTGTTGCGCGAGCAGCCCGAGGGGTCGAGCGGCGCTTCACGCGCGCACTTGTCTTCGCACGAGAAGTTGCACGCCTGCATGCAGCGCATGAACGCGCCGCTGCAGCGGTCGACGGCCGCGGCCGAAGGGCACGAGTAGCCCGCGCCGTTGATGCAGCAGGTGGCCGAACCCGAGGTCGAGCCCGTCGTGGTGGTGGTCGTCTGCACCGCCGACTCGTTCACCGTCACCGACATGTTGGGCATCATCGCGCCGCCGATGGAGATGCTGGCTCCGGGCGCCGTCACCGTCGTGGTGGTCGTCGTCTGAACCGGCGTCGTGACCGCGGGCTGCATCACCACCACCGGCGGTGGCATCATCATCGAGCGGCTCGCCATCGCGATCTGCCAGAGCTGATCAGCCCGAACCTTCGCCGAGTTGAAACGCGCCTGCTGCTCCTGCTCGGGCGTGCTGCCGGGCAGGTTGATGAGCAGAATGAAGTCCTGCTCGTTGGCGCTGTTCTGCCACGACAGCTGCGTTCCATCTTCGAGCGTGGTGACGGCGCCGCTCACGCCACGAAACGACTCGAGGTTCTGACCGACCGACGCCGAGATGAGCGCGGGCACCATCGCCTGGCCCTCCGCGGGCGTGAGCGGCAACTGGTACACGCGCATGGTGGCGCAGCTGACGGCGAAGAGCGCGAACGAGGCAGCGACGAGGCGTTTCATGAAGGCTCCAGGGAGTCGTGGGGGCCCGACCATACGCGCGCGCCACGTCGGTGCTTCACGAATCCACGTCACAGAACACGGGCGTTCCATCGCGGCCCAGGCCCGCGCGCCGAAGCCCCACGAAGGTTCGCTTCGTTGCCGCGCTGGAGCTCGCTGACGTGCGCACCACGACGCGCGTGCCCGCCGCCATTCCATCGACGCTCTCGTCCAGCAACGCCCGCACGTAGCGCGCGCCGCCCGTGCAGCCATTCGCCGGAATGCCGAAGTACGGAAAGGCCGCGTCGACGCCGAGCACCGTCACCTTCATCGTCTGCACGGCCGAGGGCGTGAACCACGCGTAGCTCGCCGTCGAGGTCGCCGAGAGCTCATGCGGCCACGGCTCGAGTGACAGCACCTGCCCCGCGCTCAACGTCGCCGTCTTCACGAAGGTGAGCCGGCCCGGCGCGCGCACGAGCACCTCGGTGGAGCCGAGCGGAACGGGGACGTGGGTGACCGGCGTGCCGAGCGGAGACGACCCGCCGTTGATGATCAGCTCTCCTGGCGTGTCGACGGTCACCTGCACGAACGCCACGAACCGTTCGGCCCGCTTCTGGAGCGTGCGCGCCAGGGCGCCGCGTGGGTCTTGCGTGCGGCCCGCGAGCACCTGCGCCTCGTCGGCGTAGCGCCACACGTCGGGAAACCGCTCGAGCTGCTCACTGCACACCGCGAGGTTCAGCAGCACTCCGAGCGTGCGCTGGTAGTGAAGGCTGCCTGCGTACGCCTCACACGCCGCTTGCGGATGGCCGGCCTTCGTGTGCGCGCGGCCCTCTTCGAAGAAGCGCTTCGCCAGCGTCGCGTCGTCCGTAGCTTCGGCCAGCACCGACATCATCACGAGCATCGAGAGCGTCATCGGCGGCTCCTGTCACTGCCAGACATCGAGCAGGTCGGTGGCCGGCACCGTGCGGGTGGGACGGCGCGCCGCAGGGCGGCTGTGTCTCGTGGGCGCTGGCTCCGCGGGCTTCAGGGCCTGCTGAACGACCTCGACGGGCGGTGGCGTCGGCGACGCAGCGGGGAACTCCACCAGCTCGAGCTCGGGCACGGCTGGCAGCAACGGCGGCGGCGACAGCGGCTCGACGGCGACGGGCGAGGGCGTCGGCTCCGTCACCGAGCCGCGCAGCAGCAGCCCACCGAACAGCGCGACGACGAAGGTCGCGGCGATGGCCACCACCACCCACCGGCCACCTCTCGGATGAATCGCCTTCAGCGCCTCGTTCGTCGTCGGGCCGACAGGCACCGGCAAGGACGGTACGCGCACGGCCGGCGACTTCATCGTGTCGAGCAGCCCGGGCTCGTGAACGGCCGCCGAAGGCGTGACACCCGGGGCCTCGACCGAGCGCAACAGCTCGTCATTCAGCACCACCACGTCGGTCGGCGGCTCGGTCGAGGAGTCCTTCAGCGACGGCCACTGCACCCCGGTGTGGGCCACCGGCTCGAAGCCGTCAGCGACGTGAAAAGAGAGTTCGTCGTTCGAATCGTTCGTCATGCCCTTGTGGACGGGCCGACGCGAATCAGGTCGCGCAGAAAACGACGCGCCCCGAAGGTCTCATCACTTCTTCGAGGAAGCCCGCGACTTTCCGGGTTCGCCGAGCAGGCTGCTGAGGCTCGCATCGAAGGCGCTCACCACCACGCGCATGAGGCTGTTCATGTCGGAGGCCGACAGGCGGAACTTGTCCTGCAGGCGTTTGCGGGTGCCCTTCGCGAGCTCGTCACGCAGGGCGGCGATGCGGCGCGCCACGGTCGAGCGATGCAGCCCCGTCATCGCGGCGAGCGCGTCGATGCTGAGCCGATCGATGAAGGTGAGGCGAATGAGGTTGCGCTCGTCGAGGGTGAGGGCGCGAAACGCCTCCTGAAAGGCGCCGCGAAACTCGCCCGCGTACTGCTTGCGAATGACGGCGAGCTCGACGTCGGCGGTGTCGGCAACCGCCGCGGCGAGCTGCTCGTCGAGCTCGTCTTCGGGTTTCTCGCTGCGCTTCTCGTCGATGGCGATGCGCACCGCGACGGCCGCGAGCCACGTGCCGATGGAGCCCGTGCCCGAGTACCCGCCGATGCGCGGCTTCTCGCCGACGAAGACGCGCTGCCTCAGCTTCTGCAGCACCTCGTCGCGTTCGTGCGCCGCGAGCCGCATCGGGCCGAGCGCCTCGAGCAGCGTGCCGTGGGCGTGTTCCATGATGGCGGCGATGGCGGCGTCGTCGTGCTTCTCGGCGGCCCAGGCGATGAAGAGGTCGGAGGTGCGCAGGCGGCCCAGCATGCTGACGACGCCGCTGCTCTCCCGAACGCGCGCGGCGAGCCTCGAGAGAAACTCCTCGTCAGACAGCTTCACGTCGGGCCACTTGCGGCGGGCGCGCTCGAGCACCTGCGCCAGCGCGGCGATGAGCATCGAGTCGCCCTTGAGCGAGGTGGAGCCGATGGCGTGGAAGAAGGCGCGCTGCGCGCCGGCACTCAGGGACATGGCGTCACTCGAAGAAGGGAATGTCGTCGGCCGGCTTCGCGGGCTTCTTCTTCACGGCAGACTTCGGCTTCCCCGCGTCGACGGGAGCGACCGGCTCGGGGGGCACCACGACGACGGGCTCGACGGCCGGCTTCGGCTCGACCCCGGGCACGGCTTCGGGAGGCGGTGGCTCGGGGGCTGGCAACGGCGGCGGGGCGGGCTTCGCCTCGACGGTCGGCGCTGGAGCCGGCGGGGGCGGTGACGAAGAAGGGCCGCGCGCGAGCAGGACGGCGACCGTCACCATCGCGACGGCGGCGATGCTGACAGCCACCATGAGGGGCACACGCTGACGCCACGAGCCGACCGCGCGCCACTCGGCGAGCAGCGCGGCTCCGTTCTGCGGGCGCTGCACCGTGCGCTCCGACATGCAGCGCGCCACCAGCCGCCGCCACTTCGCCGGCACCAGCTCAAAGTTCGTCTTCTGCGTGAAGCGGCGCGGCAATTTGCCGGTGAAGAGCCGGTAGGCGACGACGCCGAACGAGTACACGTCGGAGGCGGGCGTGGCGGGCTCGCCCAGCGCCTGCTCGGGCGCCCAGTACGCGGGCGTGCCGACGGGCCCCGAGTAGCTCGGGTCTCGCTCGAGGTCGCGCGCGAGCCCGAAGTCCATCACCCAGACGTGGTCGTCACGCGAGACCATGACGTTGGCGGCCTTGAGGTCGCGGTGCACCACGCCCTTCTCGTGCGCCGTCGCGAGCGCCGAGGCGAGCTGGTCGAGCAGCTTCGCGGCGCGCTCCGGCAGCACGGGCCCTTCGTCGAGCAGCTGGTCGATGGTGCGGCCGTCGACGAGCTTCATGCTGATGTAGTGCTGCTGCCCCGAGATGCCGAGGTCGTAGACGGGGCAGACGTTGGGGTGCGAGACGCGGCGGGCCAGCAGAATCTCGCGGCGCAGCAGCTCGAGCGCGTCGCCCCGCTTCACCACGTTGGGCGCGAGCATCTTCACCGCCACGCGCTCCTTCAGCTGCAGGTCTTCGGCTTCGAAGACGACGCCCATCGCGCCGCCGCCCAGCAGGCTCTCGATGCGAAAGCGCCCGTCGAGCACGTGGCCGATGGCGGCGCCCATGGCCTCGGGCTGGGTGTCGATGACGTCGACGGAGTGCTCCGCCGTCTTGATGCTGACGTGCCGGGCGAGGGCCGCGAGCGTGCGGCGGCAACTGTCGCACTCGTCGACGTGCACGTTGACGGCCTGGCGCCCGTGCTGGCTGAGCGCGCCACGCACGTACTCGACGAGGGTGTTCTCGTCGGGGTGGTCGCCCTCGAAGCTCACGGCACCACCACCTCGACCCGCTGAAACTGCTGGCCCTGCACGCGCCACAGCTCGACCGGGGCCGGCGCTTCTCCCGTGCGTGCGTCGAAGTTGAGCGGGCCCGATGCGCCGTCGATGTCGACGGTGCCGTGCTGGTCGAGCTCGCGCACCAGGGTGGTGAAGCTCGTCGGCACCAGCGGCACCTTCACGCCCGAGCTCAGCTTCGTGAGCGCGCGCGCGAGCGGCAGGCCACCTTCGGCGTTCGAGAGATGCAGGGCCAACATCAGCGACATCATCGCATCGAAGGCGTTGGTGGTGGCGCTGACGGTGAGCGGGTCGATGCCGAAGCGCTGCCGGTACTGCGTGGTGAAATACTGAAGTGCCTCTGACGACGCGTCGGCCGGAGCGCCCGAGGTGCCGAACGCGCCTTCGGTCTCGGCGATGAGCAACACGGGTGAACGCGCGGCGTCGGTGAAGACGAGCCGCTTGCCCATCAACGCGGGCCGCTGCTGCGCGGCTCTCGCCAGCCGCACGGCGTCGTCGGGGAACGCGACCAGCAGCAGCGCGTCGGGGCTCACCTGGGCCGCGGCGTCGAGCGCGGCGTCGATGGCGCCGCCCTGCGTGTAGGGGAACGCGCGCTGCTTCGCTGGCGGGTACTCGCGCCCGAAGGCGACGGCGAGGCCCTGGCCGTAGGTGTCGTTGACGTGCACCACCGCCGTCATCGGGGTGCCGGCGTCGACGAGGAAGCGGGAGAGCACGCGCGCCTGCAACGAGTCGGGCGCAGCGGTTCGCCAGACCAGGCCCGGCTCCTGTGGCCCCGCGTCGGGAGCGCCGTCGGCGAGGTCGGTAATCTCGGCGGCCGTCGCAGACACCGACATCAACACGGTGTTCGCCGGCACCGTGACGCGCGAGGCGGCGATGGTCTCTCCGCTCGTCGACGAGAAGAGCGCGAGCACCCCACGGCGCGTGAGGTGTTGCGAGAGCGTCGCCACCACGTCGGCGCGAGAGGTGGAGTCACACGAGAGCAGACCGATGGGCCGGCCGCGCACGCCCTGCCGCTGCGGCGGGTTCATCTGCTCGATGGCGAGCTGCAGCGCCTGCAGACGCGCGACGCCCGTGAGGTTCTGCGTTCCATCGGTGCGGGTGAGCGGCAACACGCTGCCCAGCACGAGCGCGTTCGCCGAGGTGTCTCCGATGCGGGTGCACCGCTCGTCGAGCGCGGGCAGCGAGACGCAGAGCTTGTCGACGCACTCCAGCTCGGCGCCGCGGCCCGCGCAGTCGGCGTTCGTCGTGCACTCGTCGAAGGAGCCGACCGCCAGCCGGCACCCCGAGAGCAGCAGCGAGGTGAGCATGAGCGCGCGCACACTCGGGTGAAGAGCGCGACGTGCGGCGTTGGGCGACGCGCTGTCAGCGACGACGGTGACGCTCGTGGGCTTCGTGCGGTAGGCAGCAGATGCGCTGTCCATTCCGCGAGTGTCTCGAGCGAGGAGCGCCGCGTCAGCGCAGAGGGGCGCTCCGTTGGTGACGCCCGCGGCCATCGTGCGGTGGGGGGTGAGCGAGGCGCCGGCCATGCCCCGAGCATCTCGAGAAGAGAAGCCCACCTCAGGGGCGCGCTGTGTGACGAACGCGCGCCTCATCGGGTGAACACGTCGACGAGAAAGAGGACGGCGCCGGTGACGATGAGGCCGGCGGCGGTGACCCACGCGACGTCGGTGAAGGTCGCGCGTTGCAGGGTCTGCGAGACGAGCTGCGGTTTGAGCGTCGGGTCGAGGCTCGCTCTCGCCTGCGTGGCCGTGCCCTGGGTCCACAAGCCGAGGCCAACGCCGACGCCCGCGACGACGCCACCCGAGATGAGCCCGACGATTCCCGCGATGCGCAGCGGCCGCGGAGCTGGCTCCACGACGGGCGTGACGACGACCGGTGGAGGCGCGACGACCTCCTTCACGGGCTCGACCGGCGTCGGAGTGACCGGCTTCTCTTCCGGAGGCGGTGGCGGTGGCTCGACGACGGCGGGCTTCGGCTCCTCTTTCGCAGCGGCGGGTTTGAGCCGGTACAGCGCCGCGAGCGCCTTGCGGGCGCGCTTCATCGCCTGCAGCTCGGCGTCGGGCCGGTCGAGGTACGTCTCGTAGATGACGATGGCCTTCTCGACCTCGTTCGCCTTCTCGAGCGCGCGGGCGAGGTTGAAGAGAATGCGGCCGCTCGGGTCCTGCTTGCTGGCGGCCTCGAGCAGGCGCGCGGCCTCGGAGTAGTCGCCCTTCGCGTACGCCTTCTGCGCGTCGTCGACGAGCTGCCGGGCCGACGGGGCCGCCGACAGCAGAACGGTGAGCGCGAAGGTGAGCACCGGGCGTGGACACAACCACAGCCCCTTTGTCCGGCAAGCAGATCAGTTCGACCTCGGCCAGATGTCTGGCTCATCGCGCCTCGGGGGTGGACGTGGCGCAGGCGCTTCGCGTACCGGCGTCAACGAAGGCGTCAGGTACTGGGCCTGTTGACGTGGCGACTCCACGTCGGCGGGGAGCAGCTCGAGTCGAACCGGCGCGAACGTCGGCACCGTGTGGCTGACCGCAGCCACCTGCACGACGCCGGGCTCGAGGCGCACCGAGTGGCCGGGCGAGAGCATGCCGGCGCGGGCGTTGCCGAGCGCGTCCTGGGCGCGAAAGGCGATGCGCATCGTCTGCCGCGCCTCGTCGGGAATCGAGAGGCGTTGGGGCTCCGAGAGTCGCAGCGTACGGCCAGCGCCGACGTCGAGGCAGTCGCTCCACGGGCGCAGCGAGACGAGCGTCGTCTGCTTCGTCGTCGTGTCCTGCACCTGGAGCTCGAGCGTCGACTGCGCGGTGAACGTCTCGGGCGGCTCGCAGTGAAAGCGCAGGTGCTTCACGCCGTGCACGGCGAGCACGCGGCCGGGGGCGATGCCGAAGAGCGGGCCGAAGCCTTCCTTCACGTCATCGAGGCGCGCGGCGACGGTGGCGCCCCTGGGAAGCTGCGCGATGGAGACGAGGTAGCGATGTCTCGGCTCCGTCGGCAGGTCGGGCACGTGCACCGCGAGCGTGTCGACGCGATGCAGCCGCGGGTCGAGGGCCAGGTCGTCGAGCACGGGCGGTGGTGGCGCGGGTGAGAGCTGCGGCGCGGGAGGCGGCACCAGCACGCGCTCGGGCAGCCGCTGCGGGGGCGGCGCGCTCGTGGGCCAGAGCAGCGTGGCGACGAACACGACGAACGCGAGCACCACTGCGCCGACGACGAGCCGAACCAGCAGCCGCTCTTCGCGGTCGGCATCTGGCGGGGTGACCGCAGGCACCAGGCGCGTCAACGCGGGCCGCTTCACCTCGGTGGTGAGCGTGAGCGCAGGCATCTGCATCACCGTGGGAATGTGGCGCTGGACGTCGGCGGGCGTCTCGAGCGTGTCGCGACGCAGCGGCTCGGCTTCGGTGGCGAAGGGCATCGCGGTGGTGGGCGGCGTGGGCGTGAGCGGCGGCATCGCGCGCCAGTCGGCGAGGCCATCGACGACCCGCCACGGCTCCTCTTCGTCGGAGGGGAAGGGAACGCTCGACAGCTCCGTGGAGAACTCGTCGGTCATCACGGCTCCACGACCTCGAAGACCGCGGGCAGCTCGGGCTCGGTGACGCGGCGGGCGGCGTCGTCGAGCGCGTCGAGGGCCTCGCGCAGCAGCGCGGCGAAAGGGAACGGGTCGGGCAGGCGCTCGTCAGTCATGCCGAAGAGACGGAGCGTGTCGCGCGAGGTCGCGCCAAATCGACTGGAGTCGAACGATTCTGGAGCGTTCAGGCCGCGCCGACGGTTGGAAACGTCGGGGCGAGGTTGGCGCTGCGCAGGTCTCCGGGCCTCGGCGCCGCGAGCCGTTCGCCCGTCGCGACCGCCCGAACGATGCGCGCGAGCTGGGCCGCCCCGTCGGTCAGCGCCGCAGGCCCCGGCTGCAGAATGAAGGGGCTCTTCACCTCGTAGAGCTGGTCATCGACGACGGCGCGCACCGAGGCCCACCCGGGCCGGGAGATGATTTTCTCGCGCGTCGCTTTGCGGCCGCACCAGCTGGCGATGACGACCTCGGGGTTTCGCCGCGCAATCTCGGCCGGCTCGTAGATGCGGCCCTTCGCGCCCTGCTCGGTGCGGCACTCGACGCAGATGTCTTCGCCACCGAGCCGCTCGACGAGCTCGGAGCACCAGCGAATGCCGCTGATCAACGGCTCGTGCCACTCCTCGAAGAACACCCTGGGGCGCTTCGGCAGCGAGGCGTTCTCGTTCGCGAGCGCGTCGAGGCCTCGCTCCAGCGAATCAGCGAGCGCCTCGGCCTGCGGGGCCGCGCCGACGAGCCCGCCGATGAGCCGAATCGTCTGCAGAATCTCGGCGAGTGAGCGCTGGTTGAAGAGCATCACTGGCACGCCGCGTCTGGCCAGCTCGGCGCCGAGCGTGGCCTGCAGGTCGGAGAAGCCGAGCACGAGGTCGGGCTTCAGCGCGACGATCTGCTCGAAGTCTGCGTCGAGAAAGCTCGACACCTTCGGCTTCTTGCGCGCCGCTGGCGGTCGAACGGTGAAGCCAGACACGCCGACGATGCGGTCGTCGAGGCCGAGTCGGTAGAGCGTCTCGGTCGTCTCTTCGGTGAGGCAGACGATGCGGGAGGGGTAGCGGGTCGTCACCACGCCTTCTTGTTCGCCTGCTCGCGAAATTGCCACGAAGGCCGGGTCGTTCAGCGTGCATCCGCGCTGGGGTTTTCGTAGTCAGCCCCGGTGCGCCTGCTGTCGCTCTCGTGCGAGTCGTTTCGCAACCTCGGTCAGGTGTCGGTGACGCCGTCGGCGCGCACCACCATCGCCGTCGGCGAGAATGGGCAGGGCAAGACGAACCTGCTCGAGGCGCTCTACTACCTGGCGACGCTCAAGCCGCTGCGGGCCAACACGCTGAAGGAGCTCGTTCAGTTCGGCGCCGGCAAGGCGCGCGTGCAGGGGCGCTGGCTGCTCAACGGCGCCGAGCGGGACATCGCGGTCGAGGTGTCGCACGGCACGCGCACCGCGTTCGTCGATGGAAAACGCGCGGCCTCGCTCGAGTCGTACTTCGGCGGCGTGTCGGTGGTGGCGTTCACGCCCGACGACTTGAGCATCGTGAAGGGTGGGCCAGAGGGGCGCCGCACGTTCCTCGACCGAAGCGTGTTCAACCGCTTCCCCGCGTACCTGCAGGAGAGCCGCGAATACGCGAAGGCGCTGAAGAGCCGGAACCGGTTGCTCAAGGAAGACGCTCCGCACTCGCACCTCACCGTGTGGGACGAGACGTTGTCGCGGGTCGGAGCGCGGTTGCTGGTGCGCAGGCGCGCACTGCTGACCGAGGTGGTGCCGCGCGCGGTCGCTGCGTTCGCACACATCGGCCGCATCGAGGCGAAGGCCACCTTCGTCTACGAGCCGTCACACCTCGACGTGCCGTTCGCCACGGCCACGGAGTCGGAGCTGCAGGCGGCGCTGTCGAAGGCGCTCGAGACGCGGCTCGTGCGTGACGTGGAGCGCGGCCACACCTCGGTCGGCCCGCACGTCGACGACCTCGACGTCTCGCTCGGAGAACACGCGGCTCGCCAGTACGCCTCGCAGGGCCAGTCGCGCGCGCTCGTGCTTGCGTGGAAGGTGGCGGAGATCGAGAACCTGAAGGAGACGAACGGGTTCTTGCCGATGCTGCTGCTCGACGACGTCTCGAGCGAGCTCGACCCCGAGCGCAACGCGTTCTTGATGCAGTACCTCGCCGACTCGGGCGCGCAGACGCTGCTGACGACGACCGACGCCGAGCTGGTGCGCCGCGCCGCCGGAGCCGAGACGACGTGGCTCGGGGTGAAGAACGGCGTCATCACCCCCGGCTGACGAAGAGGTCTCGCACCACCGAGGTGACCAGCTCGCGGAACCAGCGATGCGCGTCGTCTTTCTGGAAGCGCTCGTGCCACGCGAGGGCGAACCGCACCGTGGGCAGCTCGATGGGGGGCGCCGCCGACTCGAGCTTCATCACCTTCAACGCGTGGTTCACCAGCGGCACCGGCGCGTTCATCAACAGGTTCGTCGTGGTGAGCGCGAGCAGCCCCGCCAGGAAGCCGGGCACCTCGAGGCCCACGCGGCGGGTGAGGCCCTTCTTGCCGATGTGCGCCTCGAGCAGGTTCGGGCCGTCGTTGCCGGTGCGCACCACGACGTGGGGAAACGAGAGCCACGTCTCGACGGTGAGCCTCCTGCGGAAGACGGGGTGCCCGGCCCGGCCGACGACCGCGAACCGGATGTCGCCCATGGGCTTCGAGACCAGGCCCGGCTCGAGGAAGTGCGAGGGAACGAGGACGACCGACGGCGTGTCAGCGGCGAGGGTTCGCGTGAGCGCGGGTGACAGCGGCCGCAGCCTCAGGGTGACGCCGGGGGCGCTCGCCGAGAGCCGCTCGGTCAGCGTCGCGCCCAGCGGTGTGATCAGGTCGGGCAGCAGCGCGTCGAACGAGCGCTTCGCGCGCGACGGGTCGAACGCCTCGGCGGGAGCGGTGAGCGCACGCAGCTCGCGCAGCCGGTCGGCGAGCGGCTCCGCCAGCGCCGCAGCCCGCGGGGTCGGCACCAGGGTGTTGCCCTGCCGCACGAAGAGCGGGTCGCGAAAGTGCTCCCGCAGGCTCGCGAGGCGATGACTCATCGACGACTGGGTGATGCCGAGGCGCTGCGCGGCCCGGGTGACGTTCCCCTCCTGAAGCAGTGCGTGCAGCGTCACCACGTCGGGAAGGTCGTCGGTCGTCATCGACTGACACCATGGCATGAATGAAGGGCATCGATTGGCGGCATGTCGCGACGGGTTGCACAACTGCGCCATGACCACCAACCACCCACGTCGCACCGTCGGACAACGCCTCGCCCCCTTTCAGCTCGAGACCCTCGCGCACGGCACCCTCGAGGTGCCTCGACGCGGGTGGGTTCACCTGCGCTTCATGCGCTTCGCCGGGTGCCCGGTGTGCAACCTGCACCTGCGGCGCTTCTCGAAGGAGGCCGAGCGGCTGCGCACCTTCGACATCACCAGCGTCTCGTTCTTCCACTCTCCGAAGGCGTCGATGTTGCCGTACCAGGCCGAGCTGCCGTTCCCCGTCGTGGCCGACCCCGAGCGCCGGTGGTTCGGGGCCTTCGGCGTCGAGCGGTCCATCACGGCGGTCATGAACCCGCTCGTGTGGGTGAGCGCCCTGGGCGGCATCGCCTCGGGTCCCACGAACCCGTTCGAGCGCGGCGGCGAACAAGACGGTCTGCCTGCAGAGTTTCTCGTCGACGCGTCAGGCACCATCGTCGCGCTGCACTACGGGCGCTGGGCCGATGACCACTGGTCGATGGACGAGCTGTTGGCGCGCGTGGAGCAGGCTCAGTCGAGCGCCCAGGTCACCGACGCGATTCGCCACTGAAGGCCGTCTCGCACCATCGAGAACGCGTTCGTGCCCGAGCGCTGCATGGCTTTGGTGACGCGGTGCCGCACCGAGAACTGGCTCATGGCGTGCGCGAGCGAGCCGTTGCGCTCGATGAGGTAGCGCTGGTCTTCGAGCTCTTCGATCTCTGCGAAGGCGTCGTGCAGGCCAGCGAGCCACGAGTCGACCGTGTGCACCGTGATGGGGTCGACCGCGCGCACGAGCGTGGCAGAGGGGAGGAAGAGGGGTCGCAGCACCTCGACGTTCGCTGCCTGCAGGCCCACGTAGAGCGCGTCGACGAGTTCATGGGGCGATGCAGCCATGCGCGCACGGTAGCTGATTCAGAGAATATGGTTCGGCGAGATGAGTGACCGAACGTGCGTGACGTTGTTCGTGCCGGGAACCGCGAAGACGCTGGCCGAGTGGAAGCGCGCGCTGGCGAAGAAGAAGCTGACGGTCTCGCGCGGCGTTCTCCGCGGGCTCGGGTTCGACGTGCAGGTCGAGTTCGTGAAGAACGACGGCGCGTTTGGCCGGGCGTTCTCGTTCGGTACGGTCGAGGCTGATCAGCTCGCGGAGATCGACGCGGCTCCGGGCGCGTTGGTGTTGTCGTTGCCGGTCGAGCTGCATCACGGGCGGAAGGTGGTCTCGAAGCTGGCGAAGGTGCTCGAGGCGTGTGGAGCGCTGGCCATTCGAATCGAACAGTCGAAGCTGGGCTTCGCCATCGGGCGGTGGCGCGAGTTG
Organism: Archangiaceae bacterium; assembly: GCA_016879935.1. GTDB lineage: Bacteria > Myxococcota > Myxococcia > Myxococcales > Myxococcaceae > Xiheimicrobium. Next base: position 15,005 of record JAACJQ010000123.1, on the reverse strand, counting down.
ATGGACGCGGATGACCCGTGGGCGCTCTATCGGCTCGCTGTGGTGATGCTGGGTGGTCGGGAGAACGTGACGACGTGTGGCATGCACGTGTTCTCGTTGCCCGATGCGCAGATGGACCTCGATGACGACACCGATGCTGCGGCGGCGAACGACTTCCTCGGGTCGTTGAACGTGTATCAACTCGCCGAGGACCCGCTGTTGCTCACGGGTCATCGGTTCGCGCCGGATCCCGAGACACCGCAGCGGGCGCTCGAGCGCTGGCCCGACGCGACGTACGACGCTGATCACGCGTGTCACAACCCGTTCGGGGTCTGGCGCGTCGGTGCGCCGAACAGCCCACCACACGGGCCGGACTCGCTGGCCTACGTCTTCATGCCTTCGCTGGCGGCCGTGCTGACTGCGGCGGAGAAGAAGGCGGGCAAGAAGCTCACGAAGAAGCAGGTCGAGACCATTCGCGATTCCTCCTCGTGTGTCGCGATGGAGCATCGTGATGCGCAGCGAATGGAGCGCAAACGCGGCTACGCCGATCTCGAGCCCAGCCTCGCGTGGGAGCAGTGGCAGGTGCTGCGGGGCCTCAGATGATCAGGAGGGCATTCGATGAGTGACGAAACAGCGTGGTCTCATCTTCTGCAGACCTTCCGCGAGGGGAAGCGCTTCGAAGCTGCTCTTCCAGGGCTTCAGGCGTTTGAGCTCAACGGAGAAGACATCGGCGTGTTGTTGAACAACCCATCAACCGAGTTGTTCGCGTGGATGATGGAGGGCGCTGGCGACACCCCGGTGCGACTCAGTGCCGTGGAGCCACCACCTGACGCTCCGCTGCCCCCGCGCCGGATGGGCGCACGCGGCCTTCTCGGCTGGCTCCGGGGCGCCACGGCCATCGAAGGCCTGGGGCTCTTCACGACCAGCGACGTCTTCGAGCTGCACGGCGTGCAGTTTGCGGTGTTGCCCGAACCGCTTCGCCCAGTCGCGTTTGGCGAACTCGTCGAGGTCCGGGTGCTGGCCCTGAACTGCACGTCGGTGCCCCATTTCCTCACGGTCGGAATCACCGCGCAGAAGGGCGTGGTGCAGAGTCCGCGGAGATACGAGCTCGCGCTCGACCCCGGAGTCATCTCGATGGCCGTTCTGCCCATTCGCGTTTGCCCGTCCAGCCCTGGTGTCGTGCGGCTGGACCCCGTGTTCGATGTCGACGAAGTGACGGCCATGAGACTCCTGCAGTTCGCCGCGCGTCCGTACGCGAAGCCAGTTCAGGAGTTGCTCTCGGTCGTGGCCGGAGTCACGGTCGTCGCGGCCGTAGCAGGGCTCAGCCCTGTCTATCTCGCGTCGAACGGGTCAGGAGGCAGACCAGACCCCATTCGACTCAGGCCGGACCTGGTGCGGCCACTCCTCGCCGCTGCGCCGCGGGCACCTGCGCTCCTCCGATTGGCAAACCTGAGGTGAGGGCACGATGGTGTTGAGCCACTCAGGACAATCGCACAAAGCGTCGCGTGCCGACGTCGAAGCCCCGCCGGTCGAGCGTCAGCAACTGCAGCACGCCCGTCTCCTCTGCCAACCCAACGAGCGAGGCGGCGACGTAGGCCATCGGAACGTCAGCCCAGCGGTTCATCAACTCGGTGCACCGCTCGATTCTGTACGGCACGGGTGAACCACGATGAGCTGAACTGAGCTCACTGGGCAGTCTTCATCAGCTCGAGCGCCGAATCGATCTCCGCGAGCACCAACGCATTCGACCCGCTCTTCACGCACGCCTCACGCGCCTGCTCGACCAACATCTTCGCGCGAACCCGATCTCCTCGCGCCCACACCAGCCGGCCCAACAGCAACGACCCACGCGCTTGTGAAAGCGACGGCGGCTGACCAACCGCTCCACGCAGCGCGTCCTCGAGCCTCGCAGCCGCTTCGGTCGTCTTGCCCAGCACCTGGAGCTGCGTCGCGGCACCCACTTGCGCCCGAAGCCGAATCGACGGCGGCACCTCGACGCAGAGTACCTTCTCGAACTGCTCCAGCGCCTCGGCATGGCGACCCGCCGCGCCGAGCGCGTCACCCAGATACGCCATCGCCTCGAGCGTCAGCGGGTGCGTCGGCCCCGGCCCGGCGCTCAGCGTCTGCACCGCGCGCTCCATGCCGCTGATGGCCGCTGCGTGCTCTCCGCGGAACGATTGGGCGACCGCCACGTGAATCAACGAAATCGCGATCTCGGGGTGCCCGGCGGGCAAGACGCGCTCACGCAGCGCGAGCCCCTTCTCGGCGGTCTCTGCCAACTGCTTCATGTCGCCGCGCGCGTCGAAGACGTTGGCCAGGTTGTCCCACGCCATCGCCACGCGTGGATGTTCGGGACCCAACGCGCGCTCGTACACGTCACGCGCCCGTCGATACGCCGCTTCGGCCTCGTCGAGCCGGCCCAACTCGGCCAGCGCGTTCGCCATGTTGTTCAGCGATGCGGCGACGTACGGGTGCGCCGGCCCGAGGGCCTTCTCTCTGAGCTGCAGGGCCACTCGATGTCTCGCGAGCGCTTCTTCTGGCTTTCGCTGCGCCATCAGCGTGCTCGCCGCGTGGTCGTTCAGGTCGGCTTCGAGCTCGGGCCTCGAACCGAGGCGCGCGATGGCCGCGCTCGCGTGTTTCTCCCACACCCTCGAAGCGTCGGGCTTTCCCCTGCGTGAGCCCGTCACCAGCACGAGCCGAATCGACGCGAGGGCGACCACCTCGTCATGCCGGCACGCCTCGCCTTCGAACACCGCCGCCTCGAACGACTTCTCCGCGGCGTCCAACTGCCCGGCGGGCTCCTGCGCTTCGCCGAGCTGAAAGAGCAGCTCCGCGAGCAGCGGCTGGTAGCCGAGCGTGCGCACCTCGGGCAGCAACGCCTCTGCACGTTCGATGGCCTTCGCGTACCGGCCGCTGCTCTTGAGCGCCTTCACGTCGGCAACGGCGCGGCGAAGCTCGGCGACCCTGCTCGCGAGCGCCGCGTTCTCGATGGCCGGTTCTTCGACCCGCAGCGCCTCGAGGTCGGCGCACGGAGCCAGCACACTCAACGCGCCCGCCGCCTGCGCCGCACGCGCGACGATTTCTGGAGTCGCCTTCTCGAACAGCGCTGCCTGCGCATCGAGCTCGTCACGGCGCCGCGCGAGGCACCGCATGCGCCGGTCCATCACGGCCTCTGACTGCTCGCCCGTGACTCGCGTCGCCCGGCACGCCTCGGTGTGCATCGTCACCCACGCGCTCGCGTACGCATCGAGCGCATCGAACGCGCGTTGGGCTGCGCTCTCGGCACCCGGCGCCTTCGTCGCGACGAACGCGGCCTCGGCCACCCGTCGCCGCTCCGCGTTCCACACACCACGCAGCTTCGTCTCGGCGCCGGTGCAGCGCAGCTTCGACTCCCGGGCCCAAAGCGCACCGCCTGCGACGAGCGCAGCGACGACCGCCACGCCGATGGTCACGCGGGCCGTCGTCACGAGCGGCTTCGCCCGCAGCTCCTCCAGCAGGGCCTCGAGGTTCGGGTGTCTCGCGGCCGGCTCCGTCGCGAGCCCGCGCAGCACCGCCTCACGAACGCGTCGTGGCACCTTCGACGGCGGCGGTGGAATCAGTCGCCCCTGGAGCACGGCCGCCTCGAGCTCGCCGAGCGACTTGCCCTCGAAGGGTCGATGGCCCCACAGCCCCTCGTAGAGCGCGATGCAGAACGAGAACTGATCAGACCGCGCGTCGGCGCTCTGCCCCCGAAACTGCTCGGGCGACATGTACGCCGGCGTGCCGGTGAGCGAGCCCTCTCTCGTCACGAAGGCGCTCGCCTCGGTGCGGGGAATGGCCGACTCGAGCGTCGCCGGCGCTGTTGCATCTCTCGCGAGCCCGAAGTCGGTGACGCGCGCGCGCCCCGATGGCTCGACGAGCACGTTCTCTGGCTTGAAGTCTCGATGAACCAGCTGCGCGCGATGTGCGGCGGCGAGGCCTTCACCCGCGCCGAGGAAGACGGCCAGCACCTGCTCCCAGGGGCGTGGTCGTTGCTGCAGCCACTGGCCGAGCGTGACGCCCTCGACGAACTCCATCGCGAGGAACACCTGGCTCTCGTGAATGCCCGCGTCGTGCACGCCCACGACGTTCGGGTGCGAGAGCCGCGCGAGGGCCTTCGCCTCTCGCAGCAACCGTGCGTCGAGCACCTCGTCGTCGCCCGTGCGGCGCACCAGCTTCAGCGCCACCTTGCGGTCGAGGCTCGGGTCCCACGCGGCGTAGACGACCCCCATCGAGCCGGAGCCGACGGCCTCGAGCACGAGGTAACGGCCGATAGCCTGGCCGCGCGCGAGCTGAGGGCCGGCGCCTGCTGCGCTCGGGAGGGTCGTTGCTTCGTCGCCTGAGGTCCCCACGCGAATACTCTATGTCTGGAGAGCCGGACAGACGTCAGACCGCGGCTGATTCGTGAGCTGACGCGCGACGTTCATTGAGTACGCTGCGCGGCTTCATGTCGACGGCGAAGCACATCGTGGTCATCACGGGCATGTCGGGAGCCGGCAAGACGACGGCCATTCGTGCGCTCGAAGACTCTGGCTTCTCGTGTGTCGACAACCTGCCCGCGCCGCTGCTGCTCAAGGTGACCGAGCTCGGCGACACGCACCAGCGCCTCGCCTTCGTCATCGACGTGCGCGAAGGCGAGTTCTTGAAAGACGCGCCGCGCGTCATCGACGAAGCCCGCCGCGCCGGTCACGAGGTGCAGGTGCTGTTCCTCGACGCGTCCGACGAGTCGCTCACGCGCCGCTACTCCGAGACCCGGCGCCGTCACCCGCTCGCTGGCCGTGGCACCGTCGCCGAAGGCCTCGCGAACGAGCGGTCGGTGCTCAAGGCGCTCCGGGAAGCGGCCGAGCACGTGCTCGACACCTCGTCGATGACGGTGCACGAGCTGCGTCGGCAGGTCATCGCGCGCTTCGGTCAGGCGGCGTCGCACGAGCTCGCCGTCACGGTGATGTCGTTCGGCTTCAAGTACGGAGTGCCCAGCAACGCCGACCTCGTCTTCGACGTGCGCTTCCTGCCGAACCCGTACTTCGTGCCCGAGCTGAAGGCCTTCACGGGAAGGGACCCGCGCGTCGCGGCGTACGTGGTCGACCGGCCCGACACCTGGGAGTTCCTCGACCACGCGGCGGGCATGCTCGCGTTTCTGCTCCCGCGGTATCAGAAGGAAGGGAAGTCGTACCTGACCGTCGCCATCGGGTGCACCGGCGGCAAACACCGCTCGGTCGCCATCGCGCAGGTGCTCGCTGACCGCGTGAAGGAGTTGCCGGGCGGTGCCGCGACGCAGGTGTGGGACCGAGACATCGACAAAGAGTGACGGCACAGTCGGTCGAGTCACGCGCACGCCGAGCTGCTTCGGAGTCGGCGGTGTTCGCGACGGGTCCGCGTTGATCAGACCCGCACACCGAGCCGGTGATGTCGTTCACCAACGCGGGATGACCTTCAGCATGAACGGCGTGGTCCCAGTCCGCGCCGGTGTGAGCGCCAACGGCTAGCGATCGGCCCGGTACGGCGTGAGCTGCGCCGACTCGCGCACCCCGAACTGCTTCGCGAACGCACGGAGGTTCGGGAAGTCGTCGAGCGGCACCATCGGGCGGAACTCGACGTGCTCCACCAGGCAGAACAGCGACACCTCGAACACGCTCAGGTCACGTGGCGCCGGCAAAGCAGCGAGCACGACGTCGAGCCGCTCGTCGAGCCACTTCATGGCGCCGTGCAACCCGAGCCGCGCCTTCACGAAGAACGCGTTCTCTGCAGGCAGCTTCGCGATGCGCACGCCGATGATGAGCTGCACCTGCACCGACATCGCGTGCCACACGAGCTCCTGCGCGCTGCGCTGCAGGTCCGTCGTGAGGTGGCCCGAGCGCACGATGCGTGGGTCGTCGGCTCGCCCCGCCAGCTCGACGAGCCGGTTGCAGATGTTGTCGGTGCCGAAGAGCGCAGCGTCTCCGACGTGCAGCGTGGGAATCTTGAACGCCGGGTGCCCGCCGTAGTCCTTCACGTCGAGGCTCATGAGGTCGACCACGACGTTCAGCTCGAGCGGCAGCTTCAGCTCGTGCGCCACGATTCGCACCACGCGGGTGAAGTGCGAGCCGCTGCGGCCGGTGAGTCGCAAGGCGTTCATGAGGCGGCTCCCGTCAGGCGCTGGGTGAAGAACGACAGAATCGCGTCGCGTGCAGCGAGGGTCGGCTGCCCCGCTTCGTCGATGAGGTGCGCGGTGACGACGCTGTGCGCGCAGCCCACCACCTTCTCGAAGAAGGGAGGCGGCTTCGGGTTCGCAGCCGACGTCGGCAACACCGTCGCTTCGAAGCGTGGCCCGAGCGCCGCCGCGTACGCCGCGAAGCGCTGCGCCGTACAGAACTGGTCGCCTTCGAAGCGGTAGGCACGAACGGTGAGTTGCTCCCGCTCGAGCCGTTGCTTCACGGTGGCGAGCTCGTCGGGTGAGATCTGCAGCGCGTCGGGCTGGTTGAACGGCAATGACGGCTGGCAGAGCACGGGCGCCAGCACCGAGGGCTCGAGCATCATGCTGAGCGCGAAGTTGCCCGTGAAGCACATGCCGATGGCGCCGACGCCCGGGCCGCCGCGTTCACCATGCGCCAACCGGGCGAGGCCGCGGAGCCACTGGGTGACGGGGCTCGACGCGTTCGCCGCGAACGCCCGGAACTCGGCGCTGATGCACGCCTTCTTCAACACGGCGAGGCCGCCCTCGGCGTCAGGCCACGCGCCGTCCCGCCCGAAGAGCGAGGGCAGGTAGACCGAGAAGCCCGCCTCGCGAACCCACCGGGCAAACCGCGCCACGTGCGGGCTGATGCCTGGCATCTCGGCCATCACGATGACGGCTGGGCCGACACCAGACACGAGCACGGTGCGCGTGACCTCCTCGAGGGTGATGGAGCGTCGCTCGAAGTCGTTCAGCGGGTCGTCGTTCATGGCGCGGAGGGTGCGCGAATGACGTCGACCGGGCGAGTGGCAGAACCGACAATCTTCGGTCAATTCCTGCCACGGCGACCGCGCGGCGATTCGCCGGCGACCTGCCGAAACACGCGCCGGAAGGCGGCAGCATCGGCGTACCCGACCCGGGCGGCGACCTCGTCGACCGAGGCGGTCGTCGTTTCGAGCAGGTGGGTCGCGTGGGTGACCCGAACACGCTGCACGAGCTTGTGAGGCGTCATCCCGAGGCCCGCCTGAATGCGCCTGGCCAGCGTGCGCGGAGACACCGCCGCGGCGTGGGCCAGCTCGTCGATGGAGACCTGCCGCGTGAGGTTCGACGAGATGAATTGCTCGGCGGCCTGCACGGCCGGGTCCGACACGCGCAGGTGCTCCATCACCATGTAGCGGGCCTGCGAAGGCCGGTTGTCGAGCACGAGGTAGCGGGCGACCAGCCGCGCGACCGAGGGCGTGGTGATGCGCGCGACGATGGCCAGCAGCAGGTCGGCGTGCGCGAACGCGGAGCCGGCCGTCAGCACACCGTCGGCTTCGACGAGCATTCGGTCGCTCGCGAGCGTGACGTCGGGAAAGCGGCGCGCGAACTCGGGCGCGAGCCACCACGTCGTCGTCGCACGGCGGTGGTCGAGCAGGCCCGAGGCGCCGAGTACGAACGTCGCCGAGCACGAGGCCGCGACCACCGCCTTCTTCGAGCGCGCCCGCACGAGCAGCTCGCCGCCACGTGACACGTCGTCACGCTCGAGCAGCCGCCCGATGGAGCGCTCGGTCGCCGCGAACACTCCGGGCACCACGATGACGTCACCCGCGCCGACGTGGCGAAGGTTCAGCGCGCCATCGACGGCGATGGGCCGGCCGGCGCCAGAGAGAACGGGCGCGCCATCGAGCGAGACCACGCGCTGGTGCAGCACCGAGTCACGTCGCGGCGCCTTCACGAGCCCCGCCTTCGCCAGCCGCGCGGCGGTGCCGATGATGTCGAGGCCGACGCCCAGGGAACTCTCGGCGACGCCGTCGAGGACGAGGTGAATGAGCATGCTGGCAGGAATAGACCGAAAGTTGTCATGTCTGCCACTCGGCCGAAACGCGCCGACCTGCCACGGTGTCGTCATGACGACGACGTTCGACGCCGAGCCCATCGCGCAGGTCCTCTCTGGAGCCTCCTCCACGAACCGGTTCTCGCTCGGTCGCTCGTTGTGGACCTTCAGCGGAGCGCACGGCGGCCTCGTGCTCGCGATGCTGACGGCGGCGATGCGCCAGCGAGCGCCGGGCAGACAGCTTCGGCAGGTGACGGGGCAGTTCCGGCGGCCGCTCCGCAGCGAGTTCGAGCTCGAGGTCGTCGACGACGGCGTGGGCAAGACGGTGACGTGGCTGTCGGCGCATGCGAAAGCGAAGGGCGGCGCAGCGGTCTCGGCGAACGCGGTCTTCGCCCAACATGCGCTCGAGCTCGCGCCGTTCGCGCCCCAGATGCCGCCAGCGCCTCCTCCATCGGAGTGCCCGGTCTTCACCGTGCCCGAAGACTTCGTGCCGTTCTCGCGGCGCACCGAGATTCGCCCGGTGGGTTCAGCGCGGCCATACAGCGGTGGCGAGCAGCCCGAGCTCGTCACCTGGCTTCGCTTCGTCGACGACGACCTTCCACTCGATGACGAGCGCCTCATCGTGTTGATGGACTCGCTCGCGCCTTCGTACGCGGCGGTGCTCTCGGCGCTGGCTCCGATTCCCACGGTCACGTTCTCAGTGACGCCAGGCGCAGGGCTGGCTCGCGCTTCGTCTCCGTGGCTGCTGCTCCGCGCACGCACGGAGGTGTCGCGAGGCGACGGCTGGCTCATCGAGCGGCTCGACGCGTGGGCTCCCGACGGAGCGCACCTCGGCTCGGGTGAACAGCTGCGGCTCGTGATGAGTGCTCCTTGAGCCTCACGACGGCTCCTCCGCCAGCGACTCCGAACGCGAGCCGCTCAGTCGAGCCGTGACTCCCACCCCGTCGAGGTGTCGAACGCCGCCGGCTTGATGTCACCCAGCTTCATGCCGCGCGCCTGCATCGCCGCGAGCCACTTCGGCCGCGCGTTCTTCACCCGCACCAACGTCACGTGCTCGAGCTGCCCGAGCTCTCTGCAGTAGCGGTAGTGGTACTCCTTCAGCAGCCCACGCTCGACCGACTCGGCCACCCGTTTCGCCGTCACGTCGTCGACGTCGCTCTCGAGGAACAACACGTACCGCGGCGTCGGCTCGAGTGAAGGCGCCAGCAGCACGAACTGCACCGGCACCCGGCGCAGCGTCTCGCGCAGCACCGACTCCACCACCACCGACGACAGCTTCTCGCCGCGCAGGTCTGACGTCTTGTCGAGGCGGCCTTCGAAGCGCAGCAGCGGCAACGCCCGCCAGAAGCCCACGCAGCGCACCACGTCGGGCAGGCGGTACCGAACGAGGCCTCCGCGCGTGGTGAGAATCGGCGAGTACGCGGCGCCGGCACGCAGTTCGTCGATGAAGCGCGCGGGGCGGCCGGCGTCTTCGAGCGCTTCGAACTCGAGCAGGTGACTCGTCACCGCGGCCACGGGCGCGGGCTGGCCCCACAGCGGAAAGGAGACGACGCCTTCGGTGGCGAGCAGCCCTTTGCCCTGGAGCGGCGTGCGCGGGAAGAAGCGCCGAAGGCCGGGCAACGCCTCGGCGGCCCACGCGTCGGTCCAGCACGAGATGAGCTGCAGCGACGGCCACAACGTCTCGCCCGACAGGCCACCGCTTCGTTCGAGCGCCGCCTGCAGCGCGACGCGACGCCGAGGCGAGAGCCGTGACTCCAGCGTCGTCCATCGAGACAACAACGCCTCGAGCAGCACGGTGAGGAACGACGGGTTCCACACGCTGATGAAGCCCAGGTCGTCGGCCTCGATGAGGTGAAGGAGCGTCTCGTCTCGCCAGCGCTCGACCGTCTTCGCCTTCGTCACCGTCGAAGGCACCGCCATCAACTGCTTCATCGCGAAGCGCGTGGCCGGGCCGAAGTACTCGGTGTCGTCTTCGAAGCCGACGCGCAGCCCCGACGGGGTCGTCTCGGGCGCCCGCACCGCCGGAGACACCGACCAGTACTGCCGCGTGCGGAACAAAGCGGGGAACGTGCGGAACACGTCGTCGAGCCACGGCCCCGTCGCCGCCGAGAAGTCGTCGAGCAGGCCCTGCGTGTACGGCACGCGTTTGGGCAGTGTCGTCGAGCCGCTCGTGCGCTCGAACACCAGCACCTGCTCCGTCGTCAGCACGTGCTGCTCACCGTTCGCGAGGCGCTCGACCCACGGCGCCACGTCGTCCCACTGAACGATGGGCGCGCGTCGCACCGACTCGAGCGAGGTCGCGCCGTCGAGCCCGACCGCCTTTCCGTACGTCGAGCCGCCCAGTGAAGGGAGCGCGCGAGACAGCCACTGCTCCTGGGCCCGCCGCGGGTGGCGCGAGGCCTCGTCGAACGACTCCACCGACGCGCGTCGCGACGCCGCCCAGGCCCTCGTCAACACCCGTGAGACGAGGCCGGGAGCGAGCCTGAGGGGCTCCGTCATCACGGTCGACCCATGCCGCGGAGAGGTTGGCTCGCGACTGCGACGTCGAACTGGAAAGGCCGTGTCACGACGCTCTGCACGATGGGCACTGTCGCTTTCCTCTGGGTCGACAGGAAGTGGTTCCGCCGGCATCGCGTGCGATTTCGTGGGGTTGCAGGTTCACGAACGCGCGACGCACGAAGCACGGCCGGGCTGCATCGAGTCTCACGAACACGCGGTACCCACCCACCTCACCCCAGGAGCAACACCCTCATGAAGCACCTCATCCTCGCTCTCGCCTTCCTCACGTCGTTCGCCGCGCTCGCCGATGACGACCTCAAGCCCGCGCAGGAGGAGGCGAAGGAGAAGTTCGAGACCGAAGTCGCCGACGGCCTCAAGGCGATGAACGAGAAGTGTGGCACGAAGATCGGCATCACCGTCGACTGGAAGAACTACAACGACGAGGCGGTCAAGGCGGCCAACATCTCGTTCTCGAGCTACTGCGCTGGCGCGCTCATCGACCCCGTCGCCTCCATGTGCGACCGGCCCGCCTACAAGAAGGCCATCGCGAAGAAGCTCACCGCGCTCAAGTGTCTCGTCACCGGCGGCAAGGCGAAGGGCAAAGACCAGAGCTCGGCCGACTACACGATGTCTCACATGAAGTTCGAGAAGGGCACGTTCAGCTACATCCTCCAGTTCGACCACTCGAACCTGAACGACAACGGCAAGGCCGTGCTCGAGAAGGCGTTCAACTAACCGCCGCGCGACCGGAGCCCTTTCATGCTCACGCTGCTCGTCTCGATGGTGACGTCGCAGGCCCTCGTCGCTCAGGGCCTCAAGGTGTACCGCGGCAAGGACGGGCAGCGGGTCGAGGTCGTCACGCTCGCTTCGCAGCAACCCGGGAAGGGGGCGAGCCCGAACGCGCTGGTTCGCGTGACGGGCTCGGGGAGCGAGCGTGACGGACTCGTCTTTCGTGGCACGACGTCGCCCGCCCAGCGCGGCACCTCGTTCACGATGAAGTACGGCGGCAAAGACTGGGAGCTGTGCCGCAACGACGACGGCGACGTCGAGGTGTGGATGCCCGGCCTGCAGCAGTCGTTTCACGCGAAGTACGACGACGCCGCGACCACCGCTGGCGACAAAGCCGACGTGGTGAAGGCGCACCAGACGCAGCTCTCCGACGACTCCATCGCGCTCGCCGAGAAGACCGTGTGGCCCAACCTGGTCGCGAAGTACTCGAAGAAGGCCGCCGAAGCGTCGGCGGCGCTGTCGAAGTCGTGCGGAGCTGCGGTCACGGTCGACCTGCGCTTTGCCACCTTCGACGACGACACCATGGCGAACCTCGACGTGTGGAAGCTGTGCGCGCCGATGGTGGGCGCGCTCGAGTCGAAGTGCGCGGCCGTGAAGGCGAGACCAAAGGTGGTGTGTCAGCTCGGCGCGGCGCCCGCGGTCGAGAAGCTCGACGGCACCCTGCGCATCACCACCACCACGAAGTCGGTGACGACGTCCTTCCTCCAGACGGAGCTCGGCAAGTGAAGACCCTCCTCCTCCTGACGTTGCTCGCGGGCACCGCGACGATGGAAGACCTTCAGGCGCTGGGCTCGCAGAGCGCGTGGAGCGAGCTGCTCGAGCGCGCCGAAGACGTTCCCGCAGCGAAGCGCACCGACGAGTGGCGGGCGCTGGTGACGAAGGCCGCGACGGCGGTGGTGCAGGCCGATGACTCGCGCGCCGCGGCATTGAGCGCTCGATATCCATTCCTCGCGGCGAGCTCCGCCTTCTCGAAGCTGCACGGCTCGGCGTCGGTGTCGGCGCTCGAGAAGTGCCTCGGCGACGAGAAGCTGCGCGACGCGCTGACCGAGTGCGTGGCGACGTTTCGCAAGACGAGCCCGAAGCCCGATGCGTTGGCTGCCGCCGCGAAGGTGATTCGCAAGCAGTGGAACCCGGCAGCGCCAGTCGAGCTCTACGCCGACGCCGCCGCCGGCTCGAAAGAGCTCTGCGCCGACGCGGGCCTGCAGGAGTCGGTGCTCGCCGCCCTCGAGCTGCCGCGTGACGAGCGCCGGGCGAAGGTGGGCCGAACCGTCGCGTTCGAGACGTGCTCCAGCGCCATGGCTGCGCCGCTGAAGGCCGCGATGGTGCACGCCTCGACGTACCTGCTGGGCAACGCCTGCGAGTCGTTGCGCGCGAAGAAGGCGCTCACCGAGCTGCAGGACGAACTGTGCCGCGACGAAGGGCGTTAACCCGTACACTGCGCGCGTGTTCGCGCTCCTGCTGAGCTGTTCCCTCGCCGCCGCGCCTGCGCCTCAACAGCGCGTCTACGTCGGCGTCTTCCTCAACGACGTCTCCGACTTCGACCTGAAGGCCGGCCGCTTCAAGGCCGACCTGCGCGTGTGGCTCAAGTGGCAGGGCGACGCGAAGGTGCCCGAGCTGTCGTTCGAAAATGCCGAGGTCGATTCGAAAGACGACCTGCGCACCGAAGAGGAGTCGGGCTGGCACTCGGTGCAGTGGCGCGTGCAGGGCACGTTCCGCGGTGAGTTCCCGGTGCACGACTTTCCCTTCGACCGGCAGACGCTGCCCATCGTGTTCGGCCTCGACGAGGGTGACGGCCTGCTGGTGCCAGACCTGGGCGCGAGCGGCATGAGCCCGTCGTTTTCGGTGACGGGCTGGCGCTACGAGCCGTTCTTCGAGGCGCGCTCGCAGGAGCGCGTGTACCGCTCCGACCTCGGCAGCGTGGCGCGCGAGGGCATCGACGCGAAGCAGCGCCTGACGACGTACTCGGTCGAGGTCTCGCGGCCGTTCGGGCCGTACCTCATCAAGTTCGCGTTGCCGCTCGCGCTCATTCTGCTGGTCGCGTTGCTCGCGCTCTTCCTGCCTGCGGAGCGGCTCGACGTGCGCTCGGCCATGGGCATCACCGGCCTGCTCTCGTGCATCGCGTTTCACTACACGCAGGCCGACACGCTGCCCGCGGTGACGTACCTGGTCGCGGCCGACAAGCTGTTCCTCGCGGCGTACGTGTTCGTGACGGTGACGCTGGTGCTGAGCGTCTTGTCGTTTCGCCTGCACGACGGGCGGCCGGCATTGGCGAAGCGGGCTGACCGGCTCGGTGCGTGGCTGCTCCCGGTCGCGACGGCGGTGGGCCTGGTGTGGATGTTGTCTGGCGCCTTCGCGAGCGAGGCCGAGGTCGAGCAGCCGGCGCCGAAGAACCTGCTGGCGAATCAGCCCGTGCTGCGCGTGGCGGTGCAGACCCTCGACACCATGGGCGGCAGCACGCTGCCCCCGCGTCGCGGCGCGCTGGTGACTCGCCGGGCCGACGGCACCTTCCGGGCAGACCTCGTGCACGAAGCACCGGCGATGACGAACGCGCTCGTGCGGCTGTTGCCCGACGGCGGCATGCGCGTGCGCTGGCAGCTGCGCTCGAACGCGACGTGGAGCGACGGCGCGCCCGTCACCGCCGACGACCTCGTCTTCTCGTTGACGGCCCAGCCCGACCCGCTGCGCAAGTCGGTGGAGCGCCTCGACGACCGCACCATCGACATCACCTACGCCGACCGGCGCGCCGAGCTGCTCGCGGGCTTCACGGTGTTCCCCAGGAGCGCGCTCCAGCTGAAGCTCGATGGAGGCCGCGACGCGCTCAACCTGGCGCACAACGAGGGCAAGCTGGCCATGAGCGGGCCGTACCTCGCGGGTGAGTTCGTTCAGGGCAAGTCGCTGGTGCTGCTGCGCAACGAGAAGGCCGCGACCACGAAGCCTGCGTTCGAGCGCATCGAGGTGAAGGTGCTCGCTCCCATCGACGCCGCGAAGGCGCTGCTCGCAGGAGAAGTCGACGTGGTGCCGTCGCTCACGAGCGATGCGTACGAGCTGCTGAAGAGCGCGAAGGGCGTGAAGGTGCTCGAGCAGCCCGGCGACCTGCTGTGGGTACTGGTGCCGCCCCTGTCGACGGCGCCGTGGAGTTCGCTCGAGGCCAGGCGCGCGTTGCTGGCGGCGATTCGTCGAGACGAGCTGGTGAAGGCGCTCGCTCCCGCGCCGTCGCAGGTGGCCTCGGGGTGGTTGCCCGAGAAGGAGCGCGCGCTGGCCGCGCCGACGCTCGAAACGCTCGGCCTCAAGGGCACGCCGGTGACGCTCTTCGTGCAGACGATTCGTTCGAAAGACGCGACGCACGCCGTGCTGGCCGCGCGCCTGGTCGAAGACCTCACCAACGCCGGCCTCGTCGTGCAGTTGGTCGAGAAGAACCCCACCGAGCTGCGGCAGGAGTTGAACGCGGGAACCTTGCCGGGCCTCGCGTTGCTGAGCCGCGACACCGCCGACCCTGCGCGCTTCATGAACATTCCCGGAGACGCGGGGCGCACGGCCGGCGACCGCCCATCCGGCACGCACTTCGACCAGGTGCTGGTCGACAAGCTCGCGCGCGCGAAGGGCACCCTCTACGTGGAGCGGCAGCGCGGGCTGGGCCTCGACCTGCAGGCCGCGTGGTTCGAGCGCTTGCCGATGCTGCCGCTGGTGTTGACGTCACGCCTCGCGGCGGTGCGTGAAGGCCTCGAAGGACCCGACTGGGGCGTCGCCGATTCG
>JAACJQ010000122.1 GCA_016879935.1 Archangiaceae bacterium | reverse complement strand
CGTCTTCGGCCTTGCGGCCGCCTCACTCGCTGGGCTGGTTCATGCGCTCGTTCGTCGCGGCCGACATCGGCCGTACGGGTTCGCAGTCACGTATTCGGCCGAGCCAGAACGACGACGGCGGCGCCGACGAACCCGTCAGCACCGCCGCGTCACGTCACGACTCCACTCAGTCTGCTCAGATGACGTGCGAGAACAGGTTCCAGAACTTGCCGGTGATGATCTGCATCTTCGAGATGTCTTCGACCTTCATCGGCTTCGACTTCGCGATGTCGGGCGTGAAGAGACGATCGATCGTGTCCTTGGCGAACTTCTCGTCCTCGACGTTCACGTTCATTTCGTACACATGGTACAGCGCGACGTCGTCGAGGTTCGACGAGCCCGTGGTGGTGAACTTGCCGTCGGTCACCATCACCTTGTCGTGGTTGAAGCCCGGGTACTCGTAGATCTTCACGCCAGCGTTCAGCATCTCGGGGTACTTCTGACGCGCGGCCATGTGGCTGAAGCCGTGGTCAGACTCACCCGGCAGCACCACGTGCACGTCGACGCCACGCTTGGCGGCCGCGATGAGCGCGTTCTGAATGTCGGGGTTGGTGCAGTACGGGTTCTCGATGTGAATGCTCTTCGTCGCGGTGTTGATGCGATCGAGGTACGTCTGGAGGATCGCGCGGTTCTCTCCGGGAATGTGCTGAACCGTGGTGATCTTCTGGTTGCCCGGCGCCTCGCCCGGCTTGTACTCGGGGAAGTAGCGGGCCTTCACCGAAGCGTCGTCTCCCTCGATCTTGCCGCCGAGGTGCATCCACGCGCTCATCCACTCGCTCTGCATCTGCTTCACGACGTCGCCTTCGGCCTTCACCATCACGTCGTGGTACTGGTTCAGGTAGTGCTCGCCGACGTTCATGCCGCCGGTGAAGCCCGTCTTCCCGTCGACCACGACGATCTTGCGGTGGTCGGGGTGGTTCATGATCTGGCTGTCACGCGTGACGTCGACGACGTGGTTCGAGCGGGTCTCGATGCCGGCGTCCTGGAGCTTCTTGAGCAGCTTGTTCGAGCCCGACATGGGGTTCATGAGCTGTGAGCCCACGCCGTCCATCATCACCTTCACGTCGACGCCGCGCTGCTTGGCCGCGATGAGCTTGTCGACCATCTGGTTGCCCAGCTTGTCGTCGTTGAAGATGTAGTAGCTCATGTGAATGTGATCTTTGGCGCCGTCGATCGCCTCGAACACCTTGGGGAAGGCGTTCTCGCCCTGAATCATGAGCTCGATCTTGTTGTTGGTCGTCGCCTTGTAGGTGTTGACGAGCTCCGACTCCGAGACGGTGCCCTGATTGCGGAGCACGTTGATCTTGTCGGCGATGCCGCTGGTGGGGCCGCCGCCCGGCTTCACCAGGGAGGCGTCGAGCGACGCGAGGGCACGACGAAGATCGCCGCCCGACAGCTCGGAGTTGAGGGCCTTGCGCAGGCTCTGGCCCGTCTGGGCCTCGAACGCTTTGGCGAGTGACGCGACGAAGGCAGGCGGCTGGTTCTCGAGCGTCTTGAGTACCGCGGCTTCATCGGTCCCCATGCCCTTCATCGCCTTCGTCAGCGTGGCGACGGCGTCGTTCACGGGGTTGCCGTGCTGAGCGGTCGGCGTGGTGACTTCACCCTTCGGCTTCGCGCTGCCGGTCGCGTTCCAGCCCTGCGCG
This sequence comes from Archangiaceae bacterium, assembly GCA_016879935.1. Taxonomy (GTDB): domain Bacteria; phylum Myxococcota; class Myxococcia; order Myxococcales; family Myxococcaceae; genus Xiheimicrobium. The sequence goes on along the minus strand of JAACJQ010000122.1, from coordinate 42,835 downwards.
GCCGGAGCCTGGGTCGAGGCGGCCTTCTCGGGCGTCTTCGCAGGCGCGGGAGCAGGCGTGTTGGCGACGGTGTTCGTCTGGTTGCGGTTGACTTTCATGGTCTTGGTTTTTTCTCGAGAGAGAGGCGATGGAGAAATCAGGAGGCCAGGCCGCTGGCGAAACGGCGGGCGGCGGACTCGTCGTCGAAGGTGCCGTAGAGCTTCTCGGCGCCCGCTTCTTTGGTGGCCTTGTTCGCCTCGGTGACGAGCTCTTTCTGCTTCACCAGGTGGGCGACGACTTCGAGGCCCTTGTCAGCGGCGCTCATCTCGATCTTCTGCATGGCGCCCGCACCGCCGTCGTCACACGAGGTGACGTTGCGCAGGTCGAACAGCAGGCCAAAGGGCCGGCCCGAGAGGCGCTCCACCTGGCCCTGCACGTCGTTGGTGATGGGGTTCGCCGCCGCAGCGGTGAGATCGCCTTCGAGGCGAATGTTGAGAAACGCCAGGCCCGAGTCCTGCTGCTCGAGCTTCACGGAGTGCTTCAGCGGCTGCGCCATGGTTCATGCTCCCTTCGGAAAAGACGAACATGCGCATTGAGCGCACAAACAGGGCCTTTGTCGAGTGGCCAGCAGAGGAACACCCGAAGGTGACGTGCTGCGCAACGGGCTACTTCGCGAGCCGTTTTGCGCGGCCGCGAGCAGCAAGATCAGCGGTGTAGACCGCCACGTCCTTGATGGCCTCTTCGGGCAACACCGTCTTCCACGGAATCATCGCGGCGCCGGGCTTGCCCGAGCCTTCGCGAACGACGTGGGCGATGTTCTGCGCGGTGAAGCGGGCTGCACCATCGGGAATGGTGAGGTCGACGGGCTTGATGACGAGCCCCTTGCCGATGTGACCCGTTCCGTCGCCGTTCTCGCCGTGGCAGTGATGGCAGTACGTCTTGTAGGCGCGCTCGCCGCGGTTCGGTGCCGCCTCGAAGGTGACGGTGACTTTCGTTTTGTCTCCGTTGAGGGTGACCGGCTTGTCGTCAGCGCGTGATGCGAACGCGAGCAGCAGAACGAGAGAGAGCGGCAATCGCTTCACGGGTCACCTCGCAGCAGAGAACTCGAGAGTGTCGGCTCGTGAGAGTGCTGTCCTTGATGCTCGGCAAACCCTCACTCGTGTGAACGATTGCGCGTGCTGCTCAGGCGCTTCTCGTCTGTCGCAGCGGAGCGTCAGCCCGACCTGACAGTCTTCACATCGACGGAGCCCGCTCACGGGAAGCGCTGCAAGGATTTCGGGGAAGTCGCCGACGTTCGCGAGGCCAGGGGAGGGGATGTCTGCCAGAGTCGCCCCATGAACAGATTCCTCGCAGCGGTCGTGTGTGTTGCATCTGCATGCGGTTCGATGCCCGGCGCTGATGGCGGGGTCTCAGCTGGGGGAACAGCGGCGGCGGGTGGTGCTGCATCGGCGGGTGGCGCCGCCTCGGGTGGCGGTTCCGCTTCCGCTGGGGGTTCCGCTTCCGCTGGTGGCTCCGCTTCCGCTGGCGGTTCCGCTTCGGCTGGTGGCTCCGCTTCGGCTGGTGGTTCGGCTTCGGCTGGTGGTTCGGCTTCGGCTGGTGGTTCGGCTTCGGCTGGTGGTTCGGCTTCGGCTGGTGGTTCCGCTTCGGCTGGTGGCTCCGCTTCGGCTGGTGGCTCCGCTTCGGCTGGTGGCTCCGCTTCGGCTGGAGGTTCCGCTTCAGCTGGAGGTTCCGCTTCAGCTGGTGGTTCGGCTTCGGCTGGTGGCTCCGCTTCAGCGGGAGGATCCGCGTCGGCGGGAGGCTCCGCAGGTGGCGGTCCACTCACGCTCCCCGATGGCGGAGTGGGCAGCACGTTCGTGGCCGAGCTGAAGGGAACCAGCGAGGTGCCACCGAACGGCTCCACCGCGACCGGTTTCGCGACCGTCGTCGTCGACCCGTCGAACACGCTCATCGTCTACCGAGTCACGCACTCGCTCGCGGCGCCGACGGGGGCGCACCTTCACCTGGGCATCGCAACCGAAGTGGGGCCGGTCTCCATCGCGTTCCCCAGCGCCGCTTCGCCCATCACCGGCACGGCGACCACCACCGTCGCGCAAGCCAACGCGATTCGCAGCGGGCGCATGTACGTGAACGTTCACACCAGCGCGTTCGCGGGCGGAGAGATTCGCGGGCCGCTGTTGCGAGTGGGCGAGCGGGCGCTGACAGCCACGATGACGGGAGCGCAGGTGGTGCCCCCAGTCACCACGCAGGCGTACGGCGGGCTGCAATACATGCTGAACGCTGACGCTGGCGTTCTGCGATGCGCCGGCTTCTACGCGGGCATGGTCCTCACGAGCGCCACGCTCTACGCAGGAGATGGCGGTGTGAACGGCAGTGCGTTGGCCCCCATCGACCCCATGGCGATGTCCGACGGCGGCTTCCTCTTCATGGACGACAATATCGTTCAACCGCCGCTCATCGATCTGATGCTCTCGGGGCGTACGTACGGCATCGTGCGGTCGTCAGCGTTCCCCACGGGAGAGATTCGCGGTCAGCTGCAACCGCTGCCCTGAAAGGACGTGATGCTCGCGTGGGCATTGACGGTCGCGTTGTCGGCGAGCCCTGAGGCGCAGGCAGAGCGAACCGTTCGGGCGTGGGTGAACCTGGTGCCGGCTGCGATGGGCTTCACGTGGACTCCGCCGCGCCCGGGCGTGGGCCTCGGAGCCAACGTCGATCTGTCGAAGTACGTCGGCATCAGCTTCGAGGCCGCAGCGATGGGCTACCCGATCGACACGTACTGCGCGAGCGCCGGCATCGTCGGCTGGGGAGCTGTGGGCACGACGCTCAGGCCCTTCGCGAACGGCTTCTTCCTGCTGCCAAAGCTGAGCTTCCGCGTGCAGTGGATGGAGGGCCTGCTGAACAGCGAGCGCTTCGACGACAACTGCACACCGATTCCCTTCCCCAACGGGTTCGACTGGGACCTCGGCGGCGGGCTGTCGGTGGGCTTCGACTTCCTCGTCTGGAATCGGCTCTACCTCGGGCTGGCTGTGGGCGCGGGAGCAGCGGCGTGTTTCAACTGTGCGCCCGAGCGGGGGCCGTCGCCGCGGGAGTTCAGGGTTCGGCCGCAGCTCGATTTGAGCGTGCGCGTCGGCGCCGCCTTCTGAGCGTTCACCAGTACCGGCGGCGCACGCACGGCCGCTTTCTCGCCGACGAGCAGCCCTGCTGAACCGTGCCCCGCTGCGGCAGCGTCTTGATGATGGTGATGCGGTGGCAGGCGCGGGTCAGCGCAGTCGACGCCGGCACGCCCTTCAGCAGCGCCGGCACCTCACGCTCCATCAACGGCCACACCGCGGCGAACGTCGAGCTCGCGGTCAGCAGGGCGACGAGCAGGGCCATCATCGAACGCCCTCCTCCGAGACGGTGGAGTTGCGAATGATGGTGATGCGCTGTTGCCGCAGCCGCTGCACCGCGGCGATGCGCTCACCGTCGAAGAGCGTGCGAATCGACGTGTAGTGGTTTCGCTCGGTGCCGACGTCGATGTCGTCTTCGTTGCGCAGCGCCAGCGTCAGCGCGCCGAGTTCCTGCGCGAGCACGAGAATCTCGACCTCTTCGGGAATCACCAGCAGCGACACGTTCGCGTAGTCACGCTGCCCCTCGGGCACGAGGTTCACGTTCGTGGTGCCGGTGATCTTCCCCGTCGCGAGCACCACCACGTTCTGCATCAGCGTCAGCGCGACCTGCTCGCCGGTGCCCGGGTCCTTGAAGGTGCCGATGATGTCGACGTGATCGTTCGGCCGCACCCAACCACCGACCGACTGTGCGCCCTTCGCCTCGATGGTGATGGCGCGCGCCTTCTTCTGCACCTTCGTCGACAGTCGCTCGGCCGCCTTCGTCGTCTCGAACTGGCTCCACAGGAGCGGGTCGCCGGCCTGCACTGGGACGAGCACCTTCTGGTTCACGATGTACGACGCCGAGTCAGGCTTCACGACCGACGAGGTCACGAACTGCTCGGGAATCGAGCGCTGGCTCACCATGTCCATCGTCACCACCGAGCCTTCGCTGAGATCGGTGCTCGCCACGACGACGGGCACCAGGTTCCACCCGCGGCGAACGTCCATCTCCTTCTTCTTCACGGCCGAGAACGCGATGACACCGGCGATGAGCCCGAGCGCGAGAGCGACGAAGAGTGGGGTCTTTCCTTTGATCATGGGGGCTCCAGAAATGGGTCTTGAAGAGAGGAGCCACCCCGGGAAATTCCGTTAACGCGAGCCAACGACCCAATGGGATTCAGGTGGTTGCGCGAATTGCCTTGGGTGCGAGCGGGCGGTAGGGGACCAGCCCGTGTCGCTGCTCCATCGCCTGACGTTCTCCGTTTTGCTCTCGCTGGCGATCGGCTGTAGCCCCGTCGGTGGTGTGCTCCCAGACGCTGACGCTGGCGGCGTGACGACCACGCCGGACGCGGGCCAGCAGCCGCTGCTCGAGCTCGGCACGGGCACGCAGTCGTTCGCGCCGCTGACTGACGGCCAGACGGTGACCATCATCGCGGGCCCGCAGGGTGGCTTCCACGTCTGGGCTGCAGCGAGAACGCGGGCGCCACTCGACCCGATGCTCCTCAAGCTGACGGTGAAGGTGAAGCTGGCGGGCGCCGAGCTGTCGTCGACCGACTACAAGGTGAACCTCGTGAAGAACGGCGCGTACTCCGAGTGGTACGCGATGACCGCGCTCGTTCCCGACCCGGCCACGGTGCGCGGCAAGAGCACCGTCATCGAGCTCGTCGCCACCGACGCCGCCGGCCGCACCGCGAGCGACTCGCGCACCGTCATTCCCTCTGGACCGTGAAAAAGAGAGCCCCATGAAGAGCGCCTTCGTTCTCGCCCTCGTCGCCATCACCTTCACCGCGTGCGGCACCCGCGCGCCTTGCACCGCAGCGACCTGCAACGGGTGCTGCGACACCAGCGGCGCCTGCCAGGCAGGCACCGCGACCAACGCGTGCGGCACGAAAGGCACGAACTGTTCGGTCTGTGCTGGAGGCTGCATCGGCGGCTCGTGTGCGGTGGCAAACCCGGGCGGCGACGCGGGCTCGACGATGGACGCGGGCACCACCTGCCAGCCGTCGACCGAAGCGCCCACCGGCCGCAGCGATCTCGGCGGCGTGTTCGACCCGATGTCGGGTGAGCTCGTCGTCTTCGGCGGAGACCCGGGCGTGGCGGTGAACTGCCAGTCGATGCCCAACTTCTCGGAAGAGACGTGGTTCTACGACCCGGGCTGCAACACCTGGCGGCTCTCGGGCGAGCAGGGCCCGTCACCGCGAAACCGTCACGCGACGGCGTACGACAGCATGCGGCGGCGAATGATCGTCTTCGGCGGGCGTTGGCGCATGGGCTCGAGCGGGAACTACACGACGTACAACGACACCCACGCGCTGCAGTTCGGTGTCGCGGGCGCTCCCGGTCACTCGTGGCAGGAGCTGCAGACGAGCGGCACGCGCCCGCCCCCGCTCTCGAACTCGGCGGCCGTCTACGACCCGATGGGCGATCGCTTCATCATCTTCGGCGGCAACACGAGCGACAACGGCGGCACCTTCGCGCCCAACGGCAAGGTCTACGCGCTCAGCTTCTCGAACAACACGTGGAGCGAAGTGGTGCCGACGTCGGGCACGATTCCCGCGCGGCTGTTCCACGCGATGGCGCTCGACGCGAAGCGCAACCGGCTCGTCGTCTTCGGCGGCGGCGATCAGAACGCCTTCCTCGGGCCGTTCTTCAACGACGTGTACACGTTCGACCTCGCGACCCGCGTCTGGGCGCCGCTGACGTTGACGGGAACGCCGCCGGTCGCGCGCATTCGCCCCGCGATGGTGGCTGATGGTGAGCGCGATCGGCTGCTCGTCTTCGGCGGGCACGACGACGGCGCGCTCGGCGAGACGAACGACCTGTGGGCCATCGATCTCATGGCGAACCGCTGGCAGCGCCTGCGCACGGGAGACACGCTGCTCACCGCCGGGGCCGGCTTCTGCGACTTCCCGTCGAACTTCACGACGCCCGATCTCATGTCGCCCGAGCGCCGAGAAGGCGTCGTGCTGGTGCCTGCCGGCGCGGGCAGCTTCCTCATGTTCGGTGGGCGCTCCGACTGCGGCACCGTCAACGACGTGTGGAAGCTGAACGCGGCGATGGGCACCTGGGAGACGCTCAAGCCCGCGTTCTCGGGCCTCTCGTGTCAGCGCAGCGGCAAGACGAACTGCACGAAGCTCTGCTTCTGATTCAGCGGCTGCCGCGCTTCGACCCTCGAGAGAGCCCGGCGCCCGCGCGGCCGGTGCGTGGCGGGTGAAGCGCGAGGAACGGGTTGGTCGCGGGCTTCGCCACCACCGCCTTCGGCTTCGGCTTCGACTTCGACGTCTTCGCTGCGGGCGTGTTTGGCATTCGTCTTCGTAGCACCTCTGCTCACAGCTTCTTCTTCGGTCTCGAGATGACGCTCTGGCACCGCCCCTCGATGCAATTGGGGTAGCTGTAGGGTTGGTTGGGGCACGACTCACAGCGTGCGCCCTTCGGAACCGTGGCTGGCGCTTTGGCGGAGCGCGGCACGGCCACCATCACGGGGCAACAGCACGAGTCCTTCGAGCACTTCGTCTTCGGCGGCGCGGCGTCTTCGACGAGCACGCAGTCGTCGGCGACGCGACACTCGGCGTCCTTGCGAACGGCCTCGCACTGGCGCGCCACACACGCTGCGACGTACTGGGTGACGCCGGGCGCCGTGCACTCGGTGGTGCAGGTCGGCGGAGCGCAGTTCATCGTCTTGCACTCCGACTGCTCGTCCTTCCCCTTCGGAATCGCGCGCACCTTCGGGCAGCACGCGCCGCAGCAGCCCGCGAACGTCGTCAGCACACACTGGTTGTCGCGCGTGCACTCGGGAGGCGGGGGAATGTCGACGAGCACCAGCGTCGTCACCAGAGCGAGCAGCGGCATGGCGAAACCCTCTTTGGCCCGAAACGGCAGGCCTCAGAAGAGCTCGATCGACCCGGCGCTGGCCAGCACTTGATCGCTGACGAGCGAGTCTTTGCGGGCCTCGAACTCGCTGAACGCGGCGCCCTGCCCGGCCTGGGCTCGCACGAAGGCCTCGTGCATCGCGCTGAGCAGCTGACTGAGGCGATCGGTGCTCTGCAGCTCGGCCATCGCGGCGTTCATCTCACCCGTGAGCGCCTCACCGTCGCGGCGCGCCGACTCGAGCTTTCCGCGCGCGAGCCGTTCGCTCTCGCTGAGCTGCAGCTTCAGCTCGGTCACCCGAACGCCGAGCGCCGACATCTCGGCGTCGAGCTGGTTCTTCAGCTGCTGGCTGCTCGTCGACAGCTGGGGCAGGAGCTTGGCCAGCTTCTGCGTCAGGGTGGTGGTGCTCGCGCTCGCGGCGGTGACCTGCTGCGCGAGGTCGAAGAGCGCTCCGGCGATCGACAGAAAGCCCGAGCCAGCTTCTCCGAGCCGCGCGGCCTCGAGGCGGGCATTGAAGGTCGCCAGACGGCTCGAGGTGGCGAAGTGGCTGATGGTGGCCGAGAGCTGGCCCAGCTGCGTCACGGTGCCTGCGGCCTCACCCACGAGCCGGTGGTGGTTGTTCTGTTCCGCCACCAGGTTCGATTGCAGATCGTTCAGTGCCCCGAAGAGTGAAGAGAGTGAGGTCGACAACGATGCAGACCGGCTCGTGTGGTCGAAGATGTCGGCCAACTCTCGTACCGCCAGGCTCTGCCGCTGCCCGGTCTTCTCCAGGGCGCTCAACCGCTGGGTCAGCTCGACCGCTGACGTCTCGGCCATGCCCTTCGCCGTGCTCACCACACTCAGCGCCTCATTGATCACGGACGTGGCCGCAGCGCCCGTCTGCCAGCAGCCGAAGGTGACGCCGCCGCCCTGCGCCTCGACGCCCTCGGGCCACTCACTCAACCAGAGTGGAGATGCGTCGGGCTGAACCTGACGGAGCGCCGCCCTGCCTGCTTGTCGCGTGAAGGCTCCGCGGACACACCGCGCAAAGGCTCCATCGACCCACAACATGATCTGCGGAGGGCCGCCACCTCCTCCCAGCTTTGTCGCGACGGTCGAGGCCAGGCGCACGTTGAACGGCTCAGCAAGATCGAAACCACCGCGCTCTCCCTCGGAGATGGGGTTGCCATCAGGGGTGCACGCTGACCGATGGGTCGCATCAACCCGAGACAAACCCACAGTGGTGCTGAGGCTTATCGAACGTTTGATGCGTCAAGGCGTTGACTGCCCTGCGGCACACACGCTGCACAACCGAGCGTCGGTGAAACTGGAACTTCCAGCGCGACTTCAAGCTGCCGTCCTCGATGAGTTGGTCTCCCGAGTTCAATCCATCAACGCCGACGAGGCGATCGAGGTCGACGCGACGAAGGTCGAGCGCATCGACACGGCGGGCATGCAGGTGTTGCTGGTGCTCCAGCGGCGCGCACACGTGAGCCTGGAGTGCTCACCGGCGGTCAGGGCGGCAGCACGAACGCTCGGCATCGAGCTGTAACGGCAGTCAGACACGAACGGGGCACCACATGGCTCGTATTCTCGCGATCGACGACTCGCCGTCGATTCGTGCGCTCGTCAGCACGGCGCTCGGCACCGATGGGCATGCCGTCACGTCAGCCTGTGATGGCGCCGAAGCGCTCACGCTCGTCTCGAGTCAGGCGTTCGACCTCGTCATCACCGACTTCAACATGCCGCAGATGAACGGCCTCGAGTTCATCAAGCGCTACCGTGAGAAGCAGAAGTTCACGCCGGTGCTGGTGCTGACGACCGAGGTGAACCCGACGCTCCGACAGTCGGCGAAGGCCGCAGGCGCGACGGGCTGGCTGGTGAAGCCGTTTCAAGCCGAAGCGCTGCGCACCCTCGTCAAGAACCTGCTCGCATGAACTCCACTCCTTCGGACGCCCAGGAAGCCCTGCGGCAGACGTTCCTCGAAGACGCGCGCGAGAACCTCGCCGTCGCCGAGAAGTACCTGCTCGCGATGGACGCGGGCGCGCTGAGCGCCGACGAGATCGCCTCGCTCTTTCGCGCCATTCACTCCATCAAGGGCAGCGCCGGCTCCTTCGGCTTCTCGGCGGTCACCGAGAGCGCGCACGGCATGGAGTCGTACCTCGACCAGGTGCGCTCGGGGCAGCGACAGCCCAACCACGAAGCGGTGGCGGTGCTGCTGCGCGGCGTCGATCTGCTCAAGCGGCTCGTCGAAGCGCCCGAGGTGCCGCTCCAGCAGGAGCGCGCCGAGCTCGAAGCTGCCCTCGCCCGCCTCGACGAGGTCGCCGGCCCGCCCTGGCGCTTCACGTTCTCGCCACCGCAAGGGCTGCTCGCGGTCGGGCCTGATCCCATCAAGCTGCTCGCCGGGCTTCGCGAGCTGGGCGACGTGCAGATCACCTGCGACACCTCGCGCCTTCCGACGCTCGGCACCTTCGAGCCGCTGACGCCATACCTCTCGTGGACTGCCAGCATTCCCGGCTCGGTCGCTAAGGAGCGCATCGAGGCGCTCATCGACTGGGTCGACGGAGGCTGGGCCCTCACGAGAGAGGAGCCCGCGATCGAAGGGCCGTCGTCGTCTGCGCCCGTTCCCAGCCCCTCGGCGTCTTCGCCGGCACCCGACTTCGTGGCGCAGACGATTCGTGTGCCCGTGGACAAGCTCGATCAGCTGATGAACATGGTCGGCGAGCTCGTCATCACGCAGTCGATGCTGGGCGAGGTCGACCCCGCGAGGCCGCTGGCCCAGGCCCGCATCGCGAAGATCAGCGAAGGCCTCTCGCAGCTCGCGCGCAACACGCGGCACCTGCAAGAGAGCGTGATGCGACTGCGCAGCCAGCCGCTGTCGATCGTCTTCGGCCGCCTGCCGCGCACCGTGCACGCGCTGTGCGATCAGCTCGGCACACGCGTCAACCTGCAGGTCACCGGCGACGGCACCGAGCTCGACAAGACGGTCGTCGAGAAGCTGGGCGACCCGCTGGTGCACCTCGTGCGCAACTGCGTCGACCACGGCATCGAGGCGCCGGCCGATCGCCTCGCCGCGGGCAAACCCGAAGCGGGCACGCTGAGCATCTCGTCGTTCGCGCGCGGCAAGGACGTGTACATCGAGATTCAAGACGACGGCCGCGGCCTCGACGAAGCGGCCATTCTCGCGAAGGCGAAAGATCGCGGGCTCGTCGAGCCAGAGGCCGAGCTGAGCTCGTCGGCCATCGCTCAGCTCATCTTCCTGCCCGGGCTGTCGACGGCGAAGGAGATCACCGACGTCTCGGGCCGCGGCGTGGGTATGGACGTGGTGCGCCAGAACGTGCGCTCGCTCGGCGGTGAAATCACCATCACCTCGGTGCCGCACAAGGGCACCAAGTTCACGCTGCGCCTGCCGCTCACCCTCGCCATCATGGAGGGACAGCTCGTGCGCATCGGGCGCCGGCTCTACGTCATTCCGCTCCTCTCGATCGTCGAGTCGATTCAGCCCGACTGGTCGCTGCTCCAGCCGTGCGGCCACAACCAGGGCTACCGCATGCGCGGCGAGCTCATTCCCGTCGTCGACCTGCCCGCGCGCCTCGAGCGCCTCACCGGAGACAACCGCCACTGCCTGATGGTGGTGGTCGAGACCGATCGTGGCCGGGTGGGCCTGCTGGTGAACGAGCTGCTCAGTCAGCAGCAGGTCGTCGTGAAGTCGCTCGAGGCGAACTACGGCGCCGTCGATGGCCTCGCGGGCGCCACCATTCTGGGTGACGGCTCGGTCTCGCTGATTCTCGAACCCAACGCGCTGCACGACGCAGAACAACTCGCTGCGTGAGGAGCCCCATGTCGACCCCTGCCATCACCGCGGCACCGCCGTCACCCACCACCAGCGCCGGCCAGCGCGAGCAGCTGCTCACCTTCTTCGTACGCGGCCAGGAGTTCGGCACCGAGATTCTGCGCGTCAGAGAGCTGCAGAGCTGGGTCGAGCCCACGCCGATTCCGCAGGCGCCCAACTGGCTCAAGGGCGTCATCAACCTGCGCGGTGAGATCGTGCCCATCGCCGACCTGCGGGAGCGGCTCGGCTTCGAGGCGTTGGCCTATGGCCCGCTCACCGTCGTCGTCGTCATTCGCGTCAACGCCTCGGGCCGCGATCGCACGCTCGGGCTCGTCGTCGACGCCATGAGCGAGGTGCTCACCATCGAGGGCGTACAGCCCGCGCCGCAGCTGACCGGAGGCGACCGGCCGTGGGCCCGCGGCATCGCCCGCACCGAGAAGGGCCTCATCACGCTGCTCGATGTCGACGCGCTCTTTGCCGACCTTGGTTCGACCCAGGACTGAAACCGCTTCACACCTTTCCAACAGAGGACACCCATGAAGAAGAAGACTCCGACCCGCCGCCGCAGCAGCCCCAGCCCCTTGAGCCTCGACGTCATCGGCGGCCAGCAGCTCATCGCGCGCTTCGACGCCCAGGGCGCCTTCGTCAGTGGCAGCCCAGCGTTCTTCGCGGCCACGGGCTTCTCGGCCGACGCTCCCGCGGCCCCGCAGCTGATGGGCGCCGAGGGGTGGAAGCGGGTGAGCGAAGGCCAGGGCGCTCCCGCGTTCTTCGTCGGCCAGGGCGGAAAGCACGTGTGGCTCGCGGGCTCGGCCAGCAAGCTCGAGGCGAAGGGCAAGGTGCAGGGTTACGTCGTCGTCGCCACCGACGTGGGCCGTGACCACGAGCAGGCCGTCGAGTCGCAGGGCAAGCTCGCCGCGCTCGATCGCGTTCAGGCCACCATCGAGTTCTCGCTCGACGGCCGGGTGCTCTTCGCCAACGACAACTTCTGCAAGACGCTCGGCTACACGTCAGGCGAGATCGTCGGCCAGCACCACCGCATGTTCTGCGACCCCGCCTACGCCTCGACGCCCGAGTACGGGCAGTTCTGGCAGAAGCTGAACCGCGGCGAGTTCGAAGCGGGCGTCTTCCGCCGCATCGGCAAGGGCGGCAAAGAGGTGTGGATTCAGGCCTCGTACAACCCCGTCTTCGACGACGCCGGCAAGCCGGTGAAGGTGGTGAAGTTCGCGACTGACGTCACCGAGCGCCGCAACGCCGAGGCCGAGACCACCGCGAAGATGGCCGCGCTCGACCGCGTGCAGGCCGTCATCGAGTTCACGCCCGAGGGCCGGGTGCTCCACGCCAACGAGAACTTCCTCAAGACGCTCGGCTACACGCTCGACGAGGTGAAGGGCCAGCACCACCGGCTCTTCTGCGACCCCGCGTACACCGCGAGCGCCGAGTACACCCTGTTTTGGCAGAAGCTGAACCGCGGTGAGTACGAGGCTGGCGTCTTCCGCCGCATCGGCAAAGGCAACAAAGAGGTGTGGATTCAGGCCTCGTACAACCCGGTCTTCGACGCGAGCGGCAAGGTGGCGAAGGTCGTCAAGTTCGCCACCGACATCACCGAGGCGCAGAACCGTTCGTCCGAGAACGCGGGCAAGATGGCCGCCATCGATCGCACCCAGGCCTCCATCGAGTTCACGCTCGACGGCAAGGTGCTCCACGCCAACGAGAACTTCCTGAAGACGGTCGGGTATTCGCTCGACGAGATCAAAGGCCAGCCGCATCGAATCTTCTGCGAACCCTCGTACGCGAACAGCCCGGAGTACGTGGCCTTCTGGCAGAAGTTTAACCGCGGCGAGATCGACTCGGGGCTCTACAAGCGCATCGGCAAGGGCGGCAAAGAGGTGTGGATTCAAGCCGCCTATTCGCCCCTGACCGACGCGGCGGGCCGGGTGGTGAAGGTGGTGAAGTACGCGACCGACGTCACGGCCACCCAGCAGCTCGTACTGGCCACGCAGTCGGTCGCGCAGAAGGCCTCTCAAGGAGACCTGTTGGTGCGCATTCCGACGGCGGGCCTGACCGGCACGCTCGAGATGCTCGCGAATTCCGTGAACGGGCTGCTCGAGTCGCTGGTCTCTCCAGTCGCGAAGACCCGAACCGCCCTGGCAGCGATGGGCGCCGCGACCACGGACATCGCGCAGGGCAACAACAACCTCTCGCAGCGCACACAGGAGCAGGCCTCTGCCCTCGAAGAGACGGCCTCGAGCCTCGAGGAACTCACCAGCACCGTGAAGCAGAACGCGGGCAATGCGACCCAGGCCAACCAGCTGGCCGCCAGCGCGAAGGAGGCCGCCGAGAAGGGCGGCACCATCGTCTCAGCCGCCGTCGAGGCCATGCGCGCCGTCACCGACTCGTCGAAGAAGGTCGGCGACATCATCGGCGTCATCGAGCAGCTCGCCTTCCAGACGAACATGCTCGCGCTCAACGCGGCCGTCGAAGCAGCGCGCGCGGGCGATCAAGGGCGTGGCTTTGCGGTCGTCGCCGCCGAGGTGCGCAACCTCGCGCAGCGGAGCTCAGGCGCCGCGAAGGAGATCTCCGAGCTGCTCAAGACGAGCTCGGAGCGGGTCGCCCATGGCGCCTCGCTCGTGAACGACTCGGGCACGGCCCTGAAGGACATCGTCCACGCGGTGAAGAAGGTGAGCGACATCATCGGAGAGATCAGCACCGCCTCCGAGGAGCAGTCGTCTGGCATCGGGCAGATCAACCAGGCGGTCACCTCGATGGACAAGATGACCCAGCAGAACGCCGCGCTGGTGGAAGAGGCCGCGACCGCCGCCGACTCGCTCAGCGCGCAGGCGAAGTCGGTGCTCGAGATCTTCAGCTTCTTCAAGGTCGCCGAGGACCGTGGCCAGAAGGTCTTCGAGCCGGCCTTCGAGGTCGAGCACGCGCAGCGACGAGCGAAGCCCATTGCTCCGGTCGACGCCGAGCACAGGACGAACCAGCGCAAGGTGGCAGCACCACCCGTGACCCAACCGCGAGGAGACGACCCGAATGTCTGGGACCACTTCTGAGTATCTCGACATCGACGCTCCTGCTTTCGAGCGCGTACGTGGGTTGCTCCGTACGAAGGCTGGCATCGAACTCGCCGACAACCGGCAATCGCTCGTGGTCGCGCGCCTGATGCGGCGCGTGAAGTCGCTGGGGTTCACCACCTTCGACCCGTACCTCGACCTCGTCGAGCGTGATGAGTGCGAGAGCGGCCAGTTCGTCAACGCGCTCACCACCAACGTCACCGACTTCTTCCGCGAACGGCACCACTTCGAGCTGCTCGAAGGCATCGCGCGTCAGGCGAAGCGGAACGAGCCCTTCACGGTGTGGTCGTCGGCGTGCTCGTCGGGCCAGGAGCCCTGGTCGATCGCGATGACCCTCGACTCCACGACGGGAGCACCACCGACGTGGAAGGTCCTGGCGACCGACATCGACGCAGACGTTCTCGCGCGAGCCCAAGAGGGCGTGTACTCCGTCGACCAGACGAAGGCCGTCGGCGCCGAACTGCAGGCCAACTGCTTCAGCCACGACCGCACCCGGGAGTTCCTGCGCATTCGCAACGAACTGCGCAGCAAGGTCTTCTTCGCGCAGCTCAACCTGCTCGGGGCCTGGCCGATGAAGGGGCTGTTCGACGTCATCTTCTGTCGCAACGTGCTCATCTATTTCTCGCCCGAGAACCGGGTGAAGACGGTGCGACGACTCGCGGGCCTGCTCAAGCCGGGCGGCGTCCTCATGCTGGGCCACAGCGAAGCCGTGCTCGGCACCCAGACCGAGCTGGTCTCGATTGGAAAGACCGCATTTCAGAGAGCATCAGGGGTGCGACCGTCATGAGCTGCCGGGTGCTGATCATCGACGACAGCAGCTTCGTGCGAAAGCTCCTGACGGAGGTGTTCTCGAAGGACCCGGCCATCGAGGTGGTGGGCGCCGCGCGCGACCCATTCGAGGCCAGAGATCTCATCAAGAGGCTCAACCCCGACGTTCTCACGCTCGACGTCGAGATGCCTCGCATGGACGGGCTGACGTTCTTGAGCAACCTGATGCGCCTGCGGCCAATGCCGGTCGTCATGGTGTCGTCACTCACGTCGGCGGGCGCAGACGCCACGATGGCCGCGCTGCAGTTGGGCGCCATCGACTTCGTCAGCAAGCCGTCACTCGACTTGTCGGCGGGGCTTCACGCGATGGGCGAGGAGTTGATCGCGAAGGTGAAGAACGCCGCGCGCGCCAATGTGTCTGCACACGCTGAAAGAGCGCCGCGCACGAACCTCGAAAAGGTGAAGGCGCTGCAAACGACCGATCGGCTCATCGCCATCGGCGCGTCGACTGGAGGCACCGAGGCCATCGCCGACGTGCTGGCCACCATGCCGCCCGATGCGCCCGCCATCGTGATCGCCCAACACATTCCCGAGATGTTCTCGGCGCACTTCGCGGCGAGGCTCAATCGCGACACGAACCTCGTCGTCAGAGAGGCCAGCGATGGCGCGCCGCTCCTCACTGGGCATGCCTACGTCGCCCCGGGCGGCAAACACCTTCGAGTCCAGCGCAGCGGCCTCAAGTACTTCTGCGCCATCGGTGACGACGAGCCGGAGAACAGGCACAGGCCGTCGGTCGACGTACTCTTCGAGTCGGTGGCCAGCAACGTCGGGCACAACGCCGTCGCGATGTTGCTGACGGGCATGGGCGCCGATGGCGCTGCGGGGTTGCTGACGGTGAAGCAGTCGGGCGCGGCGACCATCGTGCAGGACAAAGAGACGAGCGTGGTGTGGGGCATGCCGGGCGAGGCGGTCAAGCGCGGCGCCGCGTGTGAGGTGCTGCCGCTCCCGAAGATCGGGCCCCGCGCGCTGCACCTGGCAACGCGCGGAGCGAAATCGGCAGCCTGACCAAATTCGCTACGTCGCGGGCTGGCCGGTCTTCTTCCTGCTCTGAACGGCGCGAAGGATCAGATCCTTGTTGAACTTGGCCTTCATGGCGGCATCTCCATGAAACGCGCGCGCGGCGGCGCGGTTCAGCTTCTCGATCAGCGAGAGCAGGCGACCTTTCTGCTCGTAGACCTTCTTCGTTTCGTCCGACAGGTTGATCACGTCGACCTCTTGAACCGCCTGAGCGGTGTCGAGCTCACGCTTGACGGTGTCGAGTTGCACGAGCGCGTCGGCTCCGTCGAGATAGGGCGCGAGCGCCGCCTTGTGGTTCTCGACGACCTTTCGAATTCGCGTGAGGTACGCCGAGTGTTTGGCAGTGGAGCGACCGAGTTCCTCTCCGGCGTTGAGCGCTTCTCTGTCGGTGGTTCGCATCTGGCCTTCGATCGCGAGGTCGTCGGCGGCGCTGAGGAGGAGCGTCTTGAACTTCTTCACGGCAGAGAGCGCCTCACGTTCGGTTGCTGTGTTCTGTGCTGCGGTCGTTCGAGCTTCCGTGGCCCTCGCACGGTCGGTGCCGAGGTCGGCGATCGCAGGTGCAAACTGAGCAACATGAGCGGCGGTGAACCCGTAGCGCCCCAGGAGCGCCGCGTGTGTCGACGCAAGCGGCGCTGAGACGTTGGCCTGATCGAGCAACCCGGTGAGTGGAACTTCTTTGCCCTTCTGAACGAGCTTCAAGTCGAACGACACGTGGTACCCCCGTTGGTGAGTTCTGCGACGTTGGACGCTGCCAAACAGCACGGGGGGCCGTCCAGCCTCGGCGCCACGCCAGCGTCGACTGGGTGCTCCACCAACATCGGCTGGGTGCTCCACCAGCTTCGACTGGGTACCTCCGCTCGACTGCAGGAGCGTCTCCTTCATTGGCCGGTTGCTCGACGCTCGTCGGCCGGGTGGACCAGCACGACCGACGGTCGCCCGACCTTCTGGCTGGGCCCGAACACCACCCCGGTCCGGCGGATCCACCAACGAGCGCTGGGCTCCCAATTCGTTTTGCTGGCCGTGGCATTCTCGGCAACGCAAGGGAGGTCAGCGATGAAGCAGTGGAAGAAATATGAAAAGGAAGTCTTTGAACGACTGAGTTTCGACCGAACCAATGCCGACGTGCGCCACAACGTGATGGTGCTGGGCAGGCTCTCCAAGGCAATGAGGCAGATTGACGTTCTGGTTCGTGAACGAGTCGCTGGCCGGGTCGTCACCACCGCTGTCGAGGCCAAGTCCTACCGTCGTCGCTTGAACGTGAAGAACGTTGAGGAGGCTCTCGGGCTCTTCGCGGACGCAGGAGTCGACCGAGGGGTGATGGTGACCACGGTCGGCTACTCGAAAGCAGCACTCGAGCGCGCCCGGGCGGACAACGTCGACATCGAACTCGACATTGTGAATCTGGCTGAACTGGCGCCGCTGCAGTCCGACGTCTGCGGGATTCCGTACGGAGGCGGGCACGGCGCACTGGTGAAGGTCCCGTTTGGCTGGGTGATCGACGCCACGCGCCGAGGGGGTGCCCCTGCCTGGCTCCATCGTCGCGGGCTGAGCGTCGAGCAGGCGGGAAAGGAGGGCGAGTTCATGTACGTGCAGTTCTGGACCAAGGACCGGGCGGCAAGAACCCTCAGCGCGCTCGAACGGCTCCAGCGCCAGACCCTCCAAGCCACCTCGATTCGACTGGAGCGACTCAAGCTCTCGACCGGGAAGCGCGTACTCTTGCGGACAGCGGAACTGCCCCGCCAGCGCACGGAGTTGACCGCGTTCCTCGACTTCGCCGACTTCATCTTCTTCGTCGTCCTGCATTCACCCACGGTTGTCCTCAGTCGAAATCGCCGCAAGCTGATGCGGTTGATTGATGCAGCACGACCCCTTCGAGTTCGATTCAAACCTGCGGCGTGAGCTTGCGTCGGCGCCGGCAAGTCGCGATGACACGCAGGTGGATCTGCTGCTGCTCGCCCTGCTGGTCGCGCTCGCCGTCTGGAGCACGCGCAAAGTCGTCGCCGCGGTGAAGACGCGCCGCACGAACGCGGAGCGCGCCGCGACCCCGGGCTTCTCGGCCGACAACCCCATCGTGCTGAAGTCGGGCAAGCAGATGGACGAAGCCATCACCAACGTGCGCTGCACCTGCGGTGGCCGGGTGATGTCGCTCGGCGAGACGCCGCGGCTGGGCCTTCGCGTCGCGCGCGGCCGCTGCGTCGAGTGCGAAGCCGACGTCGACCTGTACTTCGTGATGCCGAAGTACGTGAACTGACGCGTCAGCGGCACGTCCACGAGAACTCGAGCCCTCGAAATCCGTCTTCGGGCAGCGCCACACACGTGGCCGGGCACAGGGTGATGCTGCGCTCGTCAGCGAGGTAGCTGCGACGAAAGCCGCTCCCGCAGTCGGCGAGGGTGTGCTCTCGAATCAGCGACACCGGCAGGCCCGAGGCCGGCATCGCGAGCGGCGGAGCGAGCACTGCGTCGGGGTGCAGCTCGAACTGCCACGAGCAGCGGGCTTCGGGCGGCACGGGCGTCTTCAGCAGCACGTCCTTCAGCGCGCTCCACGAGTCCGGGCGGCACAGGCTCGTCCGGCTCCCTCGGTAGGTCATCGAGAGGTGCTGGTACTCGAGGCCGTGAGCCATGCCGTGGGGCCGGCAGACGCCCGGCGCGAGCGGTTGTTCAGGCCCGAGCAGGTTCGCCGAGCCGACGTCGAAGCCGCCCATGACGTGCACCCGCGTCTGCGAGAGGGCGGCGCCCATCAACGCCTCGAAGCGCGCCTCGTACGACGGGTGGCCGAAGGGAGAGTCGTCGGTGACGAGCACGATCTCGGTCGGCACGTCTGGTCGCGCGAACGAACGCCAGCCGGTCGGCGAGGTGCCAGACGCGAGCAAGACTTCGACGATGTCGTTCGAGTTGATGCGCTGCTTGATGACTCCGGCGTCGAGGCGAACACGCTCGGTGCGCAGCAGCCAGTCGGTGTTCGCGACCACGACGAGCTGAAAGTCGCGCTGGGCCTCGCGCAACCCGAACTCGAGCTCACCGAGCCACTGAGCGACGTCGGGCAGCACGCCCGTCATCGAGCCCGATGTGTCGACGAAGACGAAGACGTCGACGCGCGCGCTCTCGTTGAACCCGAGCGAGAGCCGGCGCGGCGAACAGCCGACGACGCCGCCATCGACCCCGGGCGCAAAGCTCGAGCCACGGTCCGCCTCGCGGGTGGTGATGCTCTTCGTGGGCGCTGTGCGGTTGAGCAGCGGGGCCAGCGCGGCGCGCCACTTCGCCACGTACGCGTCGACGTCGAAGCCCAGCGGCGGCTGCGTCGTGAACGTCGAGGCGCCTGCGTCGGTGACGAGAACGTTCAACTCGAGCGCTCCCGAGTCGACGACCTCGGGCGCCGCCAGCAGAACCGCTGGCTCCCGAGTCACGGTGCCATCGCGCGGTGATGACGTGGGCTCGGGTGGCTGCTCCAGTGCGGGCTCGGGCTCGGGCTGCACGAAGCGCCACACGCCGCCTGCGAGCGCGAGCAGCAGAAAGAGCAAGGCCCAGGCGGTTCGCCGATCCACGAAGCGAGGAGCCTACTCGGCGGGCGCCGCAGTCTTCGTGTCGCTCGACGACGAGCCTCTGATCACCTGAATCGTGTTGAAGCGCTTCGACTGCAGCACCTTCGTGCGTTCACCCGACAGCAACGTGTTGATGGTCGCGCGCCCACGCTCTTCGAGCACGTCGAGGTCTTCTTCGTTTCGCAGCGTCAACGTCAGCGCGCCGAGTTCCTGCGCGAGCACCGCCATCTCGGCCTCCTCGGGCAACAGCAGGAGCGACACGTTCGCGTACTCACGCTGGCCGTCGGGCACGAGGTTGATGTTGGTGGTGCCGGTGATCTTCCCCGTCGCGAGCACGATGACGTTCTGCATGAGCGTGACGGCCACCTGCTCTCCCGTCGCGGGGTCCTTGAAGGTGCCGATGAGGTCGACGTGATCGTTGGGCCGCACCCACCCACCGACCGACTGCGCCCCCTTCGTCTCGATGGTGATGGCGCGCGCCTTCTTCTGCACCTTGGTCGAGAGGCGCTCGGCGGCCTTCGTGGTCTCGAACTGACTCCACAACAACGCGTCGCCGGCCTGAATCGGCACCAGCACCTTCTGGTTCACGATGTACGAGGCCGAGTCGGGCTTCACGACCGACGACGTGACGAACTGCTCGGGAATCGAGCGCTGACTGATCATCTCCATGGTGACGACCGTGCCTTCGGAGACGTCGACGGCGGCGACGACCACGGGCACCAGGTTCCAGCCCTTGCGAACGTCCATCTCCTTCTTCTTCACGGCCGAGTACGAGACGACGCCCGCGACGAGCGCGAGGGCGAGTGAGACGAACAGCGGCGCCTTGCCACGCAGCGAGAAGCTGGCGCCGCTCGTGCGCATGACGTCGGGCAGCGGCGCTTCACGGCGCGCGGGCTTCGGCTCCGACGAGCGCTTCGCCGGCAGGTCGGGAGGTGGTGAATCGAAGCGATAGCCAGACAGCTCGTTCTCGAGCGCGTCGAGCTCGGGATCGTTTCCGGGGCCATCGAAGAGCGGATCACTCATTCGTCGCCCTCCTTCGGTGAGAGGCCCAGCTTCTCGCGCAGCATCGCCATGCCGCGATGCAGGTTCACGCGCACCGAGCCGGGAGTCAGACCCGTGCGCTCGGCGATGTCGGGGCCGTTCAGACCTTCGATGAGCCGCATGGCGAGGGTCTCGGCGTACGTCTCGGGCAGCGTCTGGAGCGCCAGGAGCACCTTCTTCGCGTCGGGCCAGCCAGACCGATCGGGCGCCTGCGGCTCTTCTTCGAGCTCGGCCGACGACGTGCGCGGCCGGTCTCGCAGGAACTTCGCGGCGCGGTTGCGGGCGATCTCGAGCAGCCACGCGGGGAACGCCTGATCGTCTTCGAGCGTCGGCAGCTTCGAGAGCATCAGCAGGAACACGTCCTGCGTGAGGTCCGACGCGTCGGCCGCGGGCACCTTCGTGATGATGACGGCGTGCACCAGCCGCGCGAAGTGCTGGTGCAGCCTGCCGAACGCGTCACGCTCGTTGCGCCGCGCACCCGCCACCCACGGCAGCCAGACGGGCTTCTGCCGGCTCGAGACCGGTGCAGACGACTCCCTCTGGACGACCGCTGACACGCTGACCGAAAGGATGCTTGAGACCGGCCTGCGTTAACAGCGAGGGGTTCAGGCTCGCCTGGGGCTTCGTTTCACCAGCAGTCCCGAGCAGTTGGCGTCAGGCGTAGTGGTACGCCGAGAGCTTCACGTCGACGTAGTGGTCGGCGTACGGAATCGACACGGGGTCGGCTCCGGCGGCACCGGCGATGACCATCAACGGCACGAGGTGCTCTTCACGCGGGTGGGCCGCGCGGGCGCCGGGAGCCTTCTTCCACTCCGCCAGCCGCGCATCGCGCTGATCAGCCGGAGACTTCATCGTTTCCTGCAGCCACGCGTCGAACGCTTCCGACACCGGGCCGCCGCCGCCCTGGAAGAACGCGCGCAGGTTGTGAAAGGTCATGCCGCTGCCGAGAATGAACACGCCTTCGTCACGCAACGGCGCGAGCGCCCGGCCGATGGCGAGGTGCTCCTTCGGGTCGAGCCCGGCCTTGAGCGAGAGCTGCACCGTCGGCACGTCGGCGTTGGGGAAGGCGAGCTTGAAGGGCACGAAGGTGCCGTGATCGAACCCGCGCGCGGAGTCCTCTCCCGACGGAATGCCAGCGCCCTCGAGCAGCGAACGAACGCGCTTCGCGAGCGCCGGGTCTCCTGGAGCGGGCCACTGCACCTGGTACGACTCGGGCGGAAACCCGTAGTAGTCGTACAGCATCGGCGGCTTCGGGTTCGTCATCACCGTGGGCACCGCTTCTTCCCAGTGCGCCGAGATGACGAGCAGCGCCTTCGGCTTCGTCTTCGGAATCGAGCCGAGCCCGACGAGGTAGTCGCGCAGGCGGTTCTCTTGATCCTTCGGGCCGAGGCCGAGCTCGACGAACGGCCACGGGCCTCCACCGTGCGGGACGAAGGCCATCGGCATGCGGTTCGGGTTGGGGCTCATCGGCGTCTTCTCCTGCGAGGGCTTCGGGGTCGCGGCGACGAGGCCACCAACGGTCGCTGCCGCAGCCAGGCCAGCCACGGCCACCGTCGTCTCACGTCGGGTCAGGGTCTTCTTCGAGTCGTCAGCCATGGGTTCTCCAGACGGCTCATATCCTCGTCACCGGGGCTCTGCAGACAAGGCCCACCGACAGGCCAGTCTGTTCGCGTGGCGGCCCGACCCATCTGGTAAGGCGCCGCCCATGCCGTTGTCGCTGGAAGAGGTTCATCAGGCCACCGCGCTGCTCCGCCGTCTGCTCGACGATCGCTCGCAGCTCGACGAGGTGCCGCTGGCTGACGCGAAGGCGCTGCTCGAAGCGGCGGGCCGGCTCGCGAACCCACCGAAGGATGATTCGGCGCGGTTCCTCAAACACAAGAACCGAAAGGAGCGCCTCGAGAAGCGCCTGCAGGATCGCGCGGCGCGGGCCGAAGCGGCCATTCGTCAGGCGCGCAAGAGCCCGGTGTTCGTGCCGCCGCAGAACATTCTCGGCTCGGGCATTCCGCATCAACCCCGTACGGGCCGGGTGCTCGACACGCCGTTCCACTGCTACGTGTGCAAGCGCGAGTTCCGCGAGGTGCACCACTTCTATGACTCGATGTGCCTCGAGTGCGGCGACTTCAACTACCTGAAGCGGTTTCAGGTGGCGCCGCTCGACGGCAAGGTGGCGCTCATCACCGGCGGGCGCGTGAAGATTGGCTATCAGGCCTCGCTGATGTTGCTGCGCTCGGGAGCGCACGTCATCGCGACCACGCGCTTCCCGCACGACGCGACCCAGCGCTACCTGAAGGAGCCCGACTTCACGAAGTGGGGCCACCGGCTCGAGGTGTACGGCCTGGACCTGCGCCACGCGCCCTCGGTGGAGCTGTTCGCCGAGTTCCTCACGCGCACGCACGAGCGCCTCGACATCGTCATCAACAACGCGGCGCAGACGGTGCGACGGCCGCCGGGGTTCTATCGGCACCTGGCCGAGCTCGAGCACTCGAGCGTCACGGCGCTGCCCGAGGCGTCGCAGCGGCTGCTGACTGGCCACTCGACGCTGGTGGAGCAGGTGAAGCCGCGCCGCACCGACGAGCTCGCGACGTTCCGCTCGCACGACCCTGCCGTCGGCTTGCACAGCTCGGCCGCGCTCTCGCTGGTGCCGTACGACCTCGAGCAGGACACGAGCCACGCGTTCCCCGAGGGAAAGCTCGACGCCGATCTGCAGCAGGTCGATCTGCGCACGGTGAACAGCTGGCGGCTCAAGCTGGGCGAAGTCGCGACGGGAGAGATGCTCGAGGTGCACCTGGTGAACGCGGTCGCGCCGTTCATTCTCTGCGGCAAGCTGCGCGGGCTGATGACGCGGCACCGTGAAGGCTGGGGCCACGTCGTGAACGTGTCGGCGATGGAGGGCAGCTTCTCGCGCGGCACGAAGACCGACAAACACCCGCACACGAACATGGCGAAGGCAGCGCTGAACATGCTGACGCTGACGAGCGCGCCTGACTACGCGAGCAGCCTGTTGGCGATGAACGCGGTCGATACGGGTTGGGTGACCGACGAAGATCCCGCGCAGCACGCAGAGCGGAAGACGAACGAGCTGGGGTTCGAGCCGCCGCTCGACATCGTCGATGGCGCGGCGCGCGTGGTCGACCCCGTGTTCGAGGCCGAGCGCACCGGACAGTTCGTGTGGGGCAAGTTCTTCAAGGACTACAAGCCGACGAGCTGGTGACCGACAACACGCCGCGGCGAAGGTCGCTCGCGCGGGCGGAGTCGAGCGGAGCAACCCGAGTAGGCTGATCAGGTGCGCGCACTCCTCGTGGTCGTGACCGTCGTGGCGGTGCTCACCTCGCAGGAAGCAGACGCGTGCTCGTGTCAGGCGCCCGGCCCTCCGTGCGAGACGATGTTCTCGGCGACGGTGTTCGTCGGCAAGGTGCTCTCGTCGAAGCCGACGCAGGCGACCGGTAGCCTCTCGAGCGGCACCGCCACCACGACGTTCGAGCTCATCGAGACGCTGCACGCCGACACACCGCTGGGGAAGACGGTCGAGCTCACGCATCAGACGAACGGCAACATCTGCGGAATCGCGTTCGACGTGGGCAAGACGTACGTCGTCTACGCCGGTGGTGCGGCCGGCCAGCTCAGCGCTGGAGCCTGCTCCCGCACGCATCGGCTCGGGACGAGCGACGAAGACGTCGCCTATGCGCACGCGCTGCCGAAGCGGTTGCTCGCGAAGGTCGAAGGGCGCGTCGTGCGCATGGAAGGCCACGAGAAGCTGCCGCTCGAGAAACTCGAAGTGCGCGCGGCCGATGCGGGCGTCTCGGCGAAGGTGGCGAAGAACGGCACCTTCACGCTCGACCTTCCACCGGGGAGCCATCGCCTCGAGCTCGTCTCCGACATCGCGACGCTGTGGGAGCGGTCCTCCACCACCGTCTTCGTCCCCCACGCCGCGTCGTGCGCGAAGCCGATGTTGAACGTGCAGTGGAACGGCAGAATCGATGGGCGCGTCACGGGCCCCGATGGCGGTGTGGTGGCTGGCGTCGAGGTGTACGCGCTCCCGCAGAAGGGCGCCCCGCATTGGCGCGCGGCTGACACGACGAAGGTCGATGGAACGTTCGAGGTCTCGGGCCTCGCTCCGGGCGCGTACGTGCTCGCGGTCTCGCCGGAGGACTTCGGCGGTCTCTCTCCGACGTCACCCTTCCCGACGACGTGGGCTCCGGGCGTGACCGATCGCAAGAAGGCGAAAGCGGTGACGGTCGCACCTGCCGGTCGCTCGGGTCCGGTCGACTTCGTGGTGCCGCAGCCGATGCAGACGATCTCGCTGAAGGTGGTGGTGAAGTCGAAGTCGGGCGCGGTCGTTCAAGGGGCGCAGGTGAACGTCGCTCCCGAGAACGGGAATCGCAGCACCGGAGCGGGAACCGACGCGAGCGGCGCGATCGTGGTGAAGGAACTCGGCGGCGTGGTGCTCGTCGTGCGCGCGTGCGCACCTGCCGACATGAAGAAGTGCGTGACGGCGAAGCGCGCGTTCGAGGGTGACGCGATCGTGAACCTCACGCTACCGGAGTGACCGATGTGGAAGCTCGTCTTCGCGCTCGTGGTGAGTGGGGCTCCCGAGAAGAGCAGGACGAAATACGAGATCTCTCCGTGCTCGATCCTCGGTCGTGTCGATGGCGGCGTCGGCGGAATGGAGTGCACCGAGCCCATTCCAGGCGGCTCCATCACGAAGCTCGAATGGGAGGATGGGCGTCGTGAGCGTGTGACGAGTCGACGAGTCGATGGTGGCATCGTCGAAACGGTCGAGCGCTGGGCTGCAGACGCGTGCGTGCCGAAGAACTGGTGAGTCAGTACTTGAACGGGAAGAAGATCGGCGCCGCCGCAGCCGGCGGCGGAGTCACGACCATCGTCTCGAGCGCCGCCGCGAGACACGCTGCAAGCGCGGGCTGCTCGACCCCACCGACCTGGTGCGCATCGCGAACGTGCCCGCTGACCTCGATGACGAACGCCATGACGATCTTCTCAGCGTCGGTCTCGCCCCATGTCCGGTGACGCTGCGCGCAGGACTGGAACTCGATCTTCCGACTCAGGATGGCGTTCAGGAACTGGGGCTCGAGGTCTGCGGGCATCGGCGGTGGCCGTGGGGTGACGAGGACCTTCGCCGGTGCGCAGGCCAGCGCCGCCGCGAGAAACACCAGACTCGCCCAGCGGCTCATTGCAGTTCCCCGTCGGCGAGACGCTTCGCGACACGATCGACCCAGGCCTTCTGCTCGAACGTGTCAGGCACCACCATCTCTCGCGCCATCGACAACTGCTGCCACGCGCGCACGACGGGAACACCGCCAACGACCAGCGCGAGCGCAGCCATCACCGACGAGCGGCCGATGCCCATGCGGCAGTGAATGACGACCGAGCCGTTCGCCGACACGCGCGCCCACGCCTTGCGGGCGAACGCCACCGCTGCGCCTTCGTCAGCAGGCACGTCACGGTCGGCGATGGGGAAACGCCAGAACTCGACGCCCGCCCGGCTCGCGGCGCCGGCTTCGTCTTGCACGCCGATCTCCTTCGCCTCATCGTCTTCGAGCAGCGAGACCACGACGTCGACACCGTCTGCCTTCGCCTGCTTCAGCTCATCGTCGAGCCAGTCGTTGCCACGCGGCCGCGCACAGATGCCCAGCCTTCCCACCGAGAGCCCCTCGACCCAGTGAACCCGCATTCCGATGCACTCCTCTCCAGTCGACTCCGCCTCCGCCTCCGCTCCGGCTTCGTCTCACGGTTCTGGTTCATCCCGCCCGAGCATCGCAGTAGACGCCCCGCATGCTCACCACCCTGCTCGTCTCCGCCCTGCTCTCCCAGGCGTCTGCGAAGCCCCACGCGTACACCGTTCAAGATCAGGTCGCGCTGCGCCGGCTGCTCGCGTTCAAGGTCTCGCCCGATGGTTCGCGCATCGCGTACACGCTCCGCACGACCGATCTCGAGGCCAACAAGGGCCTCATCGATCTCTGGCTGATCAACGCCGACGGCTCCAACCCGCGCCAGCTCACGAGCGACCCCGGCCCCGACTCCGACCCGACCTTCAGCCCCGACGGCAAGTCGATCTTCTTCCTCTCGGCGCGCGGTGGTTCGAGCCAGGTGTGGAAGCTCTCGCTCGAGGGTGGCGAGCCCACGCAGGTGACGAAGTCACCCATCGACATCGACTCGTACACGATGTCGCGCGACGGCTCGATGATCGCCTTCGCCGCCGAGACCTTCGTCGACTGCGACACCCTCGACTGCACGAAGAAGCGCCTCGACGAGCAGGCGAAGTCGAAGGCCTCGGGCCGCCTGTACGACTCGCTCTTCGTCCGCCACTGGGACACGTGGAAAGACGGCCGCCGCGCGCACCTCTTCGTCACGAAGACCTCGGGCGGCACCATCGTCGACGTCACGAAGAAGCTCGCCGCCGACGCGCCGCCCAAGCCGTTCGGCGGCTCCGAAGAGTTCACCTTCACCGCCGACGGCAAGTCGATCGTCTTCACCGCGCGCGACGTGGGCCGCACCGAAGCCTGGAGCACCGACCTGGACCTCTTCGTCACGCCCGTCGACGGCTCGAAGGCGCCCACCAAGCTCACCACCACCAACCGCGCCACCGACACCCAGCCCGTCTTCTCGCCTGATGGAACGCAGCTCGCGTACCTCGCGATGAGCCGCCCCGGGTACGAAGCCGACAAGCTGCGCGTCATCGTGCGTGACTGGGCAAAGGGCACCGAGCGCTCTCTCACCGACGCGTGGGATCGTTCGGCCGGCTCGCTCGTCTGGGCGAAGGACGGCAAGACGCTCTACGTGACGAGCGACGACGTCGGGCAGGTCGCGCTGTTCGGCATCGACGTCGCGAGCGGCCAGGCGACACGACTGTTCAACCAGGGCTCGGTCAGCTCGGTCGACGCCTCGAGTGGAAAGCTCATCTTCGCGCTCGATTCGCTGCTCTCTCCTTCAGACCTCATGAGCCTGCCACTCGACGGCAAGGGGAATGCGACACAGCTCACCAAGGTGAACGCCGATCTCCTCGCGGGCGTGAAGCTCGGCCAGCCCGAGCAGTTCTCCTTCACCGGCGCGAACGGTGACACCGTCTACGGCTACCTCGTGAAGCCCGCCGACTTCGACGCGAAGAAGAAGTACCCGCTCGCGTTCCTCGTGCACGGCGGGCCGCAGGGCAGCTTCGGCAATCACTGGCACTACCGGTGGAACCCGCAGGCCTACGCGGGCCACGGCTACGTCGCGGTGATGATCGATTTCCACGGCTCCACCGGCTACGGCCAGAAGTTCACCGACGCCATCAACGGCGACTGGGGTGGCAAGCCGCTCGAAGATCTCCAGAAGGGCTTCGCGGCCGCGCTCTCGAAGTACCCGTTCATCGACAAGGACCGCGCCTGCGCGCTCGGCGCCTCGTACGGCGGCTTCATGATCAACTGGATGGCCGGCAACTGGAACGAGCCGTGGAAGTGCTTCGTCAACCACGACGGCAACCTCGACGAGACGATGGCCTATTACGACACCGAAGAGCTCTGGTTCCCCGAGTGGGAGCACGGCGGTACGCCCTGGGAGAACAAGGCCGGCTACGCGAAGCACAACCCGGTCGACCACGTGGCGAAGTGGAAGGTGCCGACGCTCGTGGTGCACGGTGGAAAAGACTTTCGCGTCGTCGACACGCAGGGCCTCTCGACGTTCACGGTGCTCCAGCGCCGCGGGATTCCGAGCAGGTTCCTCTACTTCCCCGACGAGAACCACTGGGTGCTCAAGCCGGCCAACAGCGTGCTGTGGCACGAGACGGTGCTCGGCTGGCTCGATCAGTGGACGAAGAAGTAGCTCGACCTCAGCGCTTGCGGCGCGCGGCTCGCACCTGATCGTCCGCGCGTCAACTTCGTCATGGCGCAGTCGTAGCCACGGACAGAGCCGTCACTCCACCGGCGCGACTTCGACGGTGTAGCCATCGCGCGCCGCATCGACCGGCCCGCCGGGAAACGCCTCTTTCGCCTGCGCCACCAGCGGCTCGGGGTCGACGTCGTGCCGCGACGAGAAGTGCGTCAACACGAGGCGCTTCACCTGCGCCTCGGCCGCGACCTTGCCCGCCTCGCGCGCCGTGGAGTGCCGCGTGTCGAGCGCCCGCTCCTGCTCGTCGTCAGAGAACGTCGCCTCGTGAATGAGCACGTCGGCGCCCTTCGCGGCTTCGATCATCGCCGCGCACGGCCGCGTGTCTCCCGAGATGACCAGCTTGCGGCCACGCCGTGACGGCCCCAGCACCTGCGACGGCTCGACCACGCGCCCGTCTTCGAGCGTGATGGTCTCGCCCTTCTGCAGCTTGCCGTACGCCGGCCCGGGCGGAACGCCCAACGCCTTCGCCACGTTCAGATCGAACCGGCCCGGCCGCGTGTCCTCCTGCAGCACGTAGCCCAGCGCGTTCACCCGGTGATCGACCCGCACCGCGCGCACCAGATAGCCGCCGCGCTTCACCTCTTCGCCGGCCTTCAGCTCCTGAATGTCGACGGGGAACGCGAGCCGCTCGACGCCGAGGTGAATCGCCGTGTCGAGCACCTTTCGCGCCGACAACGGGCCATAGAGCGTCAGCGGCTGCTCGCGCCCGCCCATGCCCAGCGTGCGCAGGAAGCCGATGATTCCCAGGTAGTGGTCGGCGTGGAAGTGCGTGAAGAACACCGCCGAGACCGAGAAGCCGGTGCCGTAGCGAATCATCTGCCGCTGGCTGCCTTCTCCGCAGTCGAACAGCAGCAGATCGGCGTCGGCCTTCACTGCAATGCCCGAGACGTTGCGGTGGAGCGTGGGCGCCGCCGCAGAGGTCCCGAGGAACGTCACACGCAACAGCGACATGCCACTCGAGCTCACGGCAGGTGGACTCTACCTGAACGGCTCCCTGACCGACGCGTGTTTTTCTGGGCACACGTTGTCGTCTTGCGAGGGCCCCGCCCTTCCACCATTGTTCCGCCCGTCTCATTCATGGCGTCGAAACGCTTCGGCAAGTACGAGCTCGTCCGTTCCCTCGGCCATGGCGGTATGGCCGAGGCGTGGCTGGCGCACGCCAAAGGCGCCGCTGGGGTCGTCAAACCGGTCGTCATCAAGAAGGTGCTCCCCGAGCTCGCGGCGCAGAATGAGCTCATCGAGGCCTTCATCGCCGAGGCCCGCATCTCGACGACCCTCTCGCACGGCAACATCGCCCAGGTCTTCGAATTCGGTGAAGTCGCCGGCGAGTACTACCTCGCCATGGAGTGGGTGAACGGCAAGAGCCTCGCCCACGTGCTCACGCGCGCCGACAAGAAGGGGTTCTGGCACCTGCCCATTCCCGTCGCGGCGTACATCGCGGCCGAGACGCTCAAGGGGCTGCACCACGCGCACACGAGAAAGGGCGCCGATGGCCGACCGCTCCACCTCGTGCACCGCGACGTCACGCCCGACAACATTCTGTTGAGCTTCGAGGGCGAGGTGAAGGTCGCCGACTTCGGCATCGCCAAGGCGCGCCTCGCGGGCCGCAAAGAGACGCAGGTCGGCGTCGTGAAGGGCAAGTTCCTCTATTTCTCGCCCGAGCAGGCCACCGGCAAACAGGTCGACGCGCGCGCCGACGTCTACGCGGTCGGCGCATCGCTGTACCAGATGCTCACCGGCCAGCTCGCCTTCGAAGGCCCGTTCATGCAGGTGATGCCGAAGCTGGTGGCGGGCGACTACCAGCCCATTCGTGAGCTCAACCCCGACGTGCCCGAGGCGCTCGAGGCCATCGTCGACCGCGCGATGGCGAAAGACCTCTCGACCCGCTACCGCTCGGCGCAGCAGCTGCTCGAGGCGCTCACGACCTTCCTCTCCGAGAACGCGCCGAGCTTCTCGGCCGAGCGGCTCAAGCTGCTGCTCGACTTCCTCTACGAGGCGGAACACGAAGCTGACGGTGAAGGCCGCCTGCTCGACGAGGCCGAACGAGACCAGCTCGCCGCGTGGAAGCCCACCTCGAAGAAGCCGAAAAAGAAGCTGGCGAGCCCCGACGTCACGCAGGCGGAGCTGCAGCCCGTGGCCGATCGCCCTGCGAAGAGCGGGGCCTCTGCGCTGCGTTTCGTGGCCATCGGCGTCGTCTCGCTCGTGCTGCTCGCGGCCGTGGGCGTGACGGTGAAGCTGCTCAACACCGACCCACCGCCGCCTCCGCCCGACGGAGCCCTGACCATCAAGCTGCCTCCACCGCCGAAGCTGCCCGGCCGTGTGCTGCCCGAGGAGCCGAAGGTCGTGGTCGCGCCACCCGACGAACCGAAGCCACAGCCCGTCGTCGACGACACGCACCGCACGCTCAAGCTCATGGCCGACACGCACGTCGTCTCGCGGCGGCCCGCCCGCACCCACTGGAAGGCGCTCGAAGACGATGGCACCTGGCGCGTCTCGCTCATCGAGCCCGCGCCGATGCTGGCCAACGTGCAGCTCGAGTTCGAAGACGCGAGCGGCAAGCAGCTGGTGCCCATCGCGAATGGAGAGACGCTGCAGGTGAAGGGCAAGCGCAGCGTCGGCGTCATCTGCGAACCCGGCGCGCGCGTCGAAGGCGAACAGATGGCGGTGCTGCTGCTGAACCACAACGGCTCCAACCAGCGCCTGCGCATCGACCCGCGGCAGTGCGCCGACTTCGAGCAGGCCAAGCGCATCGAGCTCGATCACGAGAAGACGTACCAGCTGAGTGTTCCCGCCGACGCCAGCGCGCAGCTCGGTGAGGGCGTGCCGCTGGTGGTGACGTGGCGCGTGCGGCTCAAAGACGGCGCCTTCTCGGCCGGCTCGCTCAAGCCCGGTGGCACGACGCTCGTCTCGGGCGCGGTGTTCCTCGAGCTCGGCTTCCTCGATCAGTCGGTCAGCGACAACGCCGGCACGGTGGAGCTCAAGCTCGACGTCGCCACCGTCGACGCCACCGCGAACGCTCCGGGCAGCGTGGCGCGGGTCGGCAAAGAGAAGCTCGGCCCCGTCATGTCGTACACCGAGTCGCTCGCCCTGCCCCTCGTGCAGCGCTGCCGCGCGCTCATGCAGAATGGCCGCTTCCCCGAGGTGCTCGGCGCCGTCGCGCCATGCTTCAAGGAGCCCAAGGTGGTGCCGGAGTGCTACCGCCTCGAAGGAGAAGCGTACGTGCGGCTCGACCAGCGTGAGCGCGCGCTCGTGAGCTACCGCCGCTTCCTCGAGGTCGCGGGAGACGACCACCCCTCGCGCCGCACCGTGACCGAGTACGTCAACGCGCGGGAGCAGTGAGTGCGCGTCGTCTTCGTCGAGAACGACGACTCCTTCAGCTTCAACGTCGTCGACCTGCTGCCCGAGGGCGTCGAGGTGGTGCGTGGGCCCACGCCTTCGGTGCTGAGCGCCGACGCCGTCGTCATCGGGCCTGGCCCCACCGACCCACACCGCGCGGGGCTGGTGCAGCTGGTGAAGCAGCTCGTCACCGCAGAGGTTCCTGTGCTGGGCGTCTGTCTGGGCCATCAGGCGCTTGGGCTCGCGTTCGGCGCCACGCTCGTTCGCTCGACGCCCGCGCACGGCAAGGTGGCGACGATGCAGGTGAGCGGCTCGCGATTCCTCCCGAGCGGCCGCCACGAGGTGATGCGGTACCACTCGTTGTCGGTGACGAACCTGCCGGCGCCGCTGCGGGTCGTGGGCCGGCTCGACGATGGAACGGTGATGGCGCTGGAGCACGAGACGGCGCCGTTCCTCGGGCTGCAGTTTCACCCCGACTCGTACGCGACGCCGCGCGGCCCCGAGTTCGTCGAGGCGTTCTTCAGGAGCCTGTCGTGACGCTCGCCGACCTGGAGCGGGCTCCCGCGTTCGGGGTGCTGGGCCCGGGCTTCTTCGACGACGGGCGGTGGCGGCTGTTTCTGCCCGATGACACCGGCCCTCATGCGCTGTGGCTCGCGGCGTTCGACGAGACGCCACGCCGCCACCCGGGAGCGTTCACGGCCTTCACGCCCGACTGGCACAGCGTCGGCGCGCTCGACGTCACGCTGCACGACGAGGGCTTCGAGGCGAACGTGGCGCGCATTCGTGAGCGCATCGCCGCGGGTGACGTCTACCAGGTGAACCTCACCATTCGCGCGAACGTGCGAAACGTCAGTGGCAGCGCTCTGCTCTCGAAGCTGTGCACCAACGCCGTGCCCCGCTTCGCGGCCTGGGTGCGACTGCCCGGCGTCGGCGAGTTCGTCTCGGCCAGCCCCGAGCTGCTCGTCGAGACCCGGGCGAGGTGGCTTCACGCCGAGCCGATGAAGGGCACCGCGGCGCCGGGGCAGCGGGTGATGCTCGAGGCCAGCGCGAAGGACCAGGCCGAGCTCGCGATGATCACCGACCTCACGCGAAACGACCTGCAGCAACTGTGTGCGCGGGGCTCGGTGCGCGTGACGGCGGCGCGGCGCTTCATCGAGCTGCCGTACGTGCTCCAGGCCGTGAGCGACGTCGAGGGTGTGCTCCGCGACGACCGTTCGATCGCCGACGTCATGTCCCTCATGCACCCCGGCGGCTCGGTCACCGGTGCGCCCAGACCCGCGGCGCTCTCGGTGATTCGTGAGCTCGAGCCGACCTCACGACGCTTCTACTGCGGCACGCTCGGCGTCGAGACCGACGCAGGCCTGCGCGCGGCGCTGCTCATTCGCACCGCCACGAAGCGATCTGCCGACACGTGGGAATACGGTGTCGGCAGCGGCATCACCTGGGACTCCGCCCCGGCCGCCGAGCTGGCAGAGGTTCGGCTCAAGCTGGGCGCCCTTCTCGGCGCGTGACTCCAGCGGGCTGGTGCTGCCAACCTGCCGCGCATGGGCGTTCATGGAGCCGTTTGTCAGCTGTGCGGGCTTCCCACCCAACACGATCACTACGTGCCAACGAAGGGCGGCATGTTGAAGATCTACCGCGGCAGCGCCGAGCACGGCGGGCACACGTGGGAGGCCGATGAGCGGCCGTTCATCTTCGGGCCCTCGCATGCGTGGCTGGCAGACGCCGTCGGGCTCTCGCGCGACCCCGAGTGCAGGCTCCTTCGCGGCACCGTCGAAGATGGCGGGCTGCACGACACGGCGAGCGGCGAAGACCTCTTCGTGTGGGACGGTGACGACGAAGCGCTCGTCTACCACCACCGCTGCTGGGAGCTGATGGGCGGCCCGACCACCCTCGATGGCGCGCTGCGAGGCCACGGCACACCCGAGTGGAGCCTGGTCGGGCTCTACCACGAGCAGTTGTTCGAGTTCTGGGAGCTGGCCGACGACGGCAAGGGGTGGATGCTGGAGGACCCGTCGACGAACGAGCGCAGCAGGGCGCGCGTCACGGCGTTGATCGATCGGGTGCGCGTGATCGGTCCGCACGAGCGCGACCCCGAGACGGTGGCCGAGATCGTCTCGATGGATCGCGACTGGTACTCGGTCGCGGCCCGCAACGACGATCGCTCCAGGCGGCATGTGGTTCACTACCGAACCGCGCCGCGGCGAGACACCGACCGCTCCGCCTACCCCCAGCTCGTCTGCGTCTTGAAGGACTACGCGCCCGACGGCCTCGCAACGGGCGAGCTCTTCTCGCAGCTCGAAGCGTTCTTCGTCGCGATGAAGGCCGCGGTCGAACGTGACGGCCTGGGCATCATGGTGCTCGCGGCCATCGGTGAAGGAAAAGGCCAGTACCTCGCCTACGTGCGTGACGTGAAAGAGGCGCACGCGCGCATCGACGCGTTGCCCGGCCTCAACACCCCGCGCCCCGCGGAGTACGACGACGAGAACGATCCGCAGTGGCAGGTGCTGTTCGAAGAGATGGGGTTGCCACGACGATGAACGGGTACACCGTGCTTCGGGTGACGGAGGGCTTCACGATTCCGCTCCTGCACCGTCACGCGACGCGGCTGGGAGGTGAAGCGCTCGGCGCGCTGCAGCACTTCATTAGCTTCGTGGTGGAGCCCGGCGTGTACCGCGCGACGTGGGACGGCCGGCAGCTGTCGACGTTGAAACTGCCGGGCTCGCGGCTGGTCGAGGGCATGGCGACGCGGGTGATGACGTCTCCGTTCGCGGCGCTGCACGGCCGTTTTCCCAAGCAGGGCTCGCCGTCGCCCTACGACGCCGTGCGGACGGACGGTGTCTCGACCCTGCTGACGGACCCGAGCGGTGCCGAGGTATTCGAGGCGTGTTCGGCCGCGGTCGTCGCGTGGAACGGTTCGGCGCTGGTGCTTCCCCCCGAAGACCGGCCCGCAGTGGCGTCGCTCGCCGAAGCGGCCATCGCGAAACACGAGACCGTGGTGCGGGCTCCGATTCGCCTCGCCGAGTCGTGGCCGGTGTTGCTGGTGAACGCGGTGACCACCTGTGCGCCGAAGGGCTCGACGTTTCCTTCGGCGATTCGTGAGCGGCTCGCCGCCCTGCTCCTGAAGGAGGATGCGTGAAGAACCCGTTCACGCCGATTCTGGCGCGCCAACGTGCAGTGCTGTTCGACGGAGCGCTGGCCACCGAGCTCGAGCGCCGTGGCGCCAACCTGTCGAGTCATCTCTGGTCGGCGAAGCTGATCGCCGACGAGCCCGAACGCATCATCGACGTGCACCTGAGCCACCTCCGCGCGGGCGCCGACGTCATCTCTTCGGCGTCGTACCAGGCGAGCCGGCTGGGCTTCGCGAAGGTGGGCATCTCGGCGGCCGATGCCGATGCGCGCCTGACGAAGGCCGTCGTGCTCGCGCATGACGCCGTTCGCCGACACACGACCCGAGCGCTCGTGGCTGCGTCGTTGGGTCCGTACGGTGCGGTGCTGGCCGATGGCAGCGAGTTCACCGGCGACTACCCGATGACGGTGCAGCAGCTGATCGAGTTCCACCGGCCCCGCGTCGCGGCGGCGCTCAAGGGCGTGCCCGATCTGATCCTCTTCGAGACGTTGCCGTCGATGGCCGAGTGCGAGGCCGTCGCAGCGCTCGCGGCCGAGTTCAGTCAGGTGCCGTTCATGGCGAGCTTCTCGGCGAAGGGCAGCACCCTCTCGCACGGAGAGTCGTTCGCCTCGGCCGTGACGATGCTCGAAGCGGTGGAGAACGTGATCGCCGTGGGCCTCAACTGCACGTCGCCCGAGCTCATCGAGCCGATCCTTCGCACGGTGACGCCGAAGCGCGTGTTGCTGGCCGCGTCGCCGAACGCCGGCGAGACGTGGGACGCGAAGAGCCGCACGTGGGTGGGAAGTCCGCTGCGGGGCACCGAGTTCGCGGTGTTCGTGCACGCCTACCTGCGCGCCGGCGCGAAGGTGGTCGGAGGCTGCTGCAGAACCCGGCCGGGCGACATCGCCGCCGCCCGCGTCGTGATCGAGCGGTAGTCCTGGAGGCTCCGTGTTGACTCCATGCTTGTGCGTCTTGCTCAGCAGCGAGGTGCTCGCCCAGGTGCCGGTCTCGAATCGCGCGTTGGGCGTCTTGTCGATCACCACCAGTCCCGCCGGGGCGACGGTGGAGCTGGTGGATCCGCAAGCGCGCCCCAGCAAGGGCACCACGCCGCTGACGATTCCGCTCGCCGTGGTTGGCCAGTGGAAGGTGAAGGCCGTCAAAGAGGGCTTCGGCGTCGAGGAGACCACGGTCGATGTCAGGCCCGATGAGACGACGAGCCTCTCGGTGCCGCTGCGGCTGGCGGTGGCGCTCGCGGTCACGGCTTTCCCCGATGATGCGCACGTGACGGTGACTGGCCCGAACTTCCACGGCGACGGCGGCCTGCCGTGGATGGCCGACGGACTGACGGCGGGCAGCTATGCCGTGAAGGTGACCCGTGACGGGGCTCACGCCTTCGAGTGGAGCGATCGGATCGCGCCGGGTGGCTTCGTTCACCTGGTGGCGAAGCTCGCTCCTGTGGCCTTGAAGCCCGCTCCCAGAAGGCCGATGGAATGCGTGCATGACGAGCCAGTTCCGAGCCCGGCGCAGGTCGACCAGGACATGCTCGACGACAAGAGAGCATCCGAGCTGGTCGAGTTCTTGAAGCACGTGATGGTGAGAAGCGACGACGGCGAAGGCATGGCCGAGCTGCTCTTTCAGCTCGGAGAGCTGTACCGACAGAAGGCCTGCTTCGCCGAGAGAAGGGCGCTCGCGTCTGCGGGCTCCAGAGAGCAGGCCGACCTTCGCGAAGCGACGATCTTCAAGAATGCGGTCATCAGCCTGTTCCAACACATCCTTCGCGACTACCCGCACTACGAGCGTCGCGACGAGGTTCTCTTCAGGCTGGCTCAGCTCATGGGCAAGACCAGACCGGCGATGGCCCGCTACAGCGAACTCATCAAGGACTACCCCTCGTCAAGGTTCTTGCCCGAGGCGTGGGTTCAGCTCGGCGACCGCTTTTGCGAGCAGCGCGTCTTCGAGAAGGCCCACCTCGCGTATGAACGGGCGCTCCTCTCGAGCGATCCACGACTGCAGGCCATGGCCCTCGCCCGTCGTGGCTGGTGCGAACTCGGCGCGGGTGATGCCGAAACGGCGTCGAAGCGCTTCCAAGAGGTCGTCGCCCGCTGTGAGTCGAGCGACGAGGACGTGAAGGGCGACGCGCTTCGCGGTCTGACGAAGGCGCTTCTCTCGCTGGGCCGCGTCCAGGAGGCGCGCACCGTGGTGAAGAAGCACGCCCGAGAACCTGAGCTGACCTCGTTGCTGAAGCTGCTCGGCGAGGCCAGTCGCCGATAGATCTCAGACCGTCTCGGTGGCGCCGTGGCACTTCTTGTACTTCTTGCCCGAGCCACACGGGCACGGATCATTCCGGCCCGTCTTCGGCCCTTCGCGCACGACCGTCTTCTGCTCGGGCGCCTTGGGCTGCACCTGACCGTCTTCACCGCCACGACCCTCGACGGCCTTCTTCGCCTGCTGCTCCATCTGCCGCTTCAGGCGCTCGGCGTCTTCGTTCGGGTCACGCACCTGGGCGCGCATCACGCGCTGAATGAAGGCCGACTTGATGCCCGCGAGCATGCGCACGAAGCCCGCGTAGCCTTCTTTCTTGTATTCGATCTTCGGGTCCTTCTGGCCGTAGCCCCGAAGCCCGATGCCCTGGCGCAGGTGATCCATGCCGAGCAGGTGGTCCTTCCACAGCTGGTCGATGGTCGAGAGGTACTGGAGCTGCACGAAGCGGTTCCACTCCTCGCCGTAGTCCTTCACGCGCTCGGAGTAGACCTTCTCGACGCGCTTGTAGAGCTGCTCCTGAAGCTCCTCGACGGTGCCCTGCCGCTGGAACGTCATCTCGACGCCGAACAGCTGCTTCACCTCGGCCGCGAGGCCATCGACGTTCCACGTCTCGGGGTTGCGCGCCGGCGTGTAGATGTCGGTGAGCCCGAGAATCACGTCTTCGATGGCGTCCAGCGCCATCTCGCGGAAGTCGTCCCACGTGTACGTCTTCTCGCTGCGAAGCTTCGCCTTCGTCTTCGGGTCTTCGTCGAACTCGACCAGCGGCATGCCGGCGCCCGCCGCGAGCACCTGCCGGCGCAGCTTGTAGATGGTGCGCCGCTGCTGGTTCATCACGTCGTCGTACTCGAGCAGGTTCTTGCGAATGTCGAAGTTGTGGCCCTCGACCCGCTTCTGCGCGTTCTCGATGGAGCGCGAGAGCATCGGCGCCTCGATGACCTCGTCCTCCTTCATGCCGAACATCTCCATCATCGACTGAATGCGCTCGCCGCCGAAGATGCGCATGAGGTCGTCTTCGAGCGACAGATAGAACCGGCTCATGCCGGGGTCGCCCTGACGGCCTGCGCGGCCTCGCAGCTGGTTGTCGATGCGGCGTGACTCGTGGCGCTCGGTGCCGAGAATGAACAGACCGCCACCCTCGAGCACCTCTTTGCGCTGGGCCTCGCACTGCGCCTTGTACTTCGCGAGCGCGGCCTCGAACTTCGTCTTCCACTCGGTCTTCGCGGCTTCGTAGGCCTCCTTCGACGCGGCATCGACGGCGTTGAAGTTGATCAGCTGGCCTTCGGGCTTGGGCGCCTCTTCGGGCTGCTCGGGCTCGGGGCCCACTTCACTGCGCGCCATCACCTCGGGGTTGCCGCCGAGCAGAATGTCGGTGCCGCGGCCGGCCATGTTCGTCGAGATGGTGACGGCGCCACGGCTGCCGGCCTGCGCGATGATGTCGGCTTCGCGCGCGTGGTTCTTCGCGTTGAGCACGTTGTGCGGCACGCCTTCCTTCTTGAGGAAGGTGCTGAACACCTCTGACTTCGCGATCGACACCGTACCGACGAGCACCGGCACGCCCTTCTGGTGCAGCTCCTTCACTTCTTTCGCAGCCGCCTCGAACTTCGACTTCTCGGTCTTGTAGACGACGTCTTCGAGGTCATCGCGAATCATGTCGCGGTTCGTCGGAACCACGCGCACGTCGAGGTTGTAGATCTTCGCGAACTCTTCGGCCTCGGTGTCGGCCGTGCCCGTCATGCCGGCGAGCTTCGAGTACATGCGGAAGTAGTTCTGGAACGAGATGGTCGCGAGCGTTTGGTTCTCGTTCTCGACCTTCACGCCTTCTTTGGCCTCGACGGCCTGGTGCAGACCATCGCTCCAGCGGCGGCCGGCCATGAGGCGACCGGTGAACTCGTCGACGATGAGCACCTCGCCTTCCTTCACCACGTAGTCGCGATCGCGCTTGTAGAGCGTGTGCGCGCGCAGGGCCTGCTCGACGTGGTGCAGCGTCTCGAGCTCTTCGGGCGCGTAGAGGTTGGGAATCTTCAGGCGCTCCTGCAGCTTGTCGACGCCCTGGTCCGTCAGCATCACCGACTTGCTCTTCTCGTCGAGCTGGTAGTCCTGCTCGGGCACGAGGCCGTAGATGACGGCGTCGACCTTCGCGTAGAGGTCGGTGTTCTGCTCGGTGGGGCCCGAGATGATGAGCGGCGTGCGGGCCTCGTCGATGAGAATCGAGTCGACCTCGTCGACGATGGCGAAGTTGAGCTCGCGCTGCACGTAGTCCTGCAGGCGGAACTTCATGTTGTCGCGCAGGTAGTCGAAGCCGAACTCGTTGTTCTGGCCGTACGTGATGTCGCAGCGGTACGCCTCTTGACGCTGCTTGTCCGAGAGCTCGTTGAGCACGCAGCCCGTCGTCATGCCCATGAACTTGTAGACGCGACCCATCCACTCCGCGTCGCGGCGGGCGAGGTAGTCGTTCACCGTGACGAGGTGCACGCCGCGGCCCGAGAGCGCGTTCAGGTACACGGCCGTCGTGCCAGTCAGCGTCTTGCCTTCGCCGGTGCGCATCTCGGCGATGCAGCCCTGGTGCAGGAACATGCCGCCGATGAGCTGCACGTCGTAGTGCCGCTGGCCAATCGAACGTCGGGCACCTTCACGAATGAGCGCGAAGGCGTCGATGAGGCAGTCGTCGAGGCTCTTGCCGTTGGCGATCTCCTGCTTCATCCGCGCGGTTTCACGCGGAAAGTCCTCGTCTTTGAGCGCCCGCATCTTCGTTTCGAGCGCGTTGATGGCGGCCACCTTCGGCCACGCCTTCTTCAGCTCGCGCTGGTTCTTCGTTCCGATGATGCGCTTGAGGACCCAATCAATCATGGCGGTTGCCTTCTTGCTGAAAACGGCCGGAACCGCCACCAGGGACCGCAGGGCGGAAAAGTCGGCGGAAGGTACAGCGCGAAACCCGCTCCGCAAGCATGGAAGTCCCGGCGGGGTGCGGTGGGCTGGCGGCCCGTGGTATTCCCCTCACT
This sequence comes from Archangiaceae bacterium, assembly GCA_016879935.1. Classification (GTDB taxonomy): domain Bacteria; phylum Myxococcota; class Myxococcia; order Myxococcales; family Myxococcaceae; genus Xiheimicrobium. Next base: position 3,003 of record JAACJQ010000122.1, on the reverse strand, counting down.
GAACGGTCTGGCCGGTCGTTCCGTCACTCGGGAGCCTTCTTTGTCCACGCACCACCGTACTGCCGCCTCGTTCGAGAGGCTGGCACCGCTGCTCGTTGGTCTCGCCATCGTGGGGTGCGACTGCGAGAAGCCGCTGCAGGTGGCGCAGGGGCAGGTGCGCTGGGAGTGGGAGACGAACGACGGCCCGCAGGCCGGAGACAGCGCGCTCATCGACTTCGGCACCATCTCGATGGGCAGCCGGGTGCAGCAGCTGGTGTTCGTGCGCAACGTCGGCCGTGGCTCGTTCTCGCTGTACGACTTCGCGAAGGTGGCCGGCGACGCGGTGACGCTGCAGCAGCGCGTCGAAGCGGGCGCCGCGTTCGAGCTGACCTGGGAGCAGGACCGCCTGGTCGCTCCGTCGGAGCGCCAGCCCATCACCATCACCTTCGCGCCGCCCACCCGCACCGACGTGCGTGGCTACGACGTGGCCTCGCAGCTCGACTTCGTGCCCGCCGGTGCGCAGAACGCGCCGCTCGAGCTCCGCGGCCGCGCCATCTCGGGTGAGTGTGAAGTGCCCGCCACCATCGACTTCGGCATCGTGCCCGTGGGCACCATGACGTCGACCGAGCTCGACCTGCGCAACGACAGCTCCATCGGCGTGCGCGTCACCACGGGGCCCGTCATCGGCACGCCCGTGGGCGTCTTCGTGTTCAGCGGCTTCGACGGCTTCGGTGGCCGCGACGTGGCGCCCGGCGAGCCCGCCAGGAGCACCCTCACCTTCACGCCCACCGAGACCCGCGACTACCTCGCGCGCGTCACCGTGCGCCGCACGCAGTCGTGCCCGGAGCAGGAAGTGACGCTCAAGGGGCGCGGGGTGAACTCGTGCCTCACCTTCCGCGCCGACCCGCCCGACGACGTGCGCGGCACCTCGCTCTTCTTCGGCTACGTGACGCCGACCATCGCGGGCCCCGGCACCGTCACCTTCTTCAACGCGTGCACCACCGACGTGCAGCTGAGCCAGCTCGAGACGAGCGACCCCGTCTTCACGGTGACCGAGGCCTCGATGGGCGACCTCACGAAGCTCACCGTGCCTTCCGCCCAGCGCGACGCGATGGGCATGTGGGCCGACGGCGAAGCGACGGTGAAGCTCGAGTTCAAGCCGACCGCGCTCGGGCAGAAGAGCGGCCAGCTCAAGGCCACCACCACGCTGTCGGGGCAGGCGGCCATCTCGGTGCGCCTGCGCGGCATCGGCGGCGGCCCGCGCATCGACGTGCGCCCGTCACCCCTCTCGGTCGGCCGCATCGGCTTCACGCAGAACGCGTCGCCGCCGACGTTCGTGCCGCGCACGCTGCGCATCGCCAACATCGGCACGCGGCCCACGCCGTCAGACCCGCGCGCGAACCTGAAGCTGGGCGCGACGGGCATGGGCATGCCGTACTGGCGCGTGCGGGCCATCAGCGGCACCGACGCCGAGATCTGCGTCGGCGAGTGGGACCAGCAGCGCAACGGCTGCACCAACACGCTGCAGCCGAACGTCTACAACCCGAACAACGGCATCGAGGCCATCGCCGGTGGCGCCATCAACCTGCCGGTCCGCATCATCCCCGCGAGCCCCGGCATGAAGGAATGGGAGCTGACCATTCTCTCGAACGACCCGCTCTCACCCGAGACGGTGGTGCACATCACGGCCGAGGCCGTCGAAGCGCCGCCCTGCAACTACGAGGTGGTGCCCGGCCAGCTGAACTTCGGCGTCGTCGACCAGCCGCAGATTCGCGACCTCACCTTCATGCTCCGCAACCGCGGCGTGCAGCCGTCAGACATCTGCTACTTCAACGCCATCGACCTCGCGCCGACGAGCGACGACACGTTCTCGCTGCCGCAGGGCCCGATTCCGTCGCTGACGCTGATGCCCGGCCAGCAGGTGCCCATCGTCGTGCGCGCGGCGCCGCTGCGGCCGTCTCCCACGGTGCCGATGGTGGTGCGCGGTGACGTGACGTTCGGCGTCTCCACGCCCGGCGCGTCGAACGGCAACGTGCAGCTGCTCGCGACGCTCGCGCCGACGTGCATCACCATTTCGCCCTCGCCGCTCGACTTCATGAACGCCGAGCTCGAGTGCGGCTCGCCCGCGCGCACGGTGAGCATCACCAACACCTGCTCGACGCCGCTGACGTTGAACGCAGCGGGTTTGTCGGATCCTGGCCTGGCTCCGGTCGGCTCGGGCTCGTGCATGACGGCTGGCGGCTGCCCGCAGTTCGCCATCGTCAACGCGGCCACCGTCGGCACCATCTCACCCGGGGCCTCGCGCACCCTGCAGCTGCGCTTCCGGCCCTTCGTGCTCGGCCCCAGCGCCGGCGCGCTCAGCATCACCGTCACGCAGAACGGCCAGGCCATCAACTACCCGCTGCCGCTGTCGGGCATCGGCGTGGCGCGCACGATGATGGGCTGTGGCCTCACCGCGGTCTGCCCGGCGCCCATCACCACCGGCGCGAACACCACCGTCAACCTGCTGCCGTCGGTCATGGGCCCGAGCCCGAGCAGCTGTGCGTGGAGCGTCGGCTCCCGCCCCGCCACCGCGAACGGCATGTTCAGCGCACCGACGAGCTGCAACGCGACGACCTACTTCGCCGACGTGGTGGGCACGCACGTGGTGAACTTCACCGTCTCTGACGGCATCGGCGGCACGTCGACCTGCTCGACGCCCATCACCGTCACGCCGAACGGCGACTTGTGGATCGAGCTGACCTGGTCGCGAAACTACGACACCGACCTGCACCTCATTCACCCGATGGCCGGCTCGTGGTCGGCGGCGGCCAGCTGGGCGCGCTCTCCGTGGGACTGCTACTACGCCAACCGCACGCCGACCTGGGGCGGCGCACCGCAGAGCCCCAACCTCGATCGCGACGACACCAGCGGCCGCGGCCCCGAGAACACGCGCATCAACTCGCCGCAGCCGGGGCTCGCGTACACCATCGGCGTGCACATGTTCGGCTCGGCCAACTCGCCCGTCGTCTCGACGGTGAAGGT
>JAACJQ010000012.1 GCA_016879935.1 Archangiaceae bacterium | reverse complement strand
GGCCACGATGTCGATGCCGAGGAAGAAGCGCACTGCGTTCTTGATGCCCTGCGCGGTTCCCTTCTGGCGGTACATCTCGACCAGCACTGCCGCGAGCCGGCGCTTGCCCCGCATGTCGAGGTCGAACGGGAACGGGTTGCCCAGGTCCTGAAGGATGAGGTCGAGGAACGGTTCGGGAGCGCGCTCGAGGTCGAAGATGTCGGGCCAGCGGTCGAGGTCGGCGAGGAGCAGGTCCGTCACCTCCTGCAGGCACGAGATGAAGCGCAGGAGGTCTCCGGTCGTGTCGTCGCGCCGATTGTGCTTCGGGAGCATCTGCCAGAGGTCGAACCGTCGCGACGCCGGTCTCGCTGGTCTGAAGCCCTTGAAACGCGCCTTATCGAACGGCGGCCGCACAGCGTTCCCGGAAAGGTCGGTCACGCCGAGCACCTGCACCTCGTGCTCGACGTCGGGAGACATCTCCACGTCGAGCGAGACGGTCAGGCGGTTCGCTTCGCTGGCGACGTGCACGGCGCTCAGTGGCACCGCGGGCGCACCGACGGGCGTCACGAGGACTGTCGTGTTGGAGTTCTCGACCGGTTCGTCGAAGACGAGGTGAAGCTGCTTCTGCGAAATCGCCTGGGCGCTCGTCAGTCGTGGTGAAACGCGGTCCTCTGCGGTGAAGCTCCAGGACTCGTCGAGCGACTGCCCACCGCCCACGATGCGTGATGCGACCCGGACCGTGACTCGGGCGAGGCTGCTCAGGGGCGCAGCCGGCGTGAGGACCACGCGGAGGCTGTCGGGCGACTGCGCCACCACCGCAGCGAACGGCGGCACCGGCGCACCATGGAACGCGAGCACCCCGTCGACCCAGATGCGTGTAGCACTCGTATCGATGCCGGCGACGCCAGGGTCGACGAGCTCGAGCGCGAGCGGCGAATCGATGGGAACGCCCACCTCACCAGGTGACGGGTCGCGGTTGATGAGAAGCGGCCCCGCCCCGCTCGTGGTGAGCGTGACCGACTGCACCTGCACGCGTGGCAGCTCGATGGTGGCCATCGTTCACACCAACTCGAGGCGGACTCCGACCGTGTGCTGCCCAGTCAGCTTCGAGACGTTGGCGGCCAGGTCGTCGAGCGTGCGCTCGCTCCCCGCGCGCAGGGTGACGCCGGCGTCCTTAACACCGTCGACAACGATGGAGACCTCCCACGCAAACCCCGGCGGCATTCGCTTCGGCGTCCGCACCCTCATCGACGTGCGCACCAGCGTCACGCCGGTGAGGTCCACGACCTGCGTCACCTCGACGTGGTCTCCGTGTTCGAACTCGAAGGTCCGCCCAGGCTGGTCGTCACCGAGAACGAACACGCCCGGCCCGAGCAGCCCCTGGCCCTCGCCGAGACGACTGGTGAACGCGGTCAGCTCCATGCCTCACACCTGACGGAAGAGTTCGAGGTGGTCGAAGTACGCGCGCCGGGTGACGTCCTTCACCGACATGCCGAAGCCTCCTCGCCCCGACGTGAGCGGCTGGCTGCCCGAGTTGATGCCGAGCTGGTCGTCGATGAACTGCACCATTCCCGCAACGGGCTGCCAGTCGGGAGCCGTGCCGAGCGGATGCGCCGCGAGGTCGTTCGAGAGCACCTTCAGCACGACGTCGCCGTTCGTGTTCACGATGACGTCGAGGCGAAGGTGCACCCAGGTCGCCTGCGCGAAGCTCGCCGCCGACTTGAGCAGCACGCCGGGGCCGTCGGCGTCTGGCAGACCCACGGCGATGGCTCCCTTGCGGAGCACGACGCGGTGCGGGTCATCGTCCGAGAGCCCGAGCATGTACGCGCTGTCGTTCACCGAGTTCCCCTGGCTGCAGAGGAAGAGGAACGGGGAGAAGCCGGTCGGGCCTCCGCCGGCGCCGCGCTGGAGGCAGCCGCGTATCGAGCCGCCCTTCGCCATCGGCGCGAAGCTCGCGAGGTTTGCGAACAGGCCGACCGCGCCTTGCACCGCCGCGAGGGAGTTGAAGCCGAACAAGAAGTTCCCGCCGCCAGGCGGAGTAGGGATGCCCGCCGTCACGCCCCGGTCCACCGCAGCGAGGTCGAGCCCGTTGTTGAGGTACGTCCAGTCAGTCTCGGCCATTGAGCCTCCGTCACAGGGTTGCGGCGCGTGCCCACGCACCGGAGAAGGTCTCGAGCGGGGCGGCGACGTTGCCGACGGAGCTCCAGCCGGAGAGGTAGCCGTTTCGCGCGAAGGGCTCCGTGAGGCCCAGCGCCGAAGGAACACGGCTCCAGTCGTCGAGCCACGGAGAAGGCCGCGTCCAGGTCTCGACATCGCGCACGCCGAAGGAGCACGCGACGACCCGCCCCGTCGGCAGCGCGAAGAGGTACGGCCGCTCGAACGCCTCGAAGCCGTCTCGGCCGAAGAAGGCACGCACCACGGTGACGTCAGCGAGCGCGGCAAGGAACGCGCTCCACGGCTCGAAGTCCTCTCGTCCGGCGCCACCGAACGCCGCCAGCACCTCGAGGCTCGTCACCGCGGAAATGGTCCATCGCGCCGCCTCGCCTGGAAGCGCTCCCGCATCGGCGAAGGTCGGGTTCAGGAGCGCCATCAGAGCAAAACTCCGGTGTCACCGTTCCGGAGCGAAACCGTGCCCAGCACCGGGAACTCGCGCACGTTGAGCTTCACGTCTGCAGGCAGTCCGTTGAGTGTGAGGTCGAGCCGCGCGTCGCCCATCTTCCGAACGCCGGGCGTGTCGCGGATGACATTGAATACGTCGCTCCAAGCGACTTCACCGACAGGGTTCCCCTCCACGTCCTTGATGTTGAAGCCGAAGTCGACGTTCGGGTTCGGCGTGCCGTCGGGTTCGGTGACACGGAACCACGCGGCGAGGTTGGCGCGAATCGCGTCGCGCACCACGTTCGGGCTCGCCCCCTGTCGAAGGAACACGCGCGCAGAGATGTCGATGCGCCGGTACACCGGGTCTTGCACAGCAACCTGGAACGTCAGCGTGCACGGGTACGCCTCGGTCACCTGCCGGAGCACCTGCGCCTTGAGCGCCGGCGTGGGGAGCCCTCCGCCGCGAGGGACGACGTAGAGGATGCCGGTGTTCTCTCCGATGGAGAGGTCTTCGTTCGAGGTGAGCATCAGCGCGCGCGCGACTCCCGTGAGGCGGCGGGCGTTGATCTCGAAGTCCTCGCGGGCGACGGTGCGCGTGAGCGCGCGCAGGCTCTCGGGAGCGAGCAGCTTGGCCGAGGCGATGCTCTGTCGGTCGGCTCCGCCTGAGGCCGAGCGCGGGTTCCGCACCGAGAGCTGAACGAGCCCACCGTTCGCATCGCGGAAGTTCCCCTCGAGCACCACGAGGCGCTGGGCGTCGACATTGCCCGTGGAGCCGCCTCCTGTCTTGTACGTGACAGAGATGGTGCCGGTCGGTGGGAGGCCGCTCCCGCCGCTGCCGAAGCGGAGCGTCGCGAGGTCGTTCTGATCGACGGTCGCGACGAAGTGCCGGTCGTTCGGGCCGGAGTTGAGGAAGCTGTCGACCTCGGTGAAGGGCCCCTGTGACGTCGTGACGACCGCGGAGCCGTCGAGGTACGGCCCGAAGTCGAGCGGGAGTGAGAGGTCGGCGAGGCCCTGTGCATCGAACAACTGGCGCTGCGTCTTGGAGTGTTCCCCGACGCCGACCGCCTGCACCGATCCCGCGGCAACGGTCACCGGAGCGAGCAACTGGAACCGAACCGGGTCGGTTACCTCCTGCGTGCGGATGATGGTCCCCGCAGGGACGGTGACGGGCGCAGGCGCGGGCCGTGCGAGCCGGAACTCGAACTCGGCCGTCGCCGCCTGCGCGCCGCTCAGCCGGTACCCGAGCATCTTCGCCAGGGCCATGACGTTCTTGCGCTGCGTGGCCGTGACGAGCCTCGACTCCCGCGCGAGGTTGTCCTGGTAGAAGGTCAGCACGTCGCCGACGAAGGCGAACATCTCGACGAGTAGGTTGCCGAAGCTCGCTACGTCGAAGTCGGTCCAGTCAGGGAAGACGCTCTTCAGCAGCGCAATGAGCCGCGCCCGCAGCGAGTCGAAGTCCTTGTCGGTGTAGTCGACCGATGGAGGGAGCGAGGCCACCCAGGCGCAAAGACGTTCGCTGCAGCCGAACGGGACCGACTGACGCTCACAACTGCGTCGTGACGGCGGCGACAATTCCACCTTCCTGCACGTGAACCCGTACTGACAGGGTCGAGGCCGACGCGGTCACCTCGACCTCCACCACGACAACGGCAGGGAGCCATCTCCGAAGCGCGTCGCGAACCTGAACCCTCGTGAGCTCGGCCAGAACGGCGTCGTTCGGTCGATGGCGTGCGAGGCCGAGCCCTGCGCCGAAACCGGTGCGCCACGGCAGCTCACCCGAAGACCTCGGCGTCGAACCCTCGGTCAGCAGCACCTGGCGCACCTTCGATGCGAGCAGAGCCTCCGCCTCGCCGGTCGCGAGATCGCGCTTGCGGTCACGCCGAAACGGGATGAGCAGGTTGCGCGCTACCATCAAGGCACCGGTATCGAGCTGCGCAGTTGCTGCAGCGTCTTCACGAGGTCATCGAGGGGCTTCACGGCCTCGTCCATGGGCTTGCCCGAGAGTGAAGACAGATCGGGCACCTTCGGGCCACCGATCATCGACGTGAAGATGCTGAGGATACCCAGCAACGTGCTCACGGCACCGAGGCCCTTGCTGAGGTTGGCGGCCTCCTGCTCGATGTTGGCACGCGCGCAGGCGGCCACAGCTGCGAGACCAGGGTCGTTCAACTCCGCCGCGCGTTGGGTGAGCGACGCGAGGCGCTGAGCCGAATGCGCGAGGAAGACCAACTGGTCGCGCAGTCGACCCAGCGTGTCGAGGATCAGGTCCACTACTCCGAGGATCGTGTACGGAAGCGAGAGCTGAGGAACGAGGCGGAGCAGCTTCGAGACCTTCTTCGTCATTTCGACAATGGCGCTCACAAGCTTCGTCGGGTCCGGAGGCGGCCCAAGCGACTCGGGGATCGCCTTCACCGTGTTGAAGACCGCGATCACCGCGTCGAGGATGTTGAACACCGGCATGAGCGGTGTGAGCGCCGGCTGGATGACCTTGATGAGGTCCTGCTGCTGCATCGTGACGCCGCCCGGGAGCGTCATCGTCAGCGGGTCTGGGGCCGCTGGCAGGCGAATCAGAATCGGGAGCGCCATGGGTACCTCCTTCAGATTGGGTCGGCTGTCGGGCGCACGACGCGGCCGGCGATCGTGACCAGCGGCGCGTCGATCGAGATGGCCCCGACCGCCTTGAGCGTCAGCGCGGTCGTCGCCTCGAGCGTGACCGTGTTGTCCTCGGCGTCGAACGTGAGCGCGTCTCCGGTCTTCCTGTTCGTGAGCTTCAGCTTTCTGCTCTTCGCGGTCTCGTCGAGTTCGATGCGGAAGTGCTCGGTCGCGAACACGCGGTTGTCGGGCGGGTTCCGCTGCGCCTCGACGGGCACCTCGCTCTCGCCGCCCGGCTTCCCCCAGTGCGCAGGGAGGTAGTACGGCGCGTCCTCCTTCCCCTGATTGAAGAAGACCGCGACCTCCGCGAACTTTTCAGGCACCGCGAAGAAGCCCCGGTCCTTGCTCCCTCCGCCGACGGTGCCGAGCGGCCAGGCCCATGCGCTCTCGGGCTCGATCACTCCGGGGATGCATACGCGCACGCGGCCCAGTTGCGCGTCATCGTTCCGGTCGGTGACGTACCCAACGTAGAGCCCGAGCCGCAGCGTATCGTTGCGCTGGATGTCGTCGTCGAAGGTGCTCATCGCGGCACGCTCATTCCCGTCTCGGGGTCCTCGGCGCCGATGACGCTGTCTCCGCGTCGGAAATCCACGCGGGTGTCGCCGCGCTCGGGGTCGACGACCTCGATGGACTTCAGCGAGCCGCCAGGCGTCGGCGCTCCGCGGTTGGGTTGACCACCCTGTGGTCTCACGGCCTTCTCCGTCGAGCCGAGCCCATCGCGCGTCAGCTTCAGATCGACCACGTACCCGCTCGCGTTGATGACGTGCTTCGCCTCCGCGAGGTAGTACTTGCCGGACAGCGCCTTCGAGATTCCGCGGACCTCGATGATCGTCTTCGCGCGGAGCGTCGGGTCGCCGACCACCTGCAGCGACAGCTTCACGGTGTCGCGCTCCGCAGCTCGGAAGCGGGCCTCGGCCTCGCGCTTCGCTGCCTCGGGTGTAGTCGCGGTCGTTGGATGCGCGCTGACCGTCGCGTTGCGCTGCTGCAGCGACGTGGAGCCTGTCTCAGGGTCGACCACCTCGACGAGTTCTCCGAGGGTCGATCGCGGCACGGTTTCGGAGTTCGCGCTCCCCGCGATCGGCGCCTTCGCCAACGGGTCGCGCCCCTTCACGTCGACACGCCCGACTCGCCGCACCAGGTCGCTCTCGACGTTGACCGACATGACCTCGCCGCGGCCAGGGTCCGAGTACCAGGTCAGCACACGCGTCGGAGCCGGCGCCTGGTTGCGAGCCCGCCAGTGGAAGCCGGAGTCGTCGACGAAGAACTCAAACTCCTCGCGCGCGGCGAGCCGACGGAGGAAGCGCGCGTCGGTCTCAGAGGACTGGTGCACCGCCTCCAACACTTCGGAGGTGTCACCGATGTCGGCGGCCTCTCCGATGAACCCGTACTCCGCCGCGAGTTCACGCACGACGTCGCTGCGCCGCTTCCCGCTCCATGAGCGCGTCTTCGCCTGGAGGTTCATCAGAACGCTGGTGGCCTGGCCCTCGACGGTGAGCGTCTGGAAGCCCTTCAGCTTGCGAACGACGACTCGCCGCGGAAGCGACATTTGGCCGGGGTAGCCCCACGAGACCTCGAGCACCGCGCCGCCGGCGAACTCGGGTCGGTCGAAGAGCGAGAGGTCGGAGTTGTCGAGTCGGAGCGACGCCTGGTCCGCCTTGAGTGCGCTGTCCTCGTAGGAGAAGGCGAGCACCCGGCCGTCGAGGTTGAGCGGGGCTCCGCTCGCGGCGCGTTCGTCGGCGAGCGAGGTGATGCGCACTCCGGGCGCGCTGCGGTCGGAGGGGCTCATGCGTCTCGCCTCCGTCGTTCGCTGAGGATGACGTCGGTGAGCACGCGAACGCTCGGGATGAGCAGCCGTCGCCCGACCTCGAGCTCGAGCGTCGGGTCGATGATCGGGTCCTGCTGAAAGTCGGCGATGGCCCACCAGAAGCCACACGCCCTCGGCAGTGGCGCGAAGTACCGGCCGGCGAGGTCGAAGAGCGAGTCGCCCTGCGCGACGACATGCGCCCGTGTGTCTGGGTGCGCATGGAAGCTGTAGGGTTCGCGCTCGGTGAGAAAGAGGCGCCCCTCCTCGTCGCGCACGCCGGCGGTGAACGAGTGACGAGAGCCAGCCAGCGGAGCCATCACGACACCTGCCGGCGCAAGGTCTGGCTGGTGACGCGCGTGTCGAGGACCTCCTCGAAGGTGACGGAGGCCGCGTAGACGAGCACCGAAGAGTCGATGGCGAGCTGGCGGTACTGGAAGTCGATGCTCGCGACGACGCACTCGATGGTGAGCACGTTCGGCCAGACGACGAGGACGCGTGGTGGAGCGGTGGCGACTCCCTCAGTGACCGCGGGAGGCACCGTGAGCGCGCGGAGGAAGGCGCGGAACTCGAGGATGTTGGGGTCGCCGGGCTGCTCGGTCGCGAAGAAGCGGTCGAGGTAGAACTCGACGCCGGTGAGCTGACGGTTCGAGGTGCTCTGGAACTGGAGCACCTGGTGCGAGAGACCGGGTACGACCTGCCGGTTCCAGTTCACCTGCAGCTTCTCGGTGAGCTGGGTCGGGTTGAAGAGGCACGGCATCGACTCGCCGGTCGAGACGTTGACGAGCACGCACCGCGGAGGGCGTGTCATGGCCGAGGACAGTCGCACAACCACACAAAGCTCGTGTGGACGTCGGCCGGGACAGGCGAACTCTGGTCAGTCCTTCTTCGCCGGCTTCGCTGGGGCTCTGAGCGCTTGGCCAGCGGGAATTCGGGTAAGCCCCTCGCAAGCGCACTTAGCCATGTAGAACTGGTCCTTGGTGAGTGGGTTCTCCATGAGCTCACCCACAACCTCGTACTCGACTCCGCACTCTGTGCATTTCAAGGCGACCGACATGGCTGGACCGTAGCGCATGCGGCGTCAGAAGGTGGGCACCGACGAGAACGCGCGACTCGCTGAGTCACGTTGGGCGGCGATGCCCGCGCGCGCAATGCTCTCTCCGTCGACTTGGACGTTCACGTTGATCGGCGGAGGCGGACTGTTCGCCATTGGCACCGACGAGAGGCTCGCTTGCAGCTGCGCGAAATCAGCGCTCCGCGAGGCTGCTTCTACGCGCGCCGGCAACGGAGACGACGCAAGGTCGGGCGACGGCCTCCCACTCGGCATCGCCAGCGTGAGCTGTTGTTGAACCTCCGTCGACAGGGGCTGGCGAGCCAGCCATTGGTACTCAGCCGGGAGGAACCTTGTGGGAGCACGGCGAAGCAGGCCGATGACTCCGTCGGAGAGGCTCACGAACGCGCTGCGAATCGACTCGGCCAGCGCGGTCAGGAAGCTGCGCACGGTCACGAACGAGTCGTAGAGGTGGTTGAAGACCGCAGCGAACACCTGCACGACGGCGGTCGCTCCTTTCGCGAGGCTGGTGAAGAAGCTGGCGGTCACCGAGATCGCCGCCGCGGTCCACTTCACGATGCCCGCAAGCGCGGAACCGACGAGCTCACCGAAGCCTCGGTACTCGTCTGACGGCAGCCCTGCGGCGCTTCCCGTGAGGGCCTGGAACAGCTCGAGGAGCGCGACACCGAGCTCATCGACCGACACGGCGAGGACCTCGAACACCGGTGCCGCCTCATCGAGCGCGGTCGTGAAGCCTGCGACCAGCCCGTCCCAGGCGCGCCCGACGCGGAAGGCCACCTGGTACACGCTGATGAGGAAGCGCTTCAGGCCCGAGTTCTCCGCGCGGTTGAGCTCCGCCATGACGGCGCCAGAGAAGCCGCCCTGTTTGAAGAGTTGCACCAGGGCGTCGAAGCCGAACCGGACCTTCTCCCAGAGTCGATGCACGAAGTCGCCGAGGCCGCCGAGGTTGTTGCGGACTGCGTAGACGAACCCCGCGACGACGAGCCCCAGTAACGCGACCGTGGCGATTGCCGGGAGCATCGTCGACATGAGCCCCGCGGCCGTCAAGCCGAGCACCTTGAGCCCCACCGCGAGCAGCGCCACGCCGGCCTTCACCGCGATGACGGCTCCGACGGTGGCGACCACGGCTCCCGCTGCGACGGCGAAGCCGGCGAACGCCTTCTTCACCGGTGATGGCAGCTGGCGCAGAACACCGAGGAGCCCGTTCACGACCTCCACCACCGCGGAGACGATGGGCTTGAAGACCTGCGCGAAGGGCTCTCCGATGACGATAGCGAGCGTCTCGAGCGAACCGCCGAGGAGCTTCTTCTGCCCCTCGAAGGTGTTCAGCATCTGGTCGCGAAAGCGCGCGGCGGTTCCTCCCGCGGAGTCGAACTGCTGGCGCAGGTACGCGATCGCCGCCCCGCCTCGCAGCGTCTCGCCGGTGTTGGTGCGAATGCCGTTCGTCATCTGCGTCATCACGGCACTGAGGCCACCGAGCGCTTCACGTCCGAATGCGCTCAGCAGGAACGCCGAGCGCTGCGCCTCGCTCATGCGCTCGAGCCGCGGGCCCATCTCACCCACGACGTCGAGGAAACCGCGGAAGCTCCCGTGCGCGTCGACCACGCTGACGCCGATGCCGCGCAGCTTCTTCTGCACTTCGGGGTCGGCCATTCGCTCCATGGCGACGGCGGCCGCGGTGGAGGCGCGCTCGACTCCGGGGATGATGTTCTTCACCAGGCCGAGGGTGATGAGCGTCTCGGAGAGTGACTGGTGCAGCGCCTGCGCGCCGCGCGATGCGACGCCGAGCGCCATGGGCAGTTCGCTCGCGTTGAGGGCGAACACGTTGACCGCCTGGAGCATCCGGTCGACCGACAAGGAGGCCTCGTCCACCGAGAGCCCGAAAGCCTTCATCGCCTGCGCGGCGAGGCCGGCGGCTTGCTGCGGAGAGAGCTCTCCGAGTGAGCCACCCGCGAGGTCGAGCACTGGGGTGAGCAGCGCCATCGACTCGGCGGCGTTGAAGCCAGCCTGCGCGAGCTCGCGGAGGCCGAGCACCGCCTCGGTCGGAGAGAACTGCGTCGCGATGCCCGCGTCGATGGCGGCGGCGCGGAGTTGCTGGAGTTCGACTGCCGACGCTCCGGAGATGGCGCCCACCGCGGCGATGCTCTGCTCGAAGCGCCCGGCCGCGTTGGCGAGCGAGAAGGCTCCGGCCATTACGCCCGCGCCGGCGGAGAACACCGCGAGCCCCACGCCGAGTTGCTGAAAGCTCGACTGGATTCGCTCGGCACCGAGTCCGACCTTGCGGTCGAGGCTGAGGAAGTTCCGCTCGAGATTCTGGATGGCGCCCGACGCCAGGTCGCGCGCGGTGAAGACGAAGCCGAGTCCGAGGTTGTTGAGCGACATGCGTCACCTCCGCCGGGCGGCCTTCTCGAGTTCGCGTGCCTCGCGGGTGCGCTGCTCGCCGATGCGCTCGAGGAACCAGTCGCGGTCGTTGACGGAGAGCTCGAGCGCGTCGGCGAACGAGAGCTGAAGCCCCGAGCCTCCATGCTGGTGCCAGCAGAGGTGGAAGAGCCCCTCGCGCCAGGCGTCGAGGCTCACGTCGGGGAAGAGGCGCTCCGGGCCTTCCGACGCGCCGTGCGCTCCTTCCCCGGTAGGAAGAAGGCGCTGTCGAAAGGGAGGTCGACGTCCTGGACCTCGCGGCACTCCGGGCACTCGACCTCGATGGTGGTGTCGACGCCGCAGTCGACGCGGTCGAACTCGTCGACGAGGAAGTCGGCGTCGCGGAGCGTGAGGTCTTCGAGGAAGGCGCGTTTGTCCTTCGGGTCGACGCCCTCCACGTCGAGGACCCGGTACGCGAGCACCGCTGAGAGCAGCCGGTCAGGAGCGGCGCGTTGCAGCGCAGGAAGCTTCCGTTCGTCGTCGCCGGTGAGGAGCTTGAACCAAACGCGCTTGCCCGCATCGGGGAGCGTCGTTTCGAACCGGTTCCCGGCCAGGAATGCTGCACGGCCCTCGGCCGACAGCGGCCGAACCGGGAGCTTTGTGAGGTCGACGTCCCATTCGATCCGCGCCCGGCAGTTCCGGCACGACGCGCCAAAGCCGTAGTCGGGACCGTACGTCCGCGTGCGGATCATCAAGAGGGCGAAGAAGCGGTCCCCCTGGAGCACCGCACCCCAGTCGACGGGATTGTCTCCGAAAGCGTACAGGGCGGCGTCGACGGTCTCGGACCAACAGGACCGAAGCAGCTCGTCCAGCTGTCCTCCGGATTCTGCGAGCGCGCGGTTCGCAAGGACGCGCTCTTCGCGAACTTGCAGTCCTCGGACGCGGCCCGAGAGCCCCGAAGGGCACGTGACGATCTCCACCATTCGCTGCCTCCTCGCGAACAAAGGTCGCGAACGAGCCAGCGAGGGACAGCGCTACAGCTTGGCGAGGAACTGGGCGACGAAGCCCACGACGTCAGCCTGAAGGGCGTCGTCTCTCCCACCCGTGACGAACGCTGCGACGCGCATCGGGCCTACAGCGTCGGGCGTGGAGAAGTCGCGCTTCAAGATCTCGACGGCACGCCTGGCGTCAGGGTCGTCGAGCAGCGGGCGAAGCTTCTCAGCCACATCGGCTGGTCCTGCGCCGTAGTTTCTCAGCACGTAGAAGAGGTCGTAGGCGTCCTTGTTCTCCCCTCGACCGTCGAAGGCGAGCGCCTTCAGCACGATGAAGGCGCCCGCGTCGCAAACCCACAATTCCCTGGTCGCCTTTTCGCCGAACAGGGTGGTCCCCGTGAGCGTCACACGTTTGCGGTCGCGGAAGGCGCAGCCAAGTCCGGGAGCGATGACGGCAGCGAAGTCCTTCTCGAGGTCGCGGAGCCGACCGCCCTTGTCCCCCTTGAGCGTCGGTTGGATGAGGAAGTCGACCGTCGCTCGCTTGGCTTTCGTGATGACCCAGCGCTGCCGGGTGGAGTTCCCGGCGTCATTCGTGTCCATCGAGAAGCCGGCATCGCGGAGTCTCTCCGCGAGCGTCCGGTAGCGCCCTTCGCTCAGGAGCGCCACCTGAAGCCCAACGTCGAGGTCCATCGTCCCGACGTGGGGCGAGGCATCCGAAGGAAGGTGCTCCTGGTCGATGATGAGGGAAGGGACGAGGCCACCGACAATCAACAGATCATCCATGAGGTCGCCAAGCTTCGTCGCGACGTAGAGGCACATCGCGCGGACGAGTTCGACCTGCTCGCTCTTGTATTCGGCTGCATGCTTCGGCTTGTCAGTCATCGCGCCTCCACGCGAGGAGGTCGCTTCGCAGTCGCTCCGCAGCTTCGTTCGCGCGCTCGGGATGGCCCTTGAGGTCGACGTAGGCCTGCACGGGGTGAACGCATTGAATGCCGTCGCGCACCTCGCCCCCCTGAAAGACGCCCGCGTCATTCGGGATCACAAGCCAGAGATTGGCACCGCGCGGGTCTTCACGGAATGTGAGCTTCTCCTGGACTTCTTTCGACAGGGGGGCGGCCAGGAAGAAGGTCGCGATGCGGAACGCAGCGAAGTGCGTCATCTGCCATGCCGCGGTCAGCCCGGTGGCTGCATGGGGCACGGCCGAAGCAGCCAGCGTCTCGGCGACGAAGCGGGAGAGGGCGTCGCCTGAGCGGGCTGCAACGTGGCCCTGGATGAGCTCGTGCTTTTCGAAGCGGTACTCGGCACGCCACGCATCGAGCAGCAGTGCCGGGTCTTTCGCGCGGAGCGCGCCGTTCGGCGTGCGAACGACGTAGCTCTCGCGTTCGAGCCTCGAGACGATTCGACTGACGTAGCCATCCGTCATGTCTGTCGCGCGAGCGATCTCGCGTTGGGTGAGTGCTCGACCCTGGTTGATGAGCAGCCAGCGGACGACGCGCGCGCTCTTGGGTGCGAACGTGCTCGCAGGTCGGCCCGGGCCCCGGAATTGGTTCACTTTCCCATCGATGATGACCCGCAGACCATGCGCCACGATGCGGGCGTTGCCGCTGAGGTCGAACCAGCCGATGCCCTGCTGCTCGCAGACGCGCCTGCCGGCCTCGGACATGAACGGCACCGCGAGGAGTGGAACGAACTTCCGGCCCTTCATTCGCGCGGCTGCCGTGGCCTCAGCCCCGTGAGACGCCAGCAGCCCTGGCGAAGCGTGAGCCAGTAACTCGATCAGGAAGTCATGCCCTCCGGCCCTGAGGTGAAGGTCAGAGCCGTCCTGCTGGAGCGTTTCCATCTCACCTTCTGGAAGTCCGAGCAGATCGGAGAGGGCCCGAGGAACTCTCTCAAGTAGCTGTTGTTCCAAGACTGGCCGCGCCATGCTTCACTAAATAGCAGGAGTTCTTCCGAAGGTAAAGTCGGCGTATTTAGTGAGGCGTCGCATGATGGTTCACTAAATCCGGTAAGTCTACCGAGGAGGTAAGCCCCTGTATTAAGTGAACTGGCTAGACCAACTCGAAGAAGTCGTAAGTCAGGGTCACCGACTCAATGACGTTCTCATCGCTTTCGTTGTCCCACTCGCCAGCGACGAACTTCACGGGCCAGGCGCGGACGAGCGTCCACCTCCGCAGCGTCACGCCGTCGCGATCCTGCTGAACGATATCGAGGTTCCGCTTGTACGCCTGGTCGGGGAGCCCGAGCCCGCTCGAGGTGATCGCCACGTCCTTGAACCAGTCGAACAGGTCATGGTCGCGCGTCGCTCCGCGCTCGAGCGTCACGTCGGCGAAGGTCAGCCGGCCCGGGCTCTTGTTCGGGATGAGCGAGCCGCCCTCGAAGTACTGCACGTTCGCGACCTCGACCGAGAGCTCGCTGCACTTCTGAAACCCCGCGTGCTGGAAGCCGTCGATCTCCACGACGAACTTGAACTTCTTGTGGAAGCTGCGCGGCGTGCCGATGACGGCCATGGCTGACTCCTTC
>JAACJQ010000121.1 GCA_016879935.1 Archangiaceae bacterium | reverse complement strand
TCTGAGGTTTCAACCGCCGGCCGACGTGTAACGACGCAGACTGAGCAGCCAGACGGCGCGCGCGACGACCGCGAAGACGGCGGCTCCGACGATGCTGCCGACGAGCGAGGTCCACGGCAGGCGGCCCAGCAGCGCCTCGGCCGGTAGCGTCGTCATCACCACCAGCGGAATCACGAAGGTGAAGACGATGCGAAACGCGCCACGAAAGACGCTCGCTGGCCACCGGGCCGCGTCGAAGATGCTGGTGAAGAGCGAGCTCAGGTTGTCGACCTTCACGGCGTAGAAGCTGACGCTGACGATGAGCAGCCACAACGAATAGAGCAGCGCGGTGGCGACGAGCAGCAGCAACAACGCCTCCGCCACGCCCAGCACCGTTGGCCCGTGGCCGAGCTCACGAAACCCGAGGGTGAAGACGATGCCGGCGTGAATGAGGCCGGCAGCGCGCCAGAGCTGAAAGCGGGCCGTCGAGACGAGCAGCTGCGCGTCGTGCGGTTTGAGCAGCACGAAGTCGAGCGTGCCTTTGCGAACGTGGTCGAGCACCGACGAGAGCGACGGTGAGATGGCGCCGTCGATGACGGCCTGCAGGGTGATGAAGCAGCCGACGACGAGCAGCGTCTCTCCGAACGTCCACCCCGGCACGCCCTGCGCCGACGAGGAGCCGCCGTAGACGACGAAGAGCGGAAGCACGGCGGCCACCGTCCAGAAGAGGCCGATGACGAGGTCGAGCACGAAGTCGAGGCGGTACTGAACGGCGAGCATCACCGAGGCCTTCAGCTGCACCTTCAGCAGTTCGAACGCGCGGCGCATCTCAGCCTCCGAACGCCTGGAAGCGCTGCACGCCGCGCGTCCACAAGAGGGCAGCCAGGGCGCCGAGGCCCGAGACGTACGCGACCTGCGCGCCCACGAGCCGAAGCGCCTCGTCGAAGGCGAGCCGGCCCGTCATCACCTCGACAGGGAGCGCGAGCACGTATCGAAACGGCAACCACGCGGCGACGTCGCGCAGCCACGGCGGGAAGAAGTCGAGCGGCACGAGGTAGCCCGAGAAGACGAAGAAGAACGCGAACCACAGGTCCATCACGCGCAGTGAGCTGTCGAGCGTGAAGCTCAGCGCGCCAACGCAGACGTTCACGAGGAAGTTGATGAGCCACGCGCCGAAGATGGTGAAGGGCAGCAGCACCCACGCGCGCCAGTCGTGCGCGAGCGCGTCGCGGTGCGTGGCCACGAGGAAGATGGCGACTGGCAGCGTCACGAGCCCCCGCAGCGGCAGGTAGGCGAGGTTCGAGGTGGCGAACGCGATGATGGGGTTGAGCGGCCGGAGCAGGCGCAGCGCGAGCGTGCCCTGGCGCACCTCGAAGTTGATCTCCCAGGCGGCCCATGCGGCGACGAGCTGCCGCACGATGAAGACGCAGAGGAAGTAGCTGATGAAGGTGGCGCTGCTCCAGCTGGCGCCGAGCTGGCCCTGCACCGGCGCGACGTCGGCGATGCTCGTCCACAACAGCATCATCACCAGCGGCATCGTCGTCGAGAGCACCCAGACCACCATCTCGGTGCGGTAGGCGGCGGCCTCGGCGAAGCCGACCTTCAGCAGGGTGGGAATCGCGCGAAGGCTCACGTCGGCCTCGTGGCGAGCGCGAACTGCTCGGCGATGAACTTCGCGACGGCGGCGACGGCCGGGCGCTTCGAGGCCGCGACGCTCGAGACCAGCCACGTCGCGCGCGGTGGCAGGTTGGGCACGTCGAAGAGGTGCTGCAGCTCGGGCTCGCGAGCCGCCCACGAGGTCGTCACGGCCACCAGCCCATGCCCCTTCGTCCCCGCCATCACCAGCGCCGGAAAGCTGTTGCTGACGAACACGGGCACCACGCCACGCTGTGCGCCAAGCCAGCGGCCTTCGGGAAGACCGGCCAACTCTCCGCCCGGCAGCACGACGCGGTGACCGGCGAGCGCCGAGATGGACTTCACGGGGCCGTGCGCCGAGAGGTAGCCGCGAGAGGCGAACACCGCCACGCGGGAGCGATTCACACAGCGGGCCTTGAGATCGGCTCCACGCAGCGGGTCGAGGCGCAGCGCGAGATCGGCTTCTCCCTTCGTGAGGTCGAGCCGCTGATTTCCGCCGAGCAACTCGAGACAGAGGCCGGGGTGGCGCTCGACGAGCTGCAGCAGCCCGTGCTCGACCAGAAACGGCGCCATCGCCTCCGTCGCCGCCAGCCGAACGGTGCCGACGACTTCATGTTCGGGCGTGGCAGTGGCGAGCAGCGCGCGGGCCTCGGTCTCCATGCGGCTGGCGTGCTCGAGCGCGCGGCGGCCCTCGTCAGTCAGCGTGAGCCCGTCTCGGTTGCGATGAAAGAGCGAGACGCCCAGGCGCCGCTCGAGGGAGCCGAGTCTTCGGCCGACGGTGGTGCGGTCGACGCTCAGCTGCTTCGAGGCGCCCTGCAGCGTGCCGGTGCGCGCGACGGCCGAGAAGACCTGCAGCATGTCCCAGTCCATTGCGTGCACCATTGCACAGCAGACGTGCATGGGCGCGCATCGACGAAGCGGGGCTGCATGAACATGGTGGCTTCATGCTCGTGACCATCTGTTCGTTCGCCTTCTTCTACTGCCTGGGCATCAGCTGGCTGCTCCAGGTGGCCGTGTACCCGACGTATCGCCTCGTCGGCCGCGGCGAGTTCGTGCCGTTTCATGTCGCGCAGGGCAGACGAATGATCCCCGTGATGATCGTGCCCATGTTCGCGACCTCGGTGCTCGCGATGGTGTCGGCGGTGGTGAACCGCGACGCGGCGAACGCGGCGTTCCTCTGGGGCGCAGGCGCGTGCGGCCTCGCAGTCATCGGCACCACACTGCTCAGTGAACTGCCGAAACACATGGCGCTCGACAAGAACGGCAAAGACGACGCGCTCATCGAAGGGCTCGTTCGCGACAACCTGCCGCGAACGCTCGCGTGGACCATCGGGTCGGCGCTGCTGGTGCTCGCGCAGAGGAGCGCGTCATGACGACCATGCGTTCGGTGATGCTGACGAAGAAGGGCGGGCCCGAGGTGCTCGAGGTCGTCGAGCTT
>JAACJQ010000011.1 GCA_016879935.1 Archangiaceae bacterium | reverse complement strand
ACGACGGTGAGCGGCACGCCGAGCTCACTCACCCACTGCAGCGGCAGGCTCTCGGGGTGCGTGAAGGTGACGTCGAGCTGCGCGGTCTGGTGCCGCGTGAAGGCGAGCTCGAACGCCCCCAGGCCCATGCCGGTCTTCCACCACGCGGCCGCGCCTTCCCAGAACATCGGCCACAGCTCGACCTTCGTGTGTTTGAGCCGCTCCACGGTCGAGACGGTGGAGAGCTTGTCGAGCAGGGCCTCGGAGGCCAGCCCCAGCGCCGCGACGACGGTCGCTCCGATGACGAGCCAGGGGAGCGCTGCGCGGAACCCGCCCTGTCGTCTCGAGGTGACGAGGGCCGCGACCAGGCACCAGGTGATGACGAAGCTGACGATGCCGCCACGAGAGAGCGACAACACGACGCCGACCGCGACGACGAGCGCGACCGCGCCCCAGCCGATGGCCGCCTCTCGCGACGGCGCGTCGAGGGCGAGCGCGAGCCCCACCGTGGCGGAGAACGCCAGGTACGCCGCGAGGTGGTTCGTGTTTCCGAAGAACGTGAGGAGCGGCAGGTTGCCGACGAAGTGGTGAAACCCGAAGAGACTCTCGGCGCCGGCGAGCAGGTGACCGAAGCCGACGATGGCGACGAGGGCGCCGGAGATTGCGAGCGCCCCGAGCATGCGGCGGCGCGATGCCTCGAGCCTGCCGAGTTGCAGTGAGACGAAACACAACGACGCCAGCGCGAGAATTCGGGCGAGCGCTCGGAAGGTCGACGGCGCGTCGGCGCTCAGCGGTCGCCAGCGCTCGAGGCCGAGGGGCACGAGCGAGAAGTCGCGCAGCTCGGCGTTGGCTGGAGAGAGCGCGGCGAGCACGGCCGGAGGGAGCGGCAACACGGTGAGCAGCGCGACGACCGAGAGCCCGACGGGGAGCCAGAGCAGCCGGTGCCAGGTGACGCGGCGCCGGTGCTTCCACGCGCCAATGAACCACGTGAGCAGCGAGAGTGACGAGGTGCCGACCAGCAGCGGGAGCGTCCACTCCGGAGAGCCGCCGAAGCAGACCGGCATCGACACGACGGCGAGCACGAGCGTCGCCTCAGCTGCCAACCACCACCGCGTGGAGTCCTGGTTGGCCATGAGTCAGCGGCGCGAGAGCGCTCTCCTCAAATAACGGACGGCTCCGTCGGAGACATGCCGAAAGGCATGGGTGGGTGAATCGACCATCCACAATCGCAGGGCGAACCCACCGAGCGCATCGGTCGACCAGCTCGCCGCTTCGACACGAGGCCCCGAGAACACGATGGAGTCGAGAGCACGACGGGCCCCGACAGGAAAATGACGTCGCGCCTCGGCTGGCAGCTGCACCTCGAGCAGGCGTTCGAGCAGCCCCAGGGTGGTAGTCACCGCCTCGGTGAAGCCGGCGTCGCGCGCGCGCACGGCCATGCGGTGGAAGTCGAGCTCGGGAAAGAGCCGGAGGAATTGCTGCAGGTCGACGAGCCACGAGGCGCGCAGGAAGGTGTGATTCGCGGCGTGCGTGGCGAGGTACAGGAACTCGTCTTCGGGGCTGAGCACCATGACGGGCCGGCCGTCGAAGCGGTACGGCAACGCACGGCCACGCACCCGCTCGTCGTCGAAGAGCCCGCGGCCAAAGGTGTTCGTCAGCCGGAAGTGCACTTCGACGAGCCCGGGTTGCCCGACGTAGGCGAGGTGGTGGTGGGTCTCGAGAGGGTCTTCGGCCGCGGAGTCGGGCATGTGCGCGAGGCCGAGTGACCCGAGCGCGCGGGCGACGGTGGTGAGTGCGTCTTCACCGACGAGAATGTCGACGTCACTGGCGGGCCGGACGAGCGGGTTGGCCGGGAAGAAGCGTTGAGCGATCGCGCTCCCTTTCAGCAGCACGGGCACGATTCGGACGGCGGCGAGCGCGTCGATGACGCGAAGAGTAAGGCGCTTGATGCGGCTGGCGGTCGCGAAGGTCTCGCGAGCGTGGGTCTCGAGCGCGGCGCGAATGGAAGACGGGAGTCGTGGGTGAAGGGCGTCGAAGACCCACGCGGCGACGCCGTGCCGGGCGGCAGCGAGCGGAAGGCTCGAGTCGGCGAGCACGGAGTCGGGAATCGAAGCACTCCGGTCAGGGAGCCGGGCCAGCACGGCGAACAACGCCGACGAGCCGGGAACGGTCATCTCGCCAGGTTCGGGGTCTGGGGCGCGCGAACGGGTGCACCAGAACGGAAGTCACGGAACATGCCGTCGAGGACCAGCACCAGCGAGACGAAGAACGGCATGAAGGGCATGCGATAGCGCGACAATGAGCCGAGATTGGTCGTCGCCAAACCGACAGCTGTCGCCATCACAATGGTGAACACAAAGCAGAACAACAACAACGGCGATCCCAAAACTGCCATCCGAACCTGGTTCAGGCCACCTCGAACGAGCAGCCGAACGACGAGAAAGAGCAGCAGACTGGTCTCGAGCGCATTCAGGAACATCATCGGATTCCTGACCTCGAAGAGGAATGGCCGAAAGAGTGCTGTCGGAAGCGCAAGTGGGGCCAGAAGGATCTGCGATTGCAGTGTCTGCTGTTCGGGTTCGTCCTCCCCGATCTCACGGAGCTGGTAGTTGCTGCCGCCTTCCACGCGCGTCCCGGCAACCTGACTGGTCGCGGTGCTCTTCGCGAGGTTCTCCACCGCGAACTGGGGCGAGATCTTCCCGACGACGAAGAAGATCAGCAGGGCGACTGCTGCCCCAACGACTGCTGATGCAGGCCGAATCGAAACCACACGCCCTGCCCGACCCGCACGCTCCCAATAAAGCCACGCTCCAAACGCGAGGGAGAACGGAAGCAGGACGTACGGCTTGATGAGGGCGACTGGCACGAGGCACACCGCACCAAGCGCCACCCGCAAAGGGCTGAACCTGCCGGCGACGAGCGGACGGAGCAGCAACAGCGCCGCCCCGAAGAACGCGATGATGACTGACTCTTTGGCGATGGTGCTCGACCAAAAGACCACGGACGGAAGGAGCAACGTGGCAAGGAACACTTGGCGTCTCACCCTATTGGACTGCCCCTGAACCATCGCCTGCGTGAGGGCGAGCTTCCCAAAGAAGGCGGCGAGGGCGACGACCATCGAAGCTGCGTGGAGTGAGTCGCCCAGCACATAGAAGAGGAACGCAGCGATGACGGTCAACGACCCGGTCGGCCCCGGCCCGCCGAACACGAGGAAGGGAATGTTCGTCTCGGCGTCGTGAAAGAAGAACCGCACGGCTTCGGGGAAGATGAACTCGAAGTCTGTTCGAAGCGCGTTCGCGAGCTCTACTCCGCTCCGGTAGTAGCCGTCGATATCGCCGCCTCCGTAGACGTACTGAATGATGAAGATCTGCAGGAAGACCGCGACGACATGACCGATAAAGGCGACCACCACGATTCGTTTGTCGCCCTCGTCGAGGCGACGCAGCAGG
This sequence comes from Archangiaceae bacterium, assembly GCA_016879935.1. Lineage (GTDB taxonomy): Bacteria > Myxococcota > Myxococcia > Myxococcales > Myxococcaceae > Xiheimicrobium. Next base: position 12,340 of record JAACJQ010000011.1, on the reverse strand, counting down.
GCCGCGAGGCCCACCACCCCCAGCACCAGCACCACCATGGTCGCGACGACGTCGTCCAACATGTGCGGCGCTTGTACCCCGAATCGGGTGTGGCGTTCAGGCCGAGGGGTGCGCCCTCAGCCACGACTGGAACATCAACACGTCCCACAGATGGTTGTGCCACGGCTGGCCATTGCTCTTGAGCTGCTGCCAGCGGCGATGGACGACATCGACCGAGAAGAACCCTTCGCGGCGCATTCGGCCCGGCTCGATGAGGTCTTCGACCCAGTCTGCAAGCGGCCCGCGCAACCAATCGGCGATCGGCACGCCGAAGCCCATCTTCGGCCCGCTCACGAGCGAGCTCGGCACATAGCGCGAGAGCACCTCACGCAACGCCCACTTGCCGACCGAACCACGAACCTTGAGTTCGAGCGGCAGTGACCACGCGAACGCCACCAGCCGATGGTCGAGCAACGGAACACGCGCCTCGAGGCTCACGGCCATGCTCGCGCGGTCGACCTTGGTGAGAATGTCGTCTGGCAAATAGCTGACGAGGTCGCGGTACATCATGCGGTGCGCGACGTCGGCCTGACCCAGGTCTTCGATGAGCGGCGCCTGCGCGATGTCGCCCTGCGCGAGCACGCCATCACCCGACTGCCAGTGACCCGCGAGCTTCGCGTGAATCGCGTCGGGCGAATCGGCGGTCATCACCGACGCGAGCTTGTGCACTTTGTAGCCGGGCACGCGCAGGGCGGGCAGGAACGGCAAACGCTCCGAGCCCTTCGTGTAGAGCGCGTCGAGCGTGGAGGGCGACAACGTCTGCATCGCACGCGCGGCGGCCCAACGCGCCACCTTCGGCACCCGCTGATGCCAGGCCCACACGCGCGGCCCGTACACGTGCCGGTTGTAGCCGCCGAAGAGTTCGTCTCCGCCGTCGCCCGAGAGCGCGACGGTCACGCTCCGGCGCGCCAGCTGCGAAACGAGGAACGTCGGAATCTGCGACGAGTCGGCGAACGGCTCGTCGTACATGAGCGGCAACTTCGGAATGACGGCGAGCGAGTCTTTCGCGGTCACGACGAGCGGCGTGTGGTGCGTGCCGAGGTGCGCTGCGACTGCGCGTGAGGCGGCGCCTTCGTCGTACGCCGGGTTGTCGCTCTCGATGGAGAAGGTGTGCACCGGCCGCGAGCTCTGCGCCTGCATCATCGCGACGACGGTCGACGAATCGATACCACCCGAGAGGAACGCCCCGAGCGGAACGTCGGCGACCATGCGCAGCCCGACGACCTCGCGGACCAACCGATCGAGCTCATCGACCGCTTCACGTTCGGTGCCTCGAAACGGCGTACGCAGCCCGGCGCGTGCGACCTCGGCGGCAGACCAGTAGCGCGTGAACGTCGGGCTGCCCTTCGCCGAGGTGAACGTCGCGATGGTGCCGGGCTCGAGCTTCGAGGTGCCGTCGTAGATGGAGCGCGGCGCGGGCACGCAGTACGTGCCGAGGTACTCGGCGACGGCGCGGCGATCGATTCTGGTCGAGAACCCCGGGAACGGCGTCAGCGACTTGAGCTCGGAGCCGAAGCACAACCCGTTCGGCGTCGATGACCAGTACAGCGGCTTGATGCCGAGGCGGTCGCGCACGAGCGAGAGCGTGCGCTCCTGTGAGTCCCAGAGCGCGAAGGCGAACATGCCGACGAAGCGACCGACAGCGCCCTCGAGGCCCCAGTGCTCGATGGCCGCGAGCATCACCTCGGTGTCGGAGTGCCCGCGCCACTTCGGAGCTGCTCCGAGTCTCGCGAGCTCGTGCCGCAGCGCCTCGAAGTTGAAGACCTCGCCGTTGAAGCAGATGGTGAAGCGGCCGGAGGTCGACCGCATCGGCTGAAGGCCAGACTCCGAGAGGTCGATGATGCTGAGGCGTCGATGGGCAAAGCCGACGCCGGTCGGCGCGTCGTGCCACAGTCCGCTGCCGTCGGGGCCGCGGTGCACGATGGCGTCGCTCATCACCTGCAGCCGGTCGCGCGCGGCCGTCGCGCTCGGTAGATCAGCCGCCCAGAACCCGCAGACGCCGCACATTCGAACTCCCACCTGCCAGAGGCCTTCGGCCGCGGCAACCCTCTCGGGCTGCAGTCTGTGCCCGTCGCGAGACCGGTCGTTCAAGCGTCGTGAATGATCGTCACGGCATGGGGCACCGACAGCTGTAACCACGCCGATCGTTGGCGACCCCTCGACCCCATGCTACGCGCCACGTCGCTCGATCCCATGGGCACACCCTTCACCAGGGTCGTCGTGCGCCCCATGGTCCCGAGCGGAGAACTCGTCAGTCAGCAGGGCGGAGCCTCATGAACTGGAATGGCAGAACAGTGCTCGTCACCGGCGCCGGCGGTTTCATCGGCAGCCACCTCGTCGAACGGCTCGTCACCGAAGGCGCGAAGGTGCGTGCGTTCCTGCGGTACAACTCGCGCTCCGACCTCGGCAACCTGCAGTACGCCGACAAGAAGCTGGTGTCGACGGTCGAGGTCGTTCGCGGCGACCTGCGCGACACCGAAGCCGTTCGCAACGCCTCGAAGGGCGTCGACACCATCTTCCACCTCGGTGCGCTCATCGCGATTCCGTACTCCTACGTGAACCCGCGCGAGGTGGCCGACGTGAACATGATGGGCACCTTCAACGTGCTCGCCGCCGCCCGGTCCGAGGGCGTTCGCCGCATGGTGCACACCTCGACGAGCGAGGTCTTCGGCACCGCGCGCTACACGCCCATCGACGAGGCGCACCCGCTACAGGGTCAGTCGCCCTACTCCGCCAGCAAGATCGGCGCTGACAAGCTGGCCGAGAGCTTCCACAAGTCGTTCGACGTGCCCGTCGCCACGCTGCGGCCGTTCAACACCTTCGGCCCCCGCCAGTCGGCGCGCGCCATCATTCCCACCATCATCACGCAGGCGCTCACGCGCGATGAGATCAAGCTCGGCAGCCTCACGCCGTCGCGAGACCTCACCTTCGTCACCGACACGGTCGACGGCTTCGTGCGCGCGGCCTCGACGGACGGCGCGGTCGGCCAGGAGACGAACCTGGGCACGAACGTCGGCGTCACCATCGGCGAGCTGGCCGAGAAGATCTTCGCCATCGTCGGCAAGAAGCCGCGCATCGTGACCGACACGCAGCGCGTGCGGCCCGAGAAGAGCGAAGTGATGAAGCTGCTCGCCTCGAACGCGAAGGCGAAGGAGCTGATGGGCTGGACGCCGAAGGTCACCCTCGACGAGGGCCTCGAGCGCACCGTCTCGTGGATCAAGCAGCACCTCGAGGCGTACCGGCCTGACGAGTACACGGTCTGAGTTCGGGGGCACGCATGCGCGCAGTCGTTCTGGCAGGTGGAAAGGGCACGCGGTTGGCGCCGTACACGACGGTGCTGCCGAAGCCGCTGATGCCCATCGGTGAGGTGCCGATTCTCGAGGTCGTGCTGCGGCAGCTGGGGCACCACCACTTCGACGACGTCTCGCTCGCGGTCGGCTACCTCGCTGAGCTGTTGATGGCGTACTGCGGCGACGGTTCGAAGTTCGGCATCAAGCTCGACTACTCCCGTGAGTCGCAACCGCTCGGCACCGCCGGCCCCATCGCGCTCGTCGACCGCTTGAGCGACACGTTCCTGGTGATGAACGGCGACCTGCTCACCACCATCGACTACACGAAGATGCTCGCCCAGCACCGCGCGTCGGGCGCCATCACCACCGTCGCGACCTACGACAAGACGGTGAAGATCGACCTTGGCGTGCTCGAGCTCTCGAAGGAGGGCCGCATCGTCGACTACATCGAGAAGCCCACCATGCGGTACCCGGTGAGCATGGGCATCTACCTGTTCGATGCGCGGGTGCTCTCGTTCATCCCCACAGGGGAGCGGCTCGACTTGCCCGACCTCGTGAAGAAGCTGATGGCGGCGGGTGAGAAGGTGATGGCGTACCGGCACGAGGGCTACTGGCTCGATATCGGTCGGCACGACGACTACCAGGAAGCCGTGCGCGAGTTCGAAGCCCACCGCGCCGAGTTCCTGCCTGGGACGTGATGCGCTCGATTCTCGTCGTCTCGCCCGAGTCGTACCCGTCAGAGCTGGCCAAGGAGCACACCTTTCTCGGCCCCGAGCTCCCGGTGCTCGCCGACGCGTTCGATCGGGTGGTCGTGGTACCGCAGCAGCTCGAGGGCGCACGCGCATCGCTGCCTCGAGGCGTTGCTCTCGACGAGACCCTCGCTCACGAAGTTCGCGGCCTGACCTCGCTGCAGCTCGCGCTTCACGCGGCTCGCACCTCGCTGGTCGCAGAGGACATCGCCCGCCGGCGACAGCTGGTCGCGAACCCGGTCGCGATGAAGCGCCTCATCGCCTTTGCTGGGCGGGCACACCACGCCCGGCAGTGGGCTGAGCGCTGGCTGCGCGGCGTCGACCCCAGAACGCGCGTGGTCTTCTACACCTACTGGTGGGGACCGACGACCACGGGCTTCGGCCTCGCCAAACGCAAGAACGTGAAGGTCGCCACCCGGGCGCACGGCTTTGACCTGTACGAGGAGCGCCACACGCCGGCCTATCTGCCTTGCCGGGTTCGCTCGCTCTCGGTGCTCGATGCGTTGTTCCCCGATTCGGACAAAGGCCGGGAGTACCTTGAGGCTGCACATGGCCATCGACTGCCAGACTGCGAGACCTTCAGATTGGGCACGGCGGCCCCGGGTGCAGTGACAGCCCCCTCGACCGACGGTGCACTTCGCGTGGTCTCGTGCTCGATGCAAGTTCCTGTGAAGCGGCTGCCGTTGCTCATGTCCGGGTTGGCCGCAGCAGGCCGCCGTGAACCGACACGACGCATCGAATGGACCCACTTCGGAACCGGAGCACTCCAACCTGAGCTCGAGGCTCAAGCAGTGCGAGAATTCCCGGGAAACGTCTCGGTTCGCTTCGGCGGGTACTCTACCCAACCCGATCTCTATCGCTGGTACGCCTCAAACCCAGTCGATGTCTTCGTGAACGTCAGCCAGAGTGAAGGCACACCCGTCTCAGTAATGGAGGCCGTCTCGTTTGGCATTCCCGTGCTGGCCACCGCCGTCGGTGGCAACCCGGAGATCGCGACGAGCCGAAACGCGGTGTTGCTCTCGCCAAACCCAACGGCAGAGGAAGTCGCGACTGGTCTCTTGCGCTTCACCGAGTCATCCACACAGTCGACGCTTCGACCCGGGAGCGTCGAGGTGTGGCGGGAGAAGTACGACGGTGCCCGAAATCTCGGGGCTTTCGTCCACAGACTCCAGACCCTCTTGCGTTAGCAGAATCCCGACCTCACCCCACAATTCTGGATGCCGTGACCACGATGGTATCGCGCAGAAGCGGCACTTGGCTGAGCCCAACGCGGCCAACAAGATCCCGCGGGTCAAAGCGACGCAACCCCTCAGGAAGCGCATCAAACTGGCACAAGTCGAGTGTCTCGACGTTCCACCCAGCACGGCGCAGAACCTTCGAAATAGTAAAGGGCGTGAACCAAAATCGATGATCTGTATTTATATACTCAATATTCTGCATCGCCATGCGAATGTTGATGACTGAAAACGCGTTTGGGACCGTCACTAGCAACTTCGTCTCAGGGCTTTGCCATGCAGCACGAATGGCTGAGAGAAATCCGACAGGATTGTCTAAGTGCTCCACAACTTCACCCAGAAGAATCAGGTCCCATGAATTCTGACGAAGAACCTGGGGCACCTCCCCCAGAAGATCTGCTGCGTAGACATCTGAAATACCGAGGCTCCGAACAAACTCGACAGCCTCTACGTTGATGTCAACGCCAGCCACTTGGCGGCAAGACCGGAGCAACCTGTCATGAAGCCAGCGCCCCTGCTCTCGCTTCTGTTTGATCAGTTCAAGATGGTCCGCAAACCCAACATGCAAAACGGAGCGCCCTCGGACCAATCGGTCAAGCACTTCAAACCGAGTTGAGCCACCGACCTGGCCCCTACCCACTGAAACACGCAGGCCATTCGAGAAGCGCTGGCCAGCGAGGTACTGCCTAACTTCGCCTGCAAGTAGGTTCACGAATTCTCCTTTGGAGCCCGCTTAGCGACAAGACACGCATCATACTGATGAACAGTGCGAACAAGCCAAATCAACACTCCGGTCATCACAAACACTCCGACCGCGGATATCAAAACGACGACCATATCGAATCCGAGAACTCGCGGAGCGATGAAGCACGACGACACCAATAGGCCATTGTACACGAGACCCCAACCCAAAAATGCTCGATTGACTTTGAGCAAATAGGGCAACTGACCGAATGGAGCCACAAGCATATTCATCGCAATGAGCGGAGAAACAAGTCGGGCGAGATGGCCGGCACGCGACCATTCTGAGCCAAACACCGCAGCAAACACCTGAGGTCCGGCAACAACCAACAACACTACAGCAAGAAGAGAAGGCAGACCAACGGCCCTGCCGACCCATCTAACGAGTGGGAGGAGCGGTCGGTCACACCTAACTCTCTCAGATGCGCGCGCGGACACAACCTGACCGAATGCGCCGCCCAGCAAGACTGCGGGTCCTCTGACAGTTCGACTCACGAGCGCCCAGTGCCCCAGACCAGTGGGTCCTCCTGCCATTCCCACGGCAACAATGATTGCATTCTCTCGGAGTGAGTCGAAAATTGCCTGAGGATAGGTGTAGAGCGGAAACCGCCGGTGCGTTGAGAGAATCCTCTTCATTCCAGCAACACTAGGGCGCGTCAGATGTGCGGCTTTCGAGGCGGTCATCAACAACACGCCCAGCCCCAGCGTTTGGCCCGCAAGCAATGCCGAGGCAGCCCCAAGGTCTGACGGCGCCCACACTCCCAGTCCGAGCGTCAATCCCTGAGTCACCACGGACTGAACAACGCGGCTCGACGACACTGAGCTGAATTGCTGGTACCGCACTGCCAATGAACTGATGGCTGCAGTCGAGCAGGTGAGCACTGTCATCGCGCCGACGAAGCACGCCCAGAAGACCGAGTTCGTGTTCACGAACTCGAGCGACTCCCAAGAAGCTCCGAGCCCGCTGACAAGCATCACGAAGCCGACGCTGATCAGCCCGACGGCGACCGAAGAAGTGACGACGAAGCCGCCGATCTCGCTGGCCTCATCGTCCTTGTCGACGATGACGATCGCCGCGTCGAGCGCGAGGGACGCAATCGTCGCGATCATCGAGGCGAAGACACCAGCCGCAGTGAGATGACCCAGCGCTGTCGGGCCGTACTGTCGCGCCACGATGGGCGAGACCAGAATACCGAGCGCCTGGACCATGGTGGTGCCGGTCAACAGCGTGAGAACCTGCTTGCCAACGCCCGGCCCCGAGGGAGTGCTCACGGACTCACCGCTTGCCGTTGAGCCGGTCGAGGTCTGCCCGGCTCAGGTAGTTGATCAACACCCCACGCAAGGGGCCCTGGTAGACGAAGCGCGCTCCGACCGCGAGGCCCGAGAGTTCACACGCGCCGAACGCCTGCGCCATGTGCTCGACGTTGCCCGCACCGCCAGCGGCGACGAGGGGAACGCTCAGCCGTCCCTTGAACTTCGCGAGCAGCTCGAGATCGAACCCGCTCATGGTGCCGTCGCGGTCGACCGACTGGAGCAGAATCTCTCCACACCCGAACGTCACCAGCCGCTGCGCCCACGCCACCGGGTCGGCCTCGGCCAGCTTCGCACCTGAGTGCGAGAACACCGTGTGGCCGCCCAGCAGCTTCTTCTTCACGTCGACGACGCCGACGACACACTGTGCGCCGTACCGGTCACGCAGTTCGCTCACGAGTTTCAGGTTCGCGAAGGTGGCCGAGTTGAGCGCGATCTTCTCGACTCCGAGCGACAACAGGCGGCTCGCGTCGTCGACGCTCTTCACCCCGCCGCCATAGGCGACCGGCATGAACGCCTCGCTGACGATCTCTTCGATGAGCTTGAAGTTCGGTGGGCGGCCTTCTTTCCCCGCGGTGATGTCGAGCAGGAAGAGTTCGTCGACCTCCTTCTCGTTGAAGATCTTCACGGCGTTGATGGGATCACCGACGTACTTCGGCTCGGCGAACTTCTGCGTCTTCACGAGCCCGCCGTTGCGCAACAACAGGCTGGGAATGATGCGTCTACGGAGCATGGCCCACCGCCTCGAGCCAGTTCCGCAACATGGCCATGCCGTGTTTGTGGCTCTTCTCGGGGTGAAACTGCGCGCCCCAGATGTTCGCCCGGTGAATCGCAGCGGTGAACCGGTAGCCGTACGTCGCCCACGCCGCCACATCGGACACGTCGTCACAGACGAGGTGGTACGAGTGCACGAAGTAGTAGCGGGTCTCTCCGGGCTGGTGGCCCTTGAAGAGCACCGGGTCGACGGCTTCGACCTCGTTCCACCCCATGTGCGGCACCGCGAGTGACTTCCCCTCGGGGAACACGAAGCGCTTCACATCGGCGGCGATCCACCCGAGGCCGGGCGCCCTGCCTTCTTCGCTGCGGCGGGTGAGCAACTGCACGCCGAGGCAGATCCCCAGCACGGGAACCTGCTGCTCCATCACCAGCTTGTTCAGCACCGGCTCGAACCCGCGCTCGCGAAGGTTGGCCATGCCCCGGTCGAAGTGACCAACGCCTGGAAGAATGAGCGCGGTGGCCTTCGCGACGTCTTCAGGCGTCGAGGCGCGCACCGATGCCACGCCCAGCTTGCGGAGCATGTTCGCGACCGAGCCCAGGTTGCCCAGGCCGTAGTCGACGATGGTGACGACCTTGCTCACGCGAGTGCCCTCATGCGGTCTTCGGCGGCAGCGGCTTTTCTTCGTCCCAGTCGAGGCAGCGCACCACGCCCGGAGAGACCTCCTGGTAGCGCCAGCCGCTCTCGGGGCACTTCATCACGCCAGCAGCATCGGGCTTCGGCAGCGGGTGACCGTGACGGCTCACCCAGCCTCGCTGGCGCGCGGGAACACCGATCATGAACGCGTAGTCAGGCACCTCGCGCTTCGGCACGACGGCGCCGGCGGCGACGAAGGCGTACCGGCCCAGCGTGGCGCCACACACAATGGTCGCGTTCGCGCCGATCGACGCGCCGCGCTTCACGTGGGTCTTCTGGAAGAAGCCCTCGCCTTTTCGAACGATCTCGGAGCGGGGGTTCGTCACGTTGGTGAACACGCACGACGGGCCGCAGAACACGTTGTCGTCGAGCTCGACACCCTCGTACACCGAGACGTTGTTCTGGATCTTCACGTTGGAGCCGATGCGCACGCCGGCGCCGACGTAGACGTTCTGACCGATGTTGCAGCGCTCGCCGATGACGGCGTTCGGCATCACGTGCGAGAAGAACCAGATCTTCGTGCCCGCGCCGATGATGACGGGCGAGTCGATGATGGCGGTCGGGTGCGCAAAGTAGGGCTTGTCGTCACTCATGGGAGGCTCGCGGAGACGTTGGCGTTGGTGGCCACGAGGCGTGGCCTGATTCACGGCCTTAGGGGAACGCTCGAGCGGGTTCAAGAACGCGCGCCAGCTGTTGTTGTGTGCCTCCGTCGCGTGGTACCTCGCGCACGTGTCGGCCAGCTATCGCATCTGCGTTCACTGCATCATGGACACGAGCGACCCGGCGATCGTCTTCGACGACTCGGGCGAGTGCCACTACTGCAAGAGCTACCAACGCGTGGTGATTGCGCCGCGCAAGGACCCGGCGACGCTCAAGCTCGAGCTCGAGCAGCGAGTCGAGCAGATCAAACGTGACGGGAAAGGCCGCGACTTCGATTGCGTCGCGGGCGTCAGCGGGGGCGTCGACAGCACCTACGTGCTCCTACTCGCCAAGCGCTACGGCCTCAGGCCGCTCGCGGTGCACCTCGACAACGGGTGGGACTCGGAGATCGCCGTCGGCAACATTCATCGCGCGCTCGAGAAGCTGGGCGTGGAGCTGGTGACGACCGTTCTCGACTGGGAAGAGTTCCGCGATCTTCAGGTCTCGTTTCTGAAGGCCTCGACCCCGGACGCCGAGATTCCTTCAGACCATGCGATCGCAGCGACCGTGTTCCAGACGGCGTGGAAGCACGACATTCGCCATCTTGCGATGGGCCACAACTTCGCAACCGAGCTGATCATGCCGAAGGCATGGTCGCAGGGGCACTACGACTGGCGCTACATCTCTTCGATCCAGAAGCAGTTCGGTACGCGCCCGCTGCGTGACTTCCCCCACCTCGCGTTGCCCGAGTACGTGCGGTGTCGGTTCTACCAGGCCAAGCGCACGCTCAACGTGCTCGACTATGTCGACTTTTCACGAGCGCACGCCATCGAAGAGCTGCAGCGAGAACTCGGGTGGCGCGACTACGGGGGCAAACACCACGAGTCCGTCTACACGCGCTTCTACCAGGCCCACATTCTTCCGACGAAGTTCGGCTACGACAAACGTCGGGCTCACCTCTCGAACATGATCCTCGCGGGTCGAATCACCCGCGCAGCGGCGCTCGAAGAGATCTCCAGGAGCCCGTACTCTTCGAAAGAACTCGAAGCAGAAGACCGGACGTACGTGATCAAGAAGCTCGGCCTCACAGAGGGAGAGTTCGACGCGATCATGAAGGCGCCGCCGAAGCGATACGAGGACTACCCCAACATGCAGAGCACGCCCTGGTATCGCGCCGCCCGAAGGGCTGTTCGTACCGCGCGTCGGGTGGCCGGCCGCGCCTGAGTTCAGTTCGCCAACGTCGAGGCGAACTCCACCATCTGACGAAGCTTGGCCGACCAATCGAGTGACCGCTCGGCGAAGGCGCGCACGTCGTAAGCCATTCGTGGCGCTTCGGCCATTCGCGCTGCGAACGCGATGACCGCTTCCATGTCGATCAGCGCCGCCGAGTTCGGCACCTGCAACGCGAACGGTGCTCCGTTGGGCAGATCGACGTCGTCGTAGCCGTAGATCATCGGCAGACCACGGGCGAGGTAGTCGCGCGTCTTGAGCAGACACGCCTGCCGCAGCAGCTTCCGGTACAGGCCCAACGACGCCACCGCGAGCGTCGCCTCCGAGGCCACCGCATCGAGCTGCGGCCCCCGCAACGTTCCATGAAACCTGACCTCGGCGCGCTCCCCCGGACGCTCGACCGTGCCCGCGGGTCTGCGCTGGTCGCCCACCACGTCGAGCACCAACGACACGGGGCCGCGATACGCCGCGAGACTCGCGATCAACCGATCGAGGCCGTGCCAGGGTGACGGGTCGCTCGCGACGAAGAACAGCCGCAACGTCTTGCCGTCGAACTTCACGAAGCCCGTCTTCGTCACGCGCGCGACGTTGATGCCGTTCGAGATGGTGGCCGCCGGCCGCGCGACGCCTGCGCGCGCCAACTCGTAGTCCCGAATCTCGTCGGTGACGCCGATGATGCCGTCGACGCGCGAGAGAATGCGGCGCCCGTTCACCCGCTCGAGCAACCACCGGCTGTACCGAGACGCGGCGCTGCCGTTCGAGAGCAGCTCCTCGAGCTCCTTCGTGTGGTGAATCGTGGCGATCTTCTGGCGGTTGCCGCGGAAGAGGGCGAGGGGGTCGAGGTCGAGGCCCAGCGGGTAGCGGAGCAGCAGCACGTCGTACGACTCGAGCGCCCGCACGCTCCGAAGCCTGCGCAGCTTGAGCCACCGGTCGGACCGCGGCCCCAGCAGCGAGCCCGGGTACTGCTCCCACCGCAGCGCCTCGTCGTTGCCCGGCGGCGCCGCCTCGCCGTTGACGAGGAAGTAGTCGATGCCGATTCCAGCCGTCTTCGCGATGCGGGCCTGATCACGCACGGCCTGAGCGACCCCGGTGGGGACCTTGCCGGTGGCGAAGGTGACGAGGGCCAGCCGAGGCATGCTCACGGCGTCAGGAGACGGCCTTCGCCAGGCAGGAGGCGACGTGGTCGATCTGCTCGTTCGTCAGCTCGGCGAACATCGGCAAACTCATGAGCTGCGACTCGAACGCCGACGCGTTGGGGAAATCGGCCGGCGTGTGGCCCAGGTACTTGTACGCCGCGAGGTTCGGCAACGCGGTCGGGTAGTGCACGCCCGTGTCGATGCCCTGCTCCTTCAGCGCCGCGCGCACCCGCTCACGGTCTTTCAGCCGCACGACGAAGAGGTGGAAGACGTGCCCGAAGTCACCAGCGAACGAAGGCAGGGTCAGCCCCTTCACGCCAGAAAGCTTGTCGAGGTATCGCTGCGCGTGCGCGATGCGCTGCTTCGTCCAGCCCTCGAGCGAGGCGAGCTTCACGTTCAGCACCGCCGCCTGCATGCCATCGAGCCGGCTGTTGATGCCCTCGACGATGTGGTCGTACTTCTCGACGCGGCCGTGGTTCGCGAACATGCGCATCTTGAGCGCGAGCGCGTCGTCGTTGGTGAGAATGCAGCCCGCGTCACCGTAGGCGCCGAGGTTCTT
>JAACJQ010000120.1 GCA_016879935.1 Archangiaceae bacterium | reverse complement strand
GCAGCCATCGTGCATCCACGGGCCTCGGCGGGAGACGCCGACGAGCGACGGCACCTGAAACGCCTCGCCACGCCCGACGCTCATCGTGGAGTTGGTCACCATGCGAGCACCTGCGTGGCAGCTCTGGCAGTTGGCCTTGAGGAAGGCGGCGCGACCGAGCGCTTCGTTGACGGCTCCCGCGAGCGGCTTCGGCGCCGGCAGCCTGTCGAGGAACGTCCCCAGCGCGGCGACGGTGGCGTCGTCGGGCATCACGCCGCCCATGCGGCTGACGAAGGTGTCCTCCATGACGTTGGTGAGGGTGGCGTGGTCGCCCTGCCAGTGGAACGGGGCCGTCGCCAGCAGCCCACCGGAGAGCGACTGGGTGCGACGCACCGCGCCCCGCACGGTCCAGACGTGGCCATCTTCGAGCCCTTCGGGGTGACACGACGCGCACGAGATGGAGCCCGTCGAAGCGTGAAAGAGCCGATGGCCCGGGTCTTCGGCGACGGCGGGGGGCGAGGTCGATGTTGGCGATGGCGCCCAGCCCCTCGCGCACCTGCAGCACCGGCGGCGAGTGGAAGTGCACCAGCAGGCGGCCGTTGCCGAGGAAGGCGACGCCCACGGGCTGCTCGAACGTCGCCGGCTGCTCGGCGGTCGGTGGGGGCCGGTTGGCAGGCCCGCAGGCGGTGACGGTGTTGGTCGTCGCCCCGAGGTCGGGCACGAGCGTGACTTCGTGATTGGCCGCGCTCGCGATGGCCAGCTGGCGGCCATCGGCCGAGAGCGCCGCATCGAGGGGCAGCACGCCCGGCACCTCGAAGGTGCGTGGGCCGGTGGCCGAGAAGATGGTCACGCCCGTGCGCATCGACGAGCCCGCGCACGGCGGCGGCGGCTGGCCTGCGACGAAGGGCGCGCCATACGCGCTCGTGCGAACGGGCACGGCGACTGGCGTCGGCGGTTGAATCGGCGTCGTCGTCTCACCGAGGCGCTCCAGCTGATGCACCATCACGACGTCACCGTTGGAGCGCTCGAGTGTGCGGTACGCCACCTGCGCTCCGAACGACACGCCCTGTTGGGTGCTGACCGCCGGGTGCTCCGGCATGGGCGTGGAGGTGACCTCGACGAGCTCCGCCGAACGGAACGACGAGACCCACGTGCCGGCCTGGTTCTGAATGACGTCTCGGCCTTCGACGCCGATGAAACGCGAGGCCACCTCACCGCTGGCCTGCACGCTGACGAGCTCTCCCGTCGCGCAGGCGACCAGCACCCCACCACGCAGCGCACGCGAGACGCCGCGGGGCTCACCGCACACGTCGACGAGGCGCACGAGCTTCCGGGTCGACTGGTCGACGATGGCCACCTTGCCCGAGCCGCGCAGGGTGACGACCCAGTGGCCCGCACCATCATCGACTGCGCGGGTAGGCGTGCTGCCGTCGGGCAGCTTGAGACGCGTGCGCACGGCGCGTTGGCTGAGGTTGACGAAGAAGAGCGTGTCGCGATCGGGGTCGCTCACGAGCACCTCCTCGTCGTCGAGGCTGACGGCCAGGGTGCCACCGAGCAGCGGGAGCGTCGCCTTCGAGGACGACGACGACGCTCCGCCACCGCCACCCTGCGTCTGCGGCGCGTCTTCAGGCTCGGCGGCACACGACACGAGCAGCACCACGACGGCAGAGAGGAGAGGGCGCATGGAAGGCGGGAGTCTGCCGGACGTGGCTCCCGCGCGTCGAGGGTGGGTGGCAGGTTCGCCCACGTCCTCCTCGGCAGGGCCTCGCGAAGTCGTGTGTGTCATGGTGCGGGCATGGCAGCCCGCAAGCCTCCACCGAAACGGCCTGTGTTCACGCGAGACGAGATGTCGACTGGCAAGGGCTCGAAGCTGGCCAGACGCGTCGCGACGGTGTTGTCGTCACCCGGCACGGGGAACTTCCCGGTGCTGAAGGTCGACTCGTTGAAGCAGACGACGACGAAAGACGCGGTGAAAGACGAGATTCGCTACCGAGAGCGGGCGGCGAACGCGGCCATCGTGGGCCCGGTGTTGGCGAAGCAGAAGGCGGCTCCGGCAGACCTGTTCGCCCGGCAGAAGATGAAGGAGGCCGAAGCGAACCTCCCCGACTGGGACGCGGAGTACGACGACCCCGAGGTCTTCCCCGACGACGAAGTCGCCGAGGAGTACGACCCCGACAAGACCGACCCGGGCCTGCCCGCGGAGCCGCCGAAGAAGAAGTGAGCCTCCCTACGCTTTCCCGCGAGTGACTCGCGTGCGAAGCGGGCACCAATGGCAACCCTCGTCGCCTGGTCGTTGTTCGGGTTGGGAGTCGCTCACGTCATCTTCGGCCTGCTGCTTGGTGTGGCGTTTCTGTTCGTCTGATTCGCTGGCTCAGAGTGCGACGCCGACGTTGAGGCGCAGCTCGGGAATGGGGCCGACCCTGGTGGTGGTGGTCGAGTCGACCTGCGGAATCGGCACGAGCGGCGTGTCGCGCGTCGTGAGCTGGTAGCGGGTGTCGGTGGTCTTCGCGAGGAAGCTGGCGCCGAGGCCGGCTGAGAATGTGAAGCCCTGGGGCGAGACGAGCGTGAAGCCGAACATCGCGCCGGGGCTGCCGGTCTCGAAGACCTCGGGGAGCACGTTCAGCAGGCTCTGGAAGCGCGAGAAGCGCACGTGCAGGTCGAGGAAGGGGCCGATGAGCCCATCCATCGGGCGAAGGCGAAAGCCGGCTTGCCCCGAGTAGCCGAGGCGCAGCGCCGAGAACTCACCGCCCGCGTAGAACGAGACGTGGTTCATCGGAGCGACCTCGAGCTCGAGCGACGGAGACAGCGCGAGCAGCCCGATGCCGGTGCTGAGGCCCACGCGACGATCGGCGGGCGACTTCTCGGGGAGCGGCGCCAACAGCACGACGCCGTCATCGGGCTTCGGCGCAGGCGCATCGACGAGCTCGACCTTCTTCTCCGCAGGAGGAGGCGGCGTCCATCCCGGAACCTTGAGCGGCTCACGAGCGGCGAGGAGCGTGAGGAGGAGCATGGCGTTCATGGCGGCCACTCGATGCAGCCGGCAGACCAGGTGCAGCCACGGAACTTGCGAGGTGGGGTTGCGCACGTTCATGCGCAAGCGCTGACCGTCGGAACTCTGCACATGGGTGCGAGCTGACGGGTCGAGGCGTCATGCGAACCATGGCTCTCTTCGGCGCACTCCTCACGACGACGGCGCTGGCCGGCCCATCAGGTGAGCTCGACTACGCGCACACGTTCGACTCGGCCCTCGGGGTCGACGCGAAGCCGGCGCAGAAGGCGCTGGGGTGCACGGGGTCGTGGGCCGAGTCGCCCGGCCAGACGCCGACGGGAGCGAGCTACACCGTCTCGAAGTGCACCTCGAGCGACGCGCAGGTCTATCTGTCGGCGGGCAAGGTGTTCGCGATTGGCACGAAGCTCGAGAGCGGGCTCGACAACAAGAAGGCCTCGGCCGTGTTCAAGGACATGAAGGAGGGGCTCGCAGCGGCGAAGTGCAAAGTCGAAGACCGTGGCCAGTTGCTCGTCGGCCGCTGCGACGGGAAGGCCGCCATTCTGTTGCAGAACTGGGACTCGAAGAGCGACACCACGAGCATCTCGTTGCTCTATGGCGTGGCTGATCAGCTGCTGCCGATGATTGGCGCGCGTTGAGAGTCTTTCTTCGCCACCGGTCTGACATCACGCCGCGCCTCAGCGAAGAACGCTCTCGAGCTTCTTCCCCTTGGCGAGCTCGTCGACCAGCTTGTCGAGCCAGCGAATCTTCTGCATCAGCGGATCTTCGATGTCTTCGACGCGCACGCCGCACACCACGCCGGTGATCAGCCCCACGTTCGGGTTGAGCCGCGGCGCTTTGGCGAAGAACGTCTCGAGATCGACCTGCGCGTCGATGACCTTCTGCAGCTTCTTCTCGTCGTAGCCGGTGAGCCAGGCGACGACCTCGTCGAGCTCACGCTTCGTTCGACCCTTCTTCGTCACCTTCTGCAGGTACAGCGGGTACACGCTGGCGAACGACATTCCGAAGATGCGCGGCTTCTTGTTCATGACAACTCCGTATCGATGCCACGCGCGCGCAGCTTCGTCACCGCCTTCGACAACACCCCGCCGTGGTCACGACAGCCCACGAAGACCACCGACCTCAACGCCTTCAGCTTCGACAGCGCGTCGACGTTCTTCAAGCCCGTGCATCGGAAGGCGCCGAACGTCTCGAGCTTCGGCCACCGCAACAGCCCGTCGAGCTCGGCAATCGTCCCGCGCTCGAAGTGCAGTGACGTGAGCGGCAGCTCCGCCAACGCGGCCACTGTCGCGTCGGCTCTCACTGGCCCAATTCGCAGCGCGCGCAGCCGCCGAAGTCTTCCCACCTCGGAGAGGTCAGCCTTCGTCTTGACGCGCAGCTCCGCCGATTCGAGCACCGGCAATTCGTCGGCGCGAAGCTTCACCTTCGCCTCACGCGCGCGGAGCATTCGCAGCTCGGGCCAGGGGCCCTTCGGCATCACGACGTCGGTCGTGCCACTGATCACAAGGTCAGCCAGCCTGGGCAGCGCGCTCGGCGTGAGCATCGCGATGGAGCGCGCTTCAATCGACACCCATCGCACGTTCGGCAGCGTCGCGATGACCGACGGCAGTTCGGTGTGTGTGGCACGCGGATCGTCGAAGATGACGCCGTCGATTTCCGCTGCCGCGACGTCTACCGGCAGCTCGTTCCACCTCACCTCATGCAGCCGGCAACCGTCGGAGCGCGTGGACGAGACGCCCGGCTTGTCGCTCATGACGATGGCGTGCCGATAGCCCATCACGTCACGGCTGAACGGCCCTGGGCGCTTCCATCGCAGGCGACGGCGCGGCCACTGGCAACACCCTCGGCAACAGGAACCCGGAGCGCTTCACGTACGCCGCCCACTCGGGGTACCGCGACATGCTCTGCTCCTTCTTGATCATGTTCGGCACGAACACGCCGAGCCAGATCCACGCGAGCACGAGCCACGGCGCCCAGTGCATCGTCAGCGCCGCGAACGAGCCGTACAGCATCATCTCGCCCAGGTAGTTCGGGTGCCTGATGCGCGCGAAGAAGCCATCGCTGATCAGCCCGCGCTTCGCCTTCAGCGTGAAGAACTTCTGCGCGTCACTGCCCATCATGATGACGACGCCCATCACGTAGACGAGCGTGGCGACGCCCAGCAGCCACGTCGGCGCTTCGATGCGCCGGCTCACGATGAGCCACGGTGAAATCCAATACAGCGCGAGCGCGCCGGCCCACATGAAGAAGGCGCCGGCGAAGGTGAC
Organism: Archangiaceae bacterium; assembly: GCA_016879935.1. Lineage (GTDB taxonomy): Bacteria > Myxococcota > Myxococcia > Myxococcales > Myxococcaceae > Xiheimicrobium. The sequence goes on along the minus strand of JAACJQ010000120.1, from coordinate 5,075 downwards.
GCGCTTCTCCCAATTCGGGTCGGGAAACGCGGCGTCTTTGAGCAGCCAGCACAACCCATAACTTCCGTGGAGCGCGAGGTACGTCCAAGCGGTCGGCGTCCAGCAGTCGTACGCCCACATGAGCACCAGCACGAACGGCAGCGTGCCGCCCTTCTGCGCGTTGATGACCCACGAGGCCTTGAGCAGCTTTGGCCCACCGAGAATGTCGTCGGAGAGCCAGTCGCGGAACTTCAGCCAACTGGTGAGCGCTGCCATGAGCCTCGACGCTACTGCCGAGCGGGCGAGCGCGTCACGTGTTGCCCAGTTCGACTCCGCCGTCGCGAGCCAACGTCGCCGCGGCATGGTTCGGCAGTGATGTTGGAGCCGCCGCTCCTCAGGCTCGCTTGGGGCTTCGTCTCACGGGTTGCCCAGTTCGACTCCGCCGTCGCGAGCCAACGTCTCACGCGGCGGGTGTCGCGGGCGGCGGCGCGGCCGGAGTCGACGCCACCTTCTTGCGACGCTGCAGCAGAATCACCGCACCTGCGATGGCACCGAGCAGCGCTCCGCCGGCGACGCCACGCATCTGGTACGTAATCAACGTGTCAGCGCCCCGGCCCGCGGCGATGCCGCACATGCACATGCCGTCACCGTTCCCGGCCGTGTTGTCCCAGGTGATGAGCTTCGGCCCGACCAGCGTCACGGTGAGAATGCCGACCAGCGCGCCAGCCACCACGAAGTTGAGGACCGCTCGCAAGAGAGCCATGGGCGCTGCATAGCAGAGCCGTCACCCGCCACCTCGCGGCTTTCCACGGCACCCGTCAGCGTGCGCCCAATGCGGTGCCCACAACTGTGCTCGTGATCGGTTCCCACCTCTGGTGCATCGGCAGTCCACCCGCTTCGTCTCCTTGCATGCCAACCCCTGTCGATCAGGCGGGAAGGCTCGGGCGGGCTCGCGGAATCGAGCTGGCAGACACCGTGCACAGGGACTCCTCAATGCGCTCCTTCATCCTCGCCGCCGTCGTCGCCCTCGCCGCCCCCGCCTGGGCCACCGGAGAGCGTGTGCTCCTGAGCCGCGACGCCGAACCCTTTCGCGAGAACATCTGCGTCAGCATGACCTGCGTCACGAGTGGCCCGCGTGATGCGGTCGTCACCGCGCGCTCCCTCAAAGAGGGCCTCGAGCTCACCGTGAAGAGCCCTTCAGGCCAGGTGAAGTTGGTGCACCTCACCCGGTTCACGGCTGACGGCGACCTCTCGAGCATCGACGTGGTGCGCGCCTCGTCCCTCGCGGTGAAGGCCATCGAGTCGAACAAGCCCCTCACCACCCCTGCGCCGAAGATCGCGAAGGCCCCGAAAAAGGCCGCGAAGCTCCGCCTGCTCGCCCACCGCTGAGCCGCTGCGGATCAGCAGTTTTTCTCAAGAAGTACGAAGACTTCGACCGCTCCAACCGCCCAAACACCGCGAAATCACACGGGGAGGGGTTCCCTTCGGGGAATCGACTCGTGTATTCCCGATTCCCATGTACGACGACGTGAGGCTGGACACGAAGCTGTCGGACTTGTCGCGAGAGCTGAACACGCGGCAATTGGGGGCAGGGTTCACGATTGTCGAGGCCTTCACCATGAAGGGCTTCGATGAAGTCGGGAAGCCGGGCTTGTTCGCGTTGGTGCTGCTGGGGAACAACCCACCGCCGTCGCTCGACACCCTCACCATCGTTCGCTCGCTGCTGACGGCGCGCCTCAAGCAGATCGACACCGCGATGCCCCAGTGGCCCATCGTGGTGCAGGGCGCTCCCGAGGTCATCGATGGCCAGGCCGTGGTGCCGGGTGGCCGCGAGTACTTCGACCAGGTGAAGAGCGAGCTGCTCGCCCGCAAGGAGCGCTACGCCGCCATTCAGGCCCGCCGCCAGAGCCTCACCCAGATGCCGGCCGTCACCGACGCGCCCCCGCCAGCGCCCGCGAAGAAGAGCGCGAGCAAGACCGTCGCTCGTCCCGCGCGTCGTCGCGTGGCGGCCACCCGGTCGAGCAAGGGCGCTCGCGCCGCTCGTCGCTGAAGTCGTCTCGTCGAAGCCGGGGGAACCATGCTGCTCTTCCTCGGCCCGCGGGTGTTCTGGTTCAGCGTCATCATCAGCTGGTGCGCCCTCTCGCTCTGGCTGACGTGGCGCCACCGGCCCGCGACCTTTCCACTGCCCGAGCCGTTTCCGTTGATGGTGTCCGTCGTCGCGACGAGTCCCCTCGGAGTGCCGCTCGGGTGGTGGCTCATGCGTCGTGACGAGCTGCCGACCGTCGGCTTCACGTGTCTGGCGTGCTCGAGCGTGGGCTCCCTCGTGTACCTGGTCGGTGGACTGGTCGCGTTCCTGTGAGCCGTGAGAACGCCGGTCGCGAATGTGAGACGCTGCGCGCCGCGTGATTGGTCGTGATGACGAACTGACGTCGGTGCTGCAGGCGCTCGAACGTGGCCGGCTGGTGACGGTGCGTGGAGCCCCCGGAGTCGGCAAGACGACGCTGGCCCGCGCGGTGACGAAGAGGCTGGCCCCGCGAGCCTTCGGCGCCGTGCTCGACCACGCCACCAGCCGCCGGCTCGTGCTCGAGCGCATCGCGACGGCGGCAGGCCTGAAGCTGCGCTCACGCGACGTGCGGGTGACGTTCTCGCGCCTCGCCGAACACCTCGAGGCGCGCTCGAGCGTCGTCGTGCTCGATGGTGTCGACGCCGTGGCCGAGGTGACGGCGAGCGTGCTGAGCGACCTGCTCGACGCGACCGAGCGCTGCCGGTTCCTCGTCTGCGCGTTCGGCCCGCTGGGGCTCGCCGACGAGCACGTGGTGCCGCTGAGCCCGCTGCCCGCGGCGACCGCGGTCGACCTGCTGCTCCATCACGTGCATCGCCTCGCGCCGAACCGTGCGCTGCCGATGGCCGAGGCGACGGCGCTGATTCCCGCGACGAATGGCCTGCCGCTCGCGGTCGAGCTGGTCGCCGCGCGGGTCGCTGCGCTCGGCGCCGACGCGGTGCTCTCGGAGATTCGTGCGCACGGCGTCAGTGGCGCGCCGCTCGACGCCGCCATCGGAGCCGCGGTCTCGTTGGTGTCGAAGAGCGACGCCGAGGCGCTGACGGCGTTGAGCGTCTTCCACGGCGCCTTCGACGCCGACGCCGCGCGCGCCGTGTACGATGGAGACCTCGACGTGCTCGAGCGGCTCTCGCTCGCCTCGCTTCTGCAGGTCGAAGGTGACGAGTACCGGCTGCTCGACAGCGTGCGTGACTTCGCGAGCCGTCGCTCCACGCTCGACGCCGCACGCGCGCGCCACGCCGCCTTCCTCGCACGGCCTCACCCCGCGCGCGCCGACGAGGTGACGACGTGGGCGAAGCTGATGCGCGGCCGCGACGACCTGCTCGCCGCGTGGGAGTGGGCTCGCGAGCACCACCCGGCGCTCACCGCGACGCTCGCCATCACGCTCGACCCGCTGCTCGTCACCCAGGGCCCCGAAGAGCTGCACCGACGCGTGCTGCTCGAGACGCTGGCGCTAACGACGCTCGAGCCCAGCCTTCGCATCGACCTGCTGCTCTCGCTGGGTCGCGTCGACGCGATTCGCGGGCGGTTTCGCGAAGCGCTGGGGCCGTTCGAGCAGGCCCTTCGGCTCGCCCAGGCAAACGAGGCCGACAGCCGCATCGGCTGGAGCCACGCGTTTCTGTGCTTCACGCTCCGCCCGCTGGGCCGCTACGACGAGGCCCGCGCTCACGGCCTTCGCGCGCTCGAGCTGGCGAAGACGACGCGTGACCATCGGCTCGTGGCGATGGGAGAGCAGGCGCTGGGCCGGCTCGCGCACGCCGAAGGCGATTTGACCCTCGCGAAGGCCGCGCAGGCGCGCGCCCAGGCGGCGGCCGTGCTGGCGAAGGCACCGCGGCTCGAGGGCATCGCGTCGTGCAACCTGGGTGAGACGCTCGACGACGCAGGCGACGCCGACAAAGCGCGCGAGGCGCTGGCCCGGGGGCGCGCGGTCTTCGCGTCGATTCACGACGAGTTCCACCTCGCGCGGCTCGCGGTGCACGAGGCGCGGCTCTCGAAGACGACGGAGCCGCTACTGGCGGCGCTCGACGGCGTGGTCGACCTCGACGACCTCGAAGGCGAGCTCGAAGCCCGCGAAGGGCTGGTGCGGGTCGCGATGGCGGCGGGTGATGCACGGCTGGCGGCGGCGAGGCTCGACGAGCTCGAGGCGGCGGCGCGGTTCACCGACGACGTGAGCTGGCCGAGGCGAATCCGCGCGTTGAAGGAGCGTCCGCTCGTCACGAAGACGTCGACGATGGCGCTGCGGGTGTCACGTGATGGGCGGCGTGTACAGGTCGGCTCGGAGCGTTTCGACTTCTCGCGGCGTGGGCCGTTGCGGCGCGTGCTCGTGGCGCTGGTGGAGGCGCGGCTGCGCTCGGCGGGGCAGGCACTCTCGGCGGGAGACGTGCAGGAGGCGGGTTGGCCGGGCGAGAAGATGTTCGCCGAGTCGGCTGCGGCGCGCGTGTACATGGCGATTCGCCGGCTGCGGGAGCTCGGTCTCGGGCCCGCGCTGCGAACCGTCGACGCCGGCTACTTGCTCGACGCGAACGTCGATGTCGCCTGGCTCGAGTGAACTGTCTCACTGGAGACCGCGCGCGATTCGCCAGCCGCCGAGTGGCCAACGTTCGGCGGCTCAACTGATCAGCGATTCACGATTGGCCGTTCTGTCGACCGCGCGTTCAGCGAATCGGAGAACAGACCGGGTTGCCGTTCTGCGCGAAGAAGCCCGTCATCCACAGCGTTGGAGGGTTGTCGACGCACAGATTGAACGAGAGCGTGACCACCGGGAGCCCATCGGTGCCCGTGCTCCGCTGGTACCTGGACGGCCGAGCGAGCGTGCGCACATCGACCACGCCGCCATCGGGCCCGACGTACGAGAGCAACCCCCCAGGAACGAGCTCGAGCATCGACGGCAGCATCGGAGTGTCCATCAAGCCGACGTTCGCCGTGAAGTCCGCTCCGCGCGTCCGACAGGCCAGGGGCAGCTCGTTGTCTTTCGGCCCGCCCAACAGCCAGCGCGTGATGGGGCCCTGTGGCATCACCGTGGCCGGGTTCCACGACG
>JAACJQ010000119.1 GCA_016879935.1 Archangiaceae bacterium | reverse complement strand
GAGTGGCGGCTCGCCTTTGCCGCCTGCATCGCGCTCGCGACGACGACGATTCCCGCGCTGCTCGAGGGCAAGGCGTGGGCGAAGCCCATCGAGGCGCTCCGTTGCGTCGGCTCCGCCGCGTGCATGGCGGCGTTCATCGTGCTGCGTTGAGGCGAGGCGCTCGGCTGGACGTGGCGTCATCGTGCCACGTCGAGGCGAGGCGCTGCGGGTCGCGTCCGCCCTGCGCATTGCGGGATTCATCGTGCTGCGTTGTGGCGAGGCGAGGCTGCGCTCGGCGTTGGATCAGCGGCGCGTGAGCAGCTCGAGCAGGTCGTTCGACATCTGATCCGACGACTGAATCACCTTGAGGCTCGCGCGAAACGCGTGCGACGCCGACAGACTCTCGACGACCGGCTCCACGTCGAGGCCACCGGCGCCCGACAGCGTCACCTTGTCCACCGGCATGGCCGTCGCGCTCGCGGCGCGGTCGAGCCGCTGCGTCGCGCGCTGCAGCCCCGCAATGCCGCTCGCCATGGCCGGAGGAACTTTCACCTCTCAACGATGCGAGCCGACATCATTGCCCGCAATGGGCCAATGCTGACCCCGCGCGGGTCGCGAGAGACCTGTCTGCCAACTCCAATCGCGGTAGGACCGCGGCCATGGACGCGCGAGAGGTCGAGAACGCCAGCTCCCCCTTGTGGATGGTGAGTCAGGCACCGGCGCTGAACGAGCTGGTCGTCTCGCTCAGGGCCGCCCGCGCCGAGCTCGAGTCGGGCAGCGGTGGGCGGCTCACGTTCTCGCGCACGAAGCTGTCGCAGGCGCGCGCCGAGTTCACCGCGATGATTCGCCGCGGAGAGCGAGACCTGCACGCGCTCGCGGGCCTGCTGGCGCAGCAGCTGCTCGGTACCTTCGGCCTGCGCAGCTCGGCCATCGGCGAGGTCGAACACACGCACGAGCGCTTCACCATCACCGTCGACGTCACCGAAGACGAGCTCGCCCGTTCGACCGACCTCGACCTGGGCACCCGCATTCTCGCGAGGCTGGCCATCGCCGAGCAGCGCGGGTGGATGCGGGCCACCCTCGTCTCGAACGTCGTCGAGTACGAGCCCACTGGCCCCAACCCCGCCAACGTCTACCGCGTGCTCACGCGCATCAAGGCCGAAGAAGAAATCTGGAACAAGGTGGTCGACGAGCTCTTCGACCTCGACCGCATCGTCTTGCGCGACAAGCAGCTGCAGCACCTGAGCCGGTACGTGAAAGACGTCTTCGGCATCAAGCTCGTCGTCGGCGGCGAAGAAGACGCGTACCGCTTGCAGGAGCAGCTGCTCACCCTCTCGTTCCCGCCGCAGCAGCTCGAGGCGCGTGGCCTGCCCGTCGACGAGCTGCATCAGCGGCTCCAGTTCGTGGAGAGCAAGGACTACCTGCAGCGGCCCTCGCGTAAGCAGTCGGGGTGGACGGCGCTGAAATCGGTCGTGCACTGGGCCGGCAAGACGTTCGAGATTCAGGTGCAGCCGCTGTCGAACTTCCTCCACGAGCGCGAGCGGCTCACCCGCGAGAGCCACGCCAGCTTCAAGTCGACCCGTGAGCGCGTGCGTGACGAGGTGGCGCAGCGGCTGCCGCTGTTCGGCTTCTACCGCGCGCTGCTCGAGTGGCTGTTCGTCGACCCCTCGTCCGAGCCGCCGCGCCAGGAGGGCGTCGACGTGGTGCTGGTCGACTGAGCGCTGCCTGCGTCACGAGGGCTGACTCAGGCTCGCTCCCACCTCGGGCGCCAACGCCGTGCCCCAGTCGTAGAGCGCCGTCAGCGCCGGGCCGAGCGTGAGGCCCCTCGCTGTCAGCGCGTATTCCGAGAAGCCGCGTTGCTTTCGGTGTCGCACCAGCCCGAGCTCCTCGAGGTCGCGCAGCCGCTGGGCCAGCATCTTGTCGCTCAATCGGGGCACGAGCCTTCGCAGCTCGGCGTACCGACGCGGGCGCTCCTTGAGGTGCGCCAGCAGCACCACCTTCCACTTGCCGCCCAGCACTTCGAGCGCCAGCTCGACTGGACACGAGAACTCACGTCGAAGGCTGAAGGCCATGGCCGACCTTACCGAATGGTGCGTTGTCGCGGCTCGGCGGGCACCGCATCGTCAGCGCATGACTCCACCCTCTTTGTTCGAATGGCTCGGTGGCGAGGCGCCGCTGCGCAACACGTTGCGACACTTCTACGCGCGCGTCGTCGACGACGCGGTGTTGGGGCCCGTCTTCGCGCAGATGTCGCCTCGGCACGCCGAGCACGTGGCGCACTTCATCGGTGAAGTGCTCGGTGGGCCCACGCGGTACAGCGCGGAACACGGCGGCCACGCCGAGATGATTCGCCGACACCTGGGGCGCGCCCTGACGAATGAGCAGCGTACGCGCTGGCTCCAGCTGCTGCTCGAGAGCGCTGACGCCTGCGGTCTGCCCGACGACCCGGAGTTTCGTTCGGCCCTCGTCGCCTACCTCGAGTGGGGCAGCCGCCTCGCCGTCATCAACTCGCGGCTCGACCGCCCGCCCGAGGTGACGGAGGAGCCGATGCCGCGCTGGGGCTGGGGTGAGGTGAAGGGCCCGTACCTGAAGTGAGGGCGCTCAGGTCGGAGGCACGCTGGCAGGTGGCGGCAACGGCGCAGGTGGTGCGCTGTCTGCGACGGGCACCTGCGGCGGCTGCGACGGAGAAGGGTGCCGGCCCACGCCAGCTTCGTCGGCGTACCGCAACAGCGCTGCGACCAGCGTCAACAGCACCGGCCCCAGGAAGATGCCGGCGAAGCCGAACGCGCTGACGCCACCGAGCACGCCGACGAACACGAGCAGCGTCGACACGTTCGTCGACGACGACACCACCAGCGGCCGAATCACGTTGTCGCTGCCCGCCACGAGAATGATGGACCACAACGTGAGGAACAGCGCCCACCCCGACTGGCCCAACGCGAGCAACGAGAGCGCCGCAGGCACCCAGACCAGCGCGGTGCCCACGACGGGCACGAGCGACGCGACGGCGCCGATGGCTCCGAACACGAGCGGAGATGGCAGCCCCGCGATGGCGAACCCGATGCCGATGAGCGTGCCCTGCACCACCGCCGTCACCAGCGTGCCCACCACCACGCCGCGCGTGACGCCGCCGAGCGACCTCGACAGCTCGTCCTTGCGCTCCGTCGACAACGGCACGAGGTGAATCGCGCGCTCCAGCATCTCGCGCCCATCACGCAGGAAGAAGAAGAGCAGGAACAGCGTCAGGCCGAACTGCGTCACCACCGAGAACGCGCCGAGCACCACCGTGCCACCGAGCGACGCGAGCTGCTGCAGCACCGTCTGCGCCGCGTCGTTCGCCTGCTCGAGAATCTGCTCCTTCGAGAGCGAGGTGAACTCCTTGGCCGTCTCGAGCACCGCCTGCACCGGCTTGAACTCGAGCACCAACTGCAGCGCCGGCAGCTTGCGGTCGTGCGCCTCGTTCTGAAACCCCGTCAGCAGCGTCGAGGCCTGCCGCAGAAACGCGAACAGGAAGAGTGAGATGGGCCCGCCAACCAGCACCATGAGCCCGAGCGTGAGCAGCCCGGCCGCCAGCCCCGGCTTCGTCGGCCACTTCGCGCGCAGCCGCCGGTTCAGCGGGTGCAGCATGAACGCGAGCAGGGTGGCCCAGATGATGGGCACGACGAAAGGAGTGAGCGTGCGGAACAGCAGCGAGCCCAGCACCGCGATGGTGCCGAGGGCGAACGCGCGTGTGTAGAACCGGGAAGGAGCCATGGCCTCAGAACGCCGCGATGGTGATGAGCCGCGGTGACGACTCGAAGGAGCGGTCGACTCCGGGAGCCCCGCCCTTGAGGCCCTTGAGCTCACGCTCGAGCTCGCCTCGCTGCCGCAGCAGGTCGTTGCGGGTGTTCGTCGCGGCTGTCGACGCCGAGATGCCCGTGACGACCCCCACGATGCCGAGCGCGAGCCCACCCAGGCCGACGACGAGCATCACGATGCCCGCGATGGTGATGGCGGGAATGGTGACCGAGCCGAGCGCCACGAAGAGGAGGCCGATGAGCGCGATGGGCGAGACGCTGAAGCCCAGGTACGCGAGCACCACCGAGACCGTGGGCCAGTCGGTCTTCAGCCCGCGCAGGTCGTCGTTGATGGCGTCGATTTGCCGCTGCAGCTCGAGCTGCCTCGAGCCGACGGGCTGCAGGTCTTCCTGACGAACCGGCAGCGGCGGCGGGCCCTGCGCGAGGAGAAACGCGCTGCGGTCGGCCGTCGCCGAGAGGTGAATGCCAGACGACTGGGGCGCCGGCGTGGCTGAGAGCGAGAGGGAGAGCGCGAGGGCGAGAAGCATGCGCGCATTCCAACACAGCAGCGGTGGCCTGACGCGAAAACTGCTCGGCGGCCTGCGAGCGGAGCGCTGAAACCGCTCCTGGTGTCGATGGTGTTTCAGTCCACCGTGGTGACGCCGATTTCGCGGTCCGCGATGAACGAGCTGCGCTCCATGCTCGACACGGCGGCGCTGGCGCTGATCAAGAGGTGAAGATCAGCCCGGTTGCACCCTTCGTGAAGGAGCAGTCACCTCGACTGAACGACTGAACTCATCGACCCGCCTCCAGTCGAGCGAGGCGTGCGAGACGACTCCGACGAGGCCACACGAGCGACGGCTGCAGCGCGACGTCGATGCCGACTCGCTCCTCGGAGCACCCCCACGCGCACCGCTTTCTTTGCGTTCTCGGGTCTGACCGCGCGCGCTCTCTCTTCAGCTCGCGCGACGCCGCCGCAGGAAGAACGCCAGCGCTCCGAGCGCGAGCGAGCCCTCGAACGACGAACACCCGCAGCCCTGCTTCGGCGTCACCACGATGGTCACCCTCGCCGCTGGAGCGGCCGCGGGCCCGTCACTCACGTTCAGCTCGAGGTTCACCTCGCTGGGCGTCTTCACGTCTGGCGCCACGAACGTCGCGTCGAGCGCGTCGAGGCTCGAGAAGGTGATGGCCGGCCCACCCAGCTGCGACCACCGCACCACCAGCGTGTCGCCATCGGGGTCCATCGCGACGCCCGCGAGCGTGACGGTCTGGCCCGATTGCACCGTCTGCTCCGGCCCGGCGCTCGAGGTCGGCACCCGGTTGACGTTGCGCACCACCACGATGGCCGGCTGCGACGTCATGCCGCCGCGCCCGTCGTCTGCCGTCACCGTGAAGAGCAGCTGCGTGTCGCTGCGCACCTCGGGCGCGTCGAACTGGTCTCCCGCAATCGTCACCGTCGGCCCGCTCGTCTGCACCCACGAGAAGGTGATGGGGTCGTTGTTCGGGTCGGTCGCCGGCGGCGGCTGGAAGGTGACGCGCGTTCGCTCGTCGACGTTCTGCGGGAAGCTGGCCTGCAGCACCGGGGGCTTGTTCACGCACCGCGCGGCGTGGCTCGAGACCTCGTTGAAGGGGAGGCTCGTCGCCGAGAGCCCGGTGAACTCCACGTCATCCAGCGTCCACCCGGTCGCCGCGCCGCCGGTGTCGGTGCCGATGACGAAGCGCACGCGGAAGCCGTGGTTCTGCAGCCCATCGAGCGTGACCGTGACCCGCTGGTTCATCGCGCTGCCACGAAAGGCCTGCTGCCCCGCGAGGGGGTTCGCCGTGTTGGCCTCGAGCGCGCCGTCGTAGCCGGTGACGGTGCTGCCGTTGATGGTGCGGCTGATGGCCGAGGCGGGAACGAGGGTGAACGGCCCATCGTCCACAGACAGCTGAAGCTGCGCGCCGTCCCACGCGCGCATGTTGGCCGTGTCGAACTCGAAGGCGTACGTCTGGGTGAACGAGAGGGTGACGGGCGTGCTCCCCGAAGGCCCCGTGAGGAGCGGCGTCGTCGCCCAGCTCAGGCCCGCCACCGGCGAGTTCTGCCCGAAGAGCGTGTTGCGCAGAATCGCGTTCGCGGGTGTCACGACGCGAAACTGGTGCTCCCACGGCACGCCCGCGCGGTCGAACTCCCACTTCGACACATCGGCTTCGAAGCCCTCCTTCGCCGAGGCCTTGATGTCGGTGTTGAAACGAATCGAACGCGTGACGGGCGCCTGCTCGACGAGCGGGTCGGCCGAGGTGATGAAGATGCGCGACTGCGCGACGTTGCCCAGGTCGGCGCGCAGCTCGGCCGTCACCGTCACCTCGACGGGCGTGAAGGGCTCGGCGGTCGCCGTCACGAAACGCTCGCCCAGCACCAGCACCGCCTCGTCCGACGCGAGGTTGAGCCGTGAGTTCGTGAAGGCGCGCGAGCCGACGTTCATGAGGCGCAGCTGCACGCGGCCCGTCTCTCCCACGTCGAGCACGCCGTCGTTGTCGCAGGCGTCACGGTCTTCGAGGGCTCTGACGTCGAGCACCGCCCAGCGCGCGCCGGCGTTGGTGAAGTCCTCCATCACGGGCGCGTTGGTGAGCGACCGCCGGTTCGGTGCCTGCGCCGACAGGCCCATGCCGCGCACCGCGAGCCCGTCGAGGAACGACTGGAACTCGCCCGGCCCGGTGGCCTTCGCCGTGATGAGCAGCGCGTCGCGCGCCTCGACGAAGGTGGGGTTCACTGGAGTGGCCTTGAGTGACGCGACGAGCAGCCGCAGCACGGAGCGTCGGCCCTGGTCGAAGGTGGGAAAGCGCGGGTCCTTCAGCACGCGCGTGGTGCCCTCCCAGAGCGCCGAGGCCCACACCTCACCCGCGTTGTGCACCTCGGCGTTGTCGTTGCCGCCGCCGCCGTTCGCCGGGCTGATGGGGGCCGTCGTCGGCAGCGGCACGTTGCTCACGATGTGACGGAAGGTGAGCGCGTTGCGCATCGGGTCGATGGAGTAGGGGAAGCGCCGCACGCCGAAGTAGTGCGCGTCGAGGCTCTCGCCCGCGTAGCCCGTCGCGCTGCGCTGGTGGCCGCCGATGGCGAAGGCACCACGCCAGTCGGCGTTGTTGGGCTTCTGCAGGTCGGCCGCTTCGAGCGTGGTCAGCAGCGCGACGAAGTCACTCCAGCCTTCGGCGAGACCGCGGCTCTGGTTCGCCGCGAGGCCGTTCGCGTCACCCACGAGCCGCGAGGACAAGAGGTGGCCCCACTCGTGGGCGACGATGGTGGTGTCGAAGGCGGTGGAGCGGCCGACGACGGCGGTGCGCTCCAGCGTCGCGGTGATGGTGGTGCCCGCGTCGAGCGCCGCTCGCAGGGCCGTGGCGCGCGCACCGTCGAGCACCTGCGTGGGCCACGTGATGCCGGGCTCGCGCGTGTCGAAGCCGTTCTGAATCAACAGGCCCACCGCACCCGCATCGGCCGCCAGGTCGTCGAGGCCCGCGACCGAGCCGCACGGCCCCGACGCGACGCCGAACGCCACCTTCCCCGAGAGCGCGCCCGCGTTCAGCAACGGCCCGCACACGTCGAGGCCACCATCGACGCTCGCGAGCTGAACCACCTGCGCCGAGACGTTCCACGTGCCGGCCCGCATCGGTGCGGCGCCACTGCCAGCATCGACTCCCAGCGAAGGAGAGAACGCCACCGTCGAGCGCCCGAGCGGCTGCACGGGAAAGAGCTGCAGGCGCGGCGACACGCCATCGGGAGCGCTGACGAAGCGCCCGTCATTGAGCCCCGCGAAGTCGTTCACCTCGACGAGCAACGGGTCGTTCGCCCGCCCGCCGCGGCCCTTGTTGTCGAGCTGCGCGTTGCCGGCCGTCTCGGCGAAGCCCACGTCGTAGAAGAGGTCGTGCAGCCAGTTGGTGACGAAGAAGGCGTGCGTCGCAGCGGCGTGGCTCTGCGTGTCGTTCGCGGTGGGCTCGAGCAGCGGGTTCCACACGAAGTCGAAGGCGCCTCCAGTCGCCGTGGCGAACGGGTCGGCGAGCGAGCGCGAGGTGCCACCGTCGGGCAGCACGTCACCGGGCGGAACGCCGCCGTCGGCGAAGCGCGGCAGGCCTGCCGCCGGGTCGTTGCGCCCATCGGGCCCGTAGAGGTCGGCGTAGGCGATGACGTTGTTGCCCGAGAGCGACGTCGCACCCATCGGCAGCCACGGGTCCATCGTCGAGAGCCCGGCGTGGTCGAGCGAGACGAGCACCGCAGGCGTCAGCATCGCCGGCGCCCAGCCATCGGGCAGGCCGGTCGGGTGCGGCACCGTGTCGCCTTCGGGGCTGTCGAGCGGCGTGAAGGGCGCGCTCGCCTTCGCCCAGACGCGGAACGAGAAGTCGAACGTGCGCGGGACGCGGCTGAGCAGACGGCCGTCTTTCGCCGAGACGACGACGGTGTACGGGCCCGCCGCCGTGTCGACCTCGACCTGCCACGCCGGCAGCAGCTCGGTGTCGGTCGCGAAGAGCACCTGCTGGTGTCGCAGCGCCTGCCCACGCGGTGACGTGTGCTCGAGCGCCACGTCGAGCGCCGTCTTCGCGGTGAGCGAGAAGGAGCGCGTCGACGCAGGGAAGGGTGAGAACGCGCCCAGCACGCCGACGGGCTCGTGCCCCTGGTTCAGCACCACGGCGACGCGCTCGCGAAAGACGGGCAGCTCGTTCACCCGCCGCGAGAACGAGACGACGATGGCGCCTTCACCCAGGTCGTGTACCTGGTCGATGGGCAGCTTCACCGCGTCGAGCGGGTGCAACTTGTAGAGGGGCGCGAGCGTGAAGAGCGTGCGGCGCGCCATCTCTTCGGCCGTCAGCCCGAGGTCCTTCGGGGCGCGGGCGCCGAGGGGCGCGCTGGGCAGGAAGACCGACGTGGGCACGCCGGTGCGCGGCTCCCACTGCGAGATGAAGACGTTCGAGGCGGCGTCGCGGGCCCGGGCGTCGACGTCGATGGAGCGCGGCGCGTGCGCGTCTCCGTCGAGAAAGGCGTCGAGCGTGGGGAGCGGCTCCGCAGCGGCGAGCAGCGCGAGGACGAGGAGCGACATGGCGTTTCCTTCGGAGCTACTTGCCGCTCAACACGACGAGGCCGACCACGCCCACGACGATGATGAGCACGAGCAGGCCAATGATGATGAACGGCAGCTTCGACTTCGAGACCCCCGGCAGGTCGTTCTCTTCGGTGGGCACCACGCGCGCCGAGTCTTCGTGGGGCCGCACGTCGACCGGCGGCACCGGTTGCGTGCGGTTCTGGTCGAGCGGCGGCACCGGCTGCGTCTGCTTGAAGGGCGACTGCTGCGGCCCCTCGGTCGTCTCGCTGCTGACGAGAATCGTCTCGTTGCCGGCGCGCGGCGGCAGCGGCTGCTTCAGCGGGTCGGTGCTCTGCACGCTCGAGTCAGAGATGCTCGGCAGCGGGCCCGCCATCACCGGGTCGACCAGCACCGTCTTGACGTCACCCCACGCGCGCTTGGGCACCACGCCACCAGCTGCGGGCGGCAGGTGCACGGGCTGAACCGTCGACTTCTTGTTCGAGGGCGGAACACTCGGCGCCTGGCTGCCAGACGAGCGTCGCGGCACGGGCGTCGGCGACGACACCACGCCTGCGGGTTTGCGCACCGGCTCGTCACCGGGCTGCGACGAGACGATGGCCGTGGCCACGTCGACACGCGCGGTCGTCTTCAGGTCGACGGGCTTGAGCTTCTCATCGGAGCGCGTGCGGCCCTCCATGATGCGGCGGAGCATGCGGCGCGCGTCGTCGGCGCTCTCGGGCCGGCGGTCGGGCTCCCGGTCGAGCAGCATCATCACCCAGCTGTCGACGTCTTCGTCGATGGAGGGCACCCACTGCCGCGGCGGCACCGGGTCGAACTTCATCTTCTGGCTGATGACCTCGATGGCGCTCGGCGCTTCGTGCGGAATGCGCCCCGTGAGCATCTGGTACGCGATGCCACCCACGGCGTAGAGGTCGGTCGCGGGGAACACCTTGGTGCCCAGTACCTGCTCGGGCGCCATGAAGGCCGGTGTGCCGATGAGCGTGCCCGGGTTCGTCGGGCGCACCGAGCCCCCCGCGCGGTCGGCCTGGCGCGCGAGCCCGAAGTCGATGATTTTGACGTGGCTGCGCGCCTCGGGGTGCGACTCGTAGAAGACGTTGCCCGGCTTCAAGTCACGGTGAATCACGCCCACCACGTGCGCCGCGTGCAGCGCGCCCAGAATCTCGTCGAGAATCGGGGCGACCTTCTTGAAGGGGGCCGGAGACTCGCGCTTCACCCACGCGTCGAGCGGCTCGCCCTCGAGCAGGTCCATCACGATGTACGACTGGCCGTTGGGCAGGGTGCCGAAGCCGAAGATGTCGACGATGCCCGGGTGCCGAATGGCGTTGACGGTGCGGGCTTCACGAATGAGCCGCTGCACCATGTCGGGGTCGTCGGCGTAGTCGGGCTTGAGCACCTTCAGCGCCGCCGGCTTCCCGATGACGGCGTGCTGCACCCGGTAGACGATGCCCATCGCTCCCGAGCCGATGACCGACTGCACCTCGTAGTCGTCGACGCGTGACCCCAACAGAGGGTCGCGCCCCATCGGACCGCGGAAGTCGTTGATGGTCTCGTCGCCGGGCTTCGTCACAGGAGAGGCGGGCAGGCTAGCGCGCCGACGCGCTGCGTACACCTTTCCTCAGGTGGCGATTGGCCGACCGCCCCGGCTGATCAGTTCTTCTTCGGCGTCACCGCCGGCAGCTCGAGCGAGCCGAACACGATGTGCTCGAACGTTCGTTTCAGCGTCGGGCTCACGAAGCCATCCATCGGCTGCGCGTTCAGAATTCGCACGCTCATGCCCACCAGCACCTCGGCGCGATTCACCGCGGCCCACGTCTCGCCGTCTTTCGTCTTCAGTCGCAGGTACGTGTAGACGCCGGTGTCGATGCGCTCGAGCACCGTACCGTCGACCGGCGGCGTCGAGAGCGTCTTGGGCAGCCCGTTCGCGTGAGGGTTCTCCATCGGCTTGCCGGCTGCCGCGGGCGCCGCTCCCGAGGTGATGGTGCCGAAGATGATGACGGGCCAGGTGCGCTTGAGCGTCTTGCTCTCGAAGTTCTGCATGCGCGCCTGCACCTCGATGGTCACCTTCGCGCCCACGGCCACCTCGGCTTGCGGCACCGCGGCCCACTCTTCGGCCGTCGCGGTCTTCACGCGCACGTAGGAGTAGCCCGCGGCGTCGACCTTCTCGACCACGACGCCGGTGATGCCCGTCGTGGGCTGTGCGAAGGCCACCAGCCCCGCCAGCATCGACGTGAGGAGCAGCGGACGCCGCCCGAGGAGTGCTGCCGTTTCGAAGCTCATTCGTTTCTCCTTCACGTCGACACCGTTCGGGCCTGGTTACTTCTTCTTCGCGGCCGGCTTGAACTTGAGCACGTAGGCCGCGACGTTGCGCAGCTCGTCGTCCTTCATCGCCGCCGACCACGAGACCATCAACGGGGAGCGGCCGTTCGCAGCGCCACCGTCCTTGATGATCTTGTACGTGTACTCGTCGGTGAGCCGCGCCGCGTTCGCCGGGTCGGTGAAGTTGGTGGGCTTCGGCGTCAGCGCCGATCCAGCGGGGCCGTTGCCGTCGCCCTTCTCGCCGTGACACGACACACAGAACGTCTTGAACTGCGCCTCGCCCTTCGCGGCGTCGCCCTTCAGCTCGAACCCGCCCGCGAGCGCTGCACCCGAGATCAACACCACCATCGTCGTCACCAGTCGTTTCATGTGTCCTTCGAGGTCGAACGCCTGCGTCGTCGCCGGCGGATCAGGTCGTCGCCTGATCACTCGCCATGAGGCGCGCTCGGCGCGTTCTTCTCAAGCGCAACGTTTGCGAACGTGATGGCCACTCATGGCGAGCATGACGCCGACCCGTGCTGTCAGCGTCGCCTGACAGGTCGCGCGCCCATCCACCATCGGCGGCTCCGGCCTGCGACTCCACCTGACTCGGCCAGGGCTCCAGAAGCCACTCGGGAGCGGGTGACACGAGGGGGGCGCGTTGGAACTTTTCAATGTGTCGGCATTCGCGCTAAGGCCCTGAACTGATTCCGGGGAGACCACACATCATGACCAAGCGCCCGACACTGATCGGTGGGACGGTAACGTGTTTGCCTGCCGCACCACCGTTCGTGATGAAACTCACTCGACTGGTGGTTTTGGGACTGGGGGTCATGTCCTCCGTCGCGTTCGCGAACCCGGCAGCAGGTGTCTCCGACGAGCGTGTGGTGCTGCCCGGTGCGCCAGGGAGCGTCGACGGCGTCGGTGAGAACGCCACGGTCGAAGGCAACCAGGGCTCGATGCGCTATCGCGTGCAGGTCGAGGTCCCGCAGGGGTTCGCCGGCCTGACCCCCGACATCGACCTCGTCTACAGCTCGGGCTCCGGCGCGGGTCCCCTCGGTATCGGCTGGTCGATGCCCTCGTTCTCCATCGAGCGCATGACCTCGAAGGGCTTGCAGAAGTACGACCTGACCGACCGCTTCGTCGTCGATGGCAGCGACGAGCTCGTGAAGGTCTCGGAGACGGGCACCGAAGCGGTGTACCGCGCCCGCTTCGAGGGCGGCTTCGTCAAGTGGACGTGGAGGAGCCGCGGCACCGGTGAAGAAGGCTACTGGACGGCCGAGTACCCCGACGGCCGCGTGGGCACGTTCGGCGCCGACGCCCAGGGCCAGGCCGTCACCACCGCCCAGGTGCGGGTGCCGTCGACCTCGAAGGTGTGGCGCTGGCAGCTGACCCAGGTCGTCGACCCGTTCGCCCACGCCATGCGCCTCACGTGGACGAAGGACGCGAGCGGCCATCCGCTGCTCGACCGCATCGACTACGCCTACGAAGGCGCCACCGCGCGTCACTCGGTGCGCTTCACGTGGGAAGGCCGCTCCGACATCATCAGCAACGCGACGCCGGGCTTCGACCTGCAGCTCAAGCAGCGCCTCAAAGACGTGCGAATCTTCTCGGGCACCACCGCGCCCGAGCTCGTGCGCGCCTACGTGCTCAACTACGAAGCCGACGCCGTCTCGGGCGGCTCCTCGCGCCTCGCCAGCATCGCGCGCTTCGGCCGCGGCATGACGGCCTACCCGGTCACCTTCCGTTTCGCGTACTCCAAGACGCTCGGCGGCGTCTGTGACGCGTCGTGCGAGAAGCCCTTCGTGAAGGACATGGGCGTGCTCGGTGGCGTCGACTTCTCGACCGGCCGCGCGGCCATGGTCGACATGAACGGCGACGCGCTGCCCGACGTCGTCTTCTCCGACGCGCAGGGCCGGCACTCCATCTACATGGCCCGCCTCGATGCCGAAGGCCGCACCAGCTTCGACACCACCCCGCGCATGAGCAGCCAGACGACGGGCTCGAGCCCGTTCATTCTCGGCGACCCGCGCGTGCAGGTGCTCGACGTCAACGGCGACGGCTTCGTCGACATCACCCAGGCCAAGGTGCCTGCCGTGCTCTGCAACAACGGCTCGGGCGATTGGGTGGCCTCGAACTTCTGCGTCGGCTCCTCGGCGCCGGGCCTGCCGGCTTCGTTCACTCCCGAAGACGACGCTGACGCGGCGCAGGCCGACCCGAAGTTCGTGCGCTTCTTCGACTACGACAACGACCGCCGCATCGACTGGCTGCGCACCCCCTCGGGCGGCGCGACCACCGAGGTGCTCGCGAACTCCACGACGGGCTTCAACTCGGTCATCGTTCAGAACATCGGCGCGGTGTTCGACGAGAGCCCGCTGCAGCTCGCCGACATGAACGGCGACGGCCTGCAGGACCCCGCCCAGCTGCTCGTCTCGGGCCAGACCGTGCAGGTGCTCTACAAGCTGAACCTGGGCTTCGGAAACTGGTCGCCCAACTGGTCCACCATCACCCTCACCGGCCTCGACGCCTCTCAGGCGAACGTCTCGGAGCTCGAAGACGTCAACGGTGACGGCCTCACCGACGTCGTCGCCGTCTCGGGCAACGAGGTGCGCGTCGCCCTCAACCGCAACGGCGACCGCTTCGACGCCGTCATGACGCTCACCACCGCCAACCTCGCGCAGGGCAGCATGATGCCCGTTCGCGGCACCAACACCGTCGTCACCTACGCCGACATGAACGGCAACGGCTCCGACGACATCGTGTGGATTCAGCCCTCGGGTCAGGTGCAGTACCTCGAGCTCTTCCCCGTTCGGCCCAACCTCATCTCGCGCATCGACAACGGCATCGGCGCGGTGCAGGTCATCACCTACGGCACCAGCATCGCCGAGCAGGCCCGCGACGCCGCCGCCAACATGCCCTGGGCCAACCGCGTGCCCAACGCCTACAGCACCGTCAAGCGCATGGAGTCGTTCGTGACGCTCACGGGCTCCGACACGTCGGGGCTCAAGGAGATCATGACGTACAAGTACCACTCGGGCTTCTACGACGGCGTCGAGAAGCAGTTCCGTGGGTACGAACAGCTCGAGCTCGAGCTGCTGTCTGACATGTCACGCGACGCGCAGGAGCCGGGCCTCCGCTCCGAAGACTACGACGTCGGCAAGACCGACCCCGCGCTCGCCGGCACCAAGCTGCGCAGCCGCGTCTACGCCGGCATGGGCGCCAACCTCGCGCTCCTCACCGACACCGCCTACCTGTTCCAGTCCTGCCCGGTCGCCGACGTGGGCACCACCACGCCGGCCATCTCGTTCGTCTGCCGACGGGCCGTCACCACCACGCAGGTCGAGCGCGACGTCGCCAACGCCGTCACTACCCGCGTCGAGTACGACTACGACGGCTACGGCAACGTCGTGCAGGAGCGTGAGCTCGGCGTCGTTCACTTCGGCACCACCCAGCAGCCGCGCGGCTGCGACGCGTGCACCCAGTCGGGCGCGTTCGGCAAGCCGTGCGGCATGATGTGCACCGGCGACGAGCGCATCACCTCGACCGAGTTCATCACTCCCGGCACCGCCACCAGCGGCCGGTGGATGTTGGGCAAGCCCCAGCGCATCACCGAAGGCGCGGTCGTCGGCATGAACGTCGGCGAGACGGTCTTCTTCTACGACGGCAACGACTTCGAGGGCCTCGCCACCGGCCTCACGCAGGGCAAGGCGAGCCGCGTGCAGCACCGCTTCGGCCCGGGCCCCAACGACGTCGTCAGCGAGCGGTTCCGCACCGACACGCATGGCAACATCATCGAGCGCATCGAACCTGCCGGCACCATCATGAGCTCGGCGACGCAGCGCCGGGTCGCCACCTACGACGCCGCCGGCCTCAACGTCATCTCGAGCGAGATTCGTATGGGCTCGGGTGCCGTGCAGTCGCTCAAGCGCGACTACGTCGTCGACGTGGCCTGGGAGCAGATGGCCCAGTCATCGAACTGGTACCCCGTCGCCAATGGCCAGGCTGCAGGCCCGGTGCTCCAGACCCGGTGGCGCTTCGACGACCACAACCGCGTGGTGCGGGTGCTCGAGCAGGGCGACACCGACGCCAACCCCTCCGAGGAGTTCGTCTACGAGCTCGGCGACCCGTCGACCCGCATCCTGCTCCAGACCCGCAGCTCGCCGACCAGCGGCCTCGACGTCATCGAAGCCCGCTGCCTCGACGGCAAGGGCCGCGTCTATCAGAAGCGCCAGAAGGTCGACGCCACCACCTGGCAGGTCTCGGGCTTCACCGAGTACGACAGCCGTGGCGCCGTGGTCCGCGAGTTCCAGCCGTGGACCAGCACGTCGGGCGCCTGCGAGACGATGCCTCCCGCGAACGTGCCCTTCACCCGCTTCACGTTCGACCCCGTCGGCCGGCTCCTGTCTTCGGTCGAGCCTGACAGCTCGACGACGCGCTCGGTCTACGGCCCGCTGTTCACGCGGCTGTACGACGAGAACGACAACGACATGGGCAGCACCTTCTTCAACACGCCCACCATCGTCGAGTTCGACGGCCTCAACCGCATCGTCGCGTTCCAGCGCTCGCTGACGACCTCGGGCCCGCAGCCCCGCACCGAGCTCGCGTACGACGCGCTCGGCCACATGTCGACGATTCGAGACCCCAACGGCAACGTGAAGTCGCAGACGCACGACGCCCTCGATCGCGTGCTCAGCGTCACCGACCCGAACGCCGGCATCACCCGCTTCGAGTACGACGCCAACGGCAACCTCGTGAAGCAGACCGACGCGCGCAACAAGGTCGTGCGCCAGACGTTCGACTCGGCCAACCGCCTGCTCTCGCAGTGGGACGAAGGTGACGAGGCGAACACGAAGGTCACCCTGACGTACGACCTGCTCCCGGGCTGCACCGACTGCACGAACGCGGGCGGGCAGGTTGCCGAGATTCGCTACGCCGTCGGCGCCGAGCGTCACGGCTACGACCCCAAGGGCAACCTCATCTACCTGGAGCGCGCCATCGACGGCGTGAACTTCGTCACCCGCCGCCGCTACGACGGCGCTGACCGCGAAATCTCGGCCAGCTTCCCGGGCGGGCTCGAAGTGCAGCGCACCTACGACGGCATGGGCCGCCTCAAGTCCATTCCCAACTACGTCAACGCCTTCACCTACAACGAGCGCGGCCTGCTCGCGAAGGTCGACTACTCGAACGGCACCTCGACGGCGTACCAGTTCGACCAGCGGCTGCGCACGTCGTCGCTCAAGTCGACCCTGAAAGACGGCTCGGCCATCGTCGACCTCTCGTACTCGCGCGACCGCGCCGGCAACATGCTGGCCGTGGCCGAGAACGTGACGCGCACGACGCCCGTTCGCCACGGCGCCACCTTCACCTACGACGCGTGGTCGCGCCTCAAGACGGCAGGCCTCGCGCGCTCCGCGGGCGACCCCGAGGTGCTGACGTTCGCGTTCGACGACATCGACAACGTCACCAGCATCACGTCGAGCCTCGGCGCCGAGAGCAAGGCCCACGTCGGCGCCATCACCTACAACGCCACCAAGCCGAACGCGGTCGGCAAGGCAGGCAGCGTCGACTACACGCAGGACGAGCGTGGCAACACGGCGACGCGCGCCGGGGTCGCCTACCAGCGCGACGCCTTCAACCGCCTCGTGAAGGTCGAGCGCGACGGCCAGACCGCCGCCCTCTTCACCTTCGGCGCCGGCGTCGACCGCATCAAGCGTGTCGAAGGCGCCTCGACGACCCTGTACGCCGAGCCCAACTTCGAGGTGCGCGACGGCGTGGCCAACCTCTACGTGCGGGTCGGCGACGTTCGCATCGCCCGCGCCCAGTCGACGGCCACCGCAGCCAACGTGCTCTCGGACCTCGCGCCCGCGTCAGGCTCGGGTGCCGAGAAGACCGTCATGGGCGACCGCATCATCGACATCTCCGACGCGTGGCTCGCCCAGGCCGCATCGGCGGGCGCGGTGACGCTGAAAGGCGGCCCGGCTCCTTCTGCCGTGCCGTCGCTGCTCGCGGCTTCGGCGCGCCGGCTGCTCGTCGACGACGTCATCTGGTTGCATGGCGACCACCTCACGTCGGTCGTCGCGGCCAGCGACTCGGCCGGTGCCTTGCGCGCCGAGCAGAGCTTCTACCCGACGGGCACGCTGCGCACCTCGACGGGCTACGTCGACGCGTACGGCTTCACGCAGGGCGAGCAGGTGCAGAGCAGCGGGCTGCTCCACTTCGAGTACCGCGAGCTCGACCCGCTCACCGGCCGCTGGAGCTCCATCGACCCGCTCTTCCAGGTCAGCACCCAGGAGAACATCGACGAGTTCGGCGAGAGCGTGGGCGGCTACGTCTACGCCGCGAACAACTTCGCGAACTTC
>JAACJQ010000118.1 GCA_016879935.1 Archangiaceae bacterium | reverse complement strand
GCGACGTCGCACGTTCCAGCCGACGCACGGCAGACCACCGTTGCGCTCGCCAGCGTGTCCGACGGGCAGGCCGCACTCGTTCCGCTGCAGGTCTCAGCGACGTCGCACGTTCCAGCCGACGCACGGCAGACCACCGTCGAAGCCGCAAGAAGGTCGGCGGGACAGGCGAGCCCAGAACCGTCGCACACCTCAGCGACGTCGCACGCTCCCGTCGAGGGACGGCAAGGCGTGTTGAGCGGGCGAGCGGCTCCTGTGCCGACGCAAGTCACCATGTTGCCCACACACTGGAACGTGCCCACCTCACACGCGTTCGCAACGGAGCACGATTGTCCAAGCATCGAGCTCCCGCCGCACCCAACGCCCGCATCGGTCACCACGCCGGCGTCGATCGTCACGCCCGCATCGGTCGTCACGCCCGCATCGGTCGTCACACCGGCATCGGTCACCACGCCGGCGTCGATCGTCACGCCCGCATCGGGCGTCACACCGGCATCGGTCGTCACACCGGCATCGGTCGTCACGCCCGCATCGGTCGTCACACCGGCATCGGTCGTCACACCAGCATCGGTCGTCACACCGGCATCGGTCGTCACACCGGCATCGGTCGTCACACCGGCATCGGTCGTCACACCAGCATCGGTCGTCACGCCGGCATCGGTCGTCACGCCCGCGTCGACCATCACTCCCGCGTCGTCGAACTCACCACCGTCGGGGTCTCCGGGCCCACCACCGCAGTTACAGCCAGCGAGAGACAACACGAGCACGACTGCAGGGAGCAGGTTTCGAGCGGGGAAGCGTTGCATGGGAGGCGCTACCATGACGCAAATCCAACTCGAACCTCATTGAAATTTTCGACCCACGCCGAAACGCGACGTGGTCACGGGTAGGTGAAGGTGAAGATCGGCCGACCAGAACCCGCGGCGCCTGCGTTTCGCCAATCGGGATCCGTCGGCTTGAAGACGCCACACAGACCCATCGTGGTGGTGCCTTTTCGAACTTCGACCTGAAACGGCACCCACTGAATCGGCGAACAGTTCGCGTAGTGATCGACGCGCACCGCGTAGGTGCCAGGTGTCGGCCGCCCGCCATCGGTCGGGTAGATGATGTTCTCGATCAGCACGAGGTCCATCGAGCAGCCGGCCTGCGAATCGAGATCGAGTGACCCGAGCGCGCACGCGGGGCTCCGGGCGCCGTACCAGAGTTCGCAGATGCCGCCGTCGGGCATCGGTTCGTCGAGGTGCAGATCGAGGTCCTCGGTCGAGTCCCAGCGCAGCGTCACCTGCAGATCAGCCGCGGCGCCGTTGAGCACGCACTCGTTGCCCGAGCAGATGAAGCCCTGCGGGCACTCCATCGTGCAGGGCGTGACGCCGCCGTCGCGCGGGCCAGGGCATGACGGGCCGCCATCGGGGTAGGAGACGCCAGCGTCGAACGGCACGCCACCGTCGAACACGATGCCGCCATCGGGGCCGGTCACGAAACACGTCTGCGTCGCGAGGTTGCAGAAGCGGCTCGCACAATCGTCGTGGCGAAGGCACCCGACACAGCGGCTGCCGACGGTGTCACAGATGGGCGTCGCACCACCGCAGCCACCGCCGTCGGCCACGCAGGCCTCGCACTTGCCCAGCCCGCCCTGAAACGAGATGTCGCAGACCGGCGAATCGCCGAAGCACCCCGACGCGAGCGTGCAGCGAACACAGCGACGATTCACCTCGTCACAGACGGGCGTCGCGAGCCGGCAGGAGCCACACACCGACGTCTGGCCTGCGTCCATCTCGGTGCCCGCGTCTTCGGCCGCCCCTGCGTCACGAACGATGAGGCCTGCATCACGGCGCCCCGCATCGCGCGCCGACTCCACGCAGATGAACTGAACGGGGTCGCACACCGAGCCCGGAGCGCACGACGTCGACGTGCACCGCGCCGTGTTTCCACAACCAGCCAGCAGCACGAGCCCAAGACAGACCAGCGCGAGCTTCACGCGGAGACCTCGTCAGGGTTTGCGGCTCGCAGCATCGCGCCACTCTGCTCCAGGTCGGGTCCGTTCGTCAGCACGGAGCGCCAGGGAAGGGTCGTGTCGAAGGCATCGTCGAAGCATGGCTCTCGAGCCGTGGTCGTGCCGGGCTCGACCCGGCCAGGGCCGCCCTGCTCTCACGGGAGGCCATCGCCGCGGGCCGCTCGTCTCGCGGGTGCTGGTGACGATTCCAGTCACCGATCGAACGGTCCTCGAGCTCGCTTCGGAGACGAGCCATCGACTCAGGCGCCGAGGCCACCGCAGCGAGGTGAAGGTCGACGACCAGCGCGACCCCGACGAGGAGCGCTACGTGGCGGTGGGCGAGTGAGTCACGCGGCGCGGGCCCTGCCTTCGACGAGCGAGCGAATGTCGTCGACGGCTGACTCGAGGGCGGTGGACTGCGCCTCGAGATCGGTCACGGCGGTCGCCACCGTCTTCGCCGCGTCGCCGTTCTTCTCCGTCACCAACTCCATCTCGCCCACGGCCCCGCCAACGTCGTCGAACCCCTTCGACTGCTCTGACGAGGCAGTCGAGATGCCGCTCATCAACTGGGAGACCTCGTCGACCGAGCGCGCGACGGCCTTGAACTGCGCGTTGGTCGTTTCGACGAGCGTGGTGCCATGGGTGATGCGCTGCTTCGAGCCTTCGAGCAGGCCGGCGACGTCTTTCGCCGCGCTCGCCGTTCGCACCGAGAGCGCCCGCACCTCGTTGGCGACGACCGCGAAGCCGGCGCCCGCGTCTCCGGCCCTCGCCGCCTCGACAGCCGCGTTCAGCGCCAACAGGTTCGTCTGAAACGCGATGTCATCGATGGTGCGGGTGATGCTGGCGATGGAGGCACCCGTGCCCGCGATCTCGGCCATCGTCGACACGAGCTGCGTCATGGTCGCCTCGGCGCCGCTCGCCTTCGCGGCCACCTCGTCGACGAGCACCCGCGCCTGCTGCGCGCTGCCCGCGTTCTGGTGCGTCATCGCCGTCAGCTGCGTCATCGCGCTCGACGTTCTCGCGATGGCGCCGAACTGCGACGAGTAGCCCTGCGCCAGTGAACGAGACGAGCCGGCCAAAGCGTCTGTCGCCCCCGCCATGGCGTGGGTTCCATCGGACAACGAGTCGACGGCCGTGCCGAGGCTGCGAGAGATGCGGCGCGCGAAGACGAAGCCGGCGACGAGCACCAGCACCACTCCGAGCGCGCCGGCGCCAACCACGAAGACGCGAATGCTCCACAAGCGCTCGACGAACGCCAGGTCGTCACGGCGGCTCTCGTCTTCCCGCAGCGCGAGCACCTTCGACAGGGCGCCGCGCACGTCATCGGCGGGCCGGCGCTCGCGAACCAGGCGCTCGACCTCGGCCCATGCGCGCGCCTCGTCGGGGCCACGTTCGATGGTGCGGGCCTGCGCGACGGCCGCATCGACGGCCCGCCAGCCCGCGTCCCGGTCTTGTGACGTCAGCATCCACGTGGCCTCGCGGAGCCTCCACGAGGCCTCGAGCGCCGGCAGCGTCTGCTGGAGCGTTCGTTGGTGCGCGTCGGTGCCGAACGTCATGCCCGTCACGCCGACGCCCGTGCCCACGACGAGCATTCCGGCGACGACCATCGCGGCGCCCCTCAGCTTCGTTTGCAAGGTCACGCGCATGCCGTCCCCGTTCTCATTTCTAACGAGGGGGCTGGCCGACGCTGGGCAGCGGGAACGTCAGGTTCGTGACGATCAGCTCAGCGCGCGCGCCTTGATGGTGGTCGAGAGCTTCAGCAGCGCCTCGGTCACCTGCCCCGTGACGCCGTTGTCGAGATCCATCACGAGGTAGCCGATGTCGGGGTTCGTCGAGAGCAGCTGCGCGTGAATGTTCGCTTCGGCGTCGCCGATGAGGCGGTTCACGTCACGCAGCACGCCGGGCACGTTCTGGTGCACGTGAATGAGACGGAACGTACCGCTCGAGGGCGCGAGCTCGACGTGGGGGAAGTTCACCGACCCGGCCGACGCGCCGAGCTCGACGTACTTCACGAGGCTGGTGGCCACCTCGCGGCCGATCGCCTCCTGCGCTTCGAGGGTCGAGCCACCGATGTGCGGCGTGAGAATGACGTTGGGCACGTGCTGCAGCGGCGTCACGAAGCCCTTCGCCTCGTTGCCCTCGGGCTCGTCCGGGTACACGTCGACGGCGGCGCCTCCGAGGTGGCCCTTCTTGATGAGCTCGGCCAACGCGTCGAGATCGACGACGGTGCCGCGGCTGGCGTTGATGAGGCACGCGTCTTTCTTCATCAG
This sequence comes from Archangiaceae bacterium, assembly GCA_016879935.1. Lineage (GTDB taxonomy): Bacteria > Myxococcota > Myxococcia > Myxococcales > Myxococcaceae > Xiheimicrobium. The sequence continues at coordinate 14,034 of JAACJQ010000118.1, read as the reverse complement.
CTCGAGCTGGGCGCGGCCGATCAGGCCCTTCGTCTGCGGCGTCTCGGGCACGTGCAGCGTGACGAAGTCGGAGACCTTGAGCAGATCGTCGAGCGTCTTGCAGGGCGCGTTGTTCGACAGCGGCAGCTTGGTGGCCACGTCGAAGTAGACGACGCGCATGCCGAAGAACTCCGAGAGCACGCCGACCTGGCTGCCGATGTGGCCGTAGCCGACGATGCCGAGCGTCTTGCCGCGCACCTCGCGGGAGCCGGTCGCCAGCTTCTTCCAGACACCCTGGTGCATCTCCATGCTGCGATCGCCGAGCTGCCGCGACAGCGCGATGATCTCCGAGAGCACCAGCTCGGCCACGCTGCGGGTGTTCGAGAAGGGCGCGTTGAAGACGCACACGCCGCGCTTCATCGCCTCGGTCAGCGCGATCTGGTTGGTGCCGATGCAGAAGGCGCCGATGGCCATCAGGTCTTTCGCCTGGGGCGAGTCGAGCACCTTCTTCGTCACGTTCGTCTTCGAGCGAATGCCGACCACGTTCACGCCGGCGAGCTCTTTGATCAGCTCGTCTTCTTTCAGCGCGGAGTTGATGCGACGAACGGTGAAGCCCGCCTCTTTCAGCTGGGCCTCGGCGACGTCATGAATCTTCTCGAGCAACAGAACGGTAGGAGCCATGCCGCGGGTGTTACTGCGACGCGTCAGGGAGTCAACGAGCGTCGGTCGACCGAACCGTCAGTTCAGCAGCTCGGGCACCCTACGGGTCGCTGCTTCCCTCGCGTCGAAGAGCTCGAGCCCCTGCCGCGTGAGGATGAAGCGCACCAGGCCCGCACCACGCTCAGTGTCGAGGGTTGCTTCGAAGACCGGGCCACCCACCGTGCCGACGAGCGCCTCCTGCTTCAGGTTCTTCACCTGCCCGTGGGCGAGCTCGTGATCGACGTGGCCGAGCCCGCCGCCCGTCTTGTGCAGATCGAGCGCGACCCGATGGAGCGCCAGCGCGAGGCCCTGATCGAGCGGAAACGTCGACGTGAGCACGCTCACCAGCACCCAATACGGAACGTCGTCATGTCGCTGCGCCATCGCTGACGTCAGCTAGCGGCGGCGGGGGTGTGATGCAAGCCGACACTGTGGCCTTCCCACGCGGATTCGCTCAAGAAATCGGGTGGACTTTCGACCTCGAAATGCGCAGAACCACCGGCATTCGTGGCGGCCTCGTCGCACCCAACAGCCGCCTGTCGCTCAAGGAGCCTTTCATCGTGAAAGCCCCCACCCGTCTCTCGCGGCTGGTCGTGTTGTCGATGCTCGCCGCCACCGCCGCCTTCGCCCAGGAAAAGGGCAACTTCCCCGGCGATCGGTTTCGCATGTCGCTCTCGCGCTCCGGTCTGATCGACGTCGAGTGGGGCAGCCCTGCGCCGCACCTGAACTGGGACGCGGGCCTGTTCCTCAACTACTCGGCCAACAACCTGGTGCTCTACCGAATCAGCGACAACCAGCGCATCGGGCCCCTCATCGGCTCGCGGCTTGGTGGCTCGCTCTTCGGCACCATCGGCCTGTTCGGCTGGCTCGAAGCGGGCCTCGAGCTGCCCGTCGTGCTCACGCAGTCGCGCGACACGTCGCTCATGGGCGGCACGGTGACGAACCTGTCGGCGCTCCAGGGTGGCCTCGGCGATCTGCGCCTGCAGCCCAAGCTCCGCTTCTTCAGCCAGGAAGACGTGGGCTTCGACCTGGCCGTGATGCCGACTCTGACCTTCCCCACCGGCGGCCAGACGAACTACCGCGGGGAGCCGACCGTCACCTTCCAGCCCGAGCTGCTCGCCTCGCGTGCATGGGGCCAGCTGCGCACGGCCATCAACGTGGGCGGCGTCGTGCGTGGCCGCGTCTCGTTCATCGACGACATCGTCGGCAGCGACGTCACTGCGCGCCTCGGCGTCGGGTACCGCTTCCAGGACGACAAGGGCAACGGCCTGCCGCTCGAGATCGACGGCTCGCTCTTCATGTGGAGCGGCGTCACGGCCGACGTCTACACGCCTTCGCAGCGCGGCATGGAGCTGCGCGCCATGGCCGCGTACACCTTCGCCGACCGCGTGCAGGTGTTCCTCGGCGGCGGGGTGGGCCTGCTCTCGGGCTGGTCGACCCCCGACGGCCGCGTCTTCGCGGGCGTGCGCTACGGCCAGTGGGACGATCGCAAGGGCCCCAAAGACACCGACAAGGACGGCATCTTCGACGAGCAGGACAAGTGCCTCGAGGTCGTCGGCATCTTCGAGAACCAGGGCTGCCCCGACCGTGACACCGACAACGACGGCTTCGTCGATCGCCTCGACAAGTGCGTGAACGAGAAGGGCATCAAGGAGCTCAACGGATGCCCCGATCGCGACACCGACGAAGACGGCTTCGTCGACCGCAAGGACAAGTGCCCGAAGGTGAAGGGCGTGAAGGAGCTCGAGGGCTGCCCCGACGCCGACGGTGATGGCGACGGCCTGGTCGATCGCCTCGACAAGTGCCCCACCGAGAAGGAAGACCCCGACGCCTTCAAGGACGATGACGGCTGCCCCGACCCGGACAACGACGAAGACGGCGTCACCGACACCAGCGACAAGTGCCCGATGGAGAAGGGCGTCGTCGAGAACCGCGGCTGCCCCGACAAAGACGACGATCAAGACACCGTCGTCGATCGCCTCGACAACTGCCCCGGCGAGAAGGGCGACCCGAAGTTCCAGGGCTGCAAGTCGAAGCAGTTCGTCGTCATCACGAAAGAGAAGCTCGAGATCCTCGCGCCCGTGTTCTTCAAGGTGGGCAGCGACATCATCGACCCCCGCAGCTTCGCGATGCTCGACAACGTGGCGCAGGTGCTCAACGGCCACCCCGAGGTCGAGAAGGTTCGCGTCGAGGGCCACACCGACAACCAGGGCGACCCGAAGAAGAACCTCGACCTGTCGCAGCGCCGCGCCAACAGCGTGAAGAAGTACCTCGTCGAGAAGGGCAAGGTGGCCGACGGCCGCCTCACCGCGACGGGCTACGGTGACCAGAAGCCCATCGAAGACAACAAGACGCCTGCCGGCCGCGAGAAGAACCGCCGCGTCGTCTTCAGCATCGCCGGGAACGAGTGAGAGGAATGAACGCCATGACGAACGACTTCGCGCGACCCTTCTCTGGCCTCAAGCCGCTGCTGTTCGCGGCCCTGGCCCTGCTGCCTGCTGCGGCGCTCGCCCAGCCCACCGCCCAGTGTGCCTCGAGCGGCCCCGCCTCGGTGGTGCGTGGGCAGGCCTTCACCGTCGACATCGACGTGACGAACGGCGGCACGGCGGCTGGCTTCGCTCCCGCAGTCGAGGTCTTCCTGCCGTCGGCCGTCACCTTCACCTCGGCGAGCGCGTTCGGCCAGCCGCTCACGGCGCTCGCCAACACGACGACGCTGCCGTTCGTGAACCCGCTCACGGGTGAGACGGTGCTGGGCCCGACCGGCTCGCGCTATCTCGTGCTGCGACTGCCGCTCAACCAGATCGCCAGCGGAGCGCCCGCCCGGCGCGTGACGCTCACGCTCAACACCACCACCTCGGCGACGCTCGACGCGCCCGTCTCGGTCGAGGCGAGCTGCCTGTTCGCGTACGGCGCCACGCCGCTGAACGACCCCGCGACCGATGCGCCCGTGCGCAGCGACTCGATTCTCGCCGCGAACGATCAGACCGCGCGCAGCGTCACGCCCGTCGGCGCCCTCGTCGTCGGCCGCTTCGAGCGCGTCGCACCTGCGGGCGTCATCACCGACGCCGTCACCGGCCCGCGTACCCTCGTCGAGGCCGTCTACGATCTCGACGCGATGGTGGGCACCACCATCAGCGCGGCGACCGCCACCATCACCCTGCCCGACGCCTTCCAGCTCGTCTCGGCGAGCGCCACGGGCGGCGGCACCGTCACCAGCGTGCCCACGGCGCCGGCCTCGGCTCCAGGCGGCACCGTCACCGTCGCCTTCGCCAGCATCGCGGGCGCCGCCGGTGTCGATCGCACCATTCGCGTGCGCGGCTTCATCTCGCAGAACCGTACCGGCGGAGCGGCCGTCATCAACCCCACGACGCTGACCCCCATCACCATCGCGCCGCAGCTCAGCCTCTCGGCCGCCGCGCTCCCCACGCCCGTCACGGGCCAGGCCGCCCTGCGTGGCCACGCGGTGCTCGTGCGCGAGACCGTCGACACGCCGAACCCGACGCCGGGCGCGACGCTCACCTTCACGCAGGTCGTCGAGCAGTCCGACTTCTTCGGCACCAGCAGCAACGACCTCACCACCACCCTGCCCGCGGGCCTCACCTACGTCGCCGCCTCGTCGGCGCCGCTCACGCCCGCCGTCGCCGGCAGCACGCTCACCTTCACCGTCGGCGCCATCGCGCAGGTCGGCACCGGCGACACCACGCCCGCCACCCGCACCAACACCTTCCAGGTGACCGTCGACCAGAGCTACCCGAGCGCCGGGCCCGTCTTCGGCGGCGACCGTCTGCCCACGGTGAACTCGCTCGTCTCGCAGACCGTCGGCGGCGGCAGCCGCACGCAGACCGAAGCCATCAGCGGCACCGACGCCACCCCCGTCATCGCGCAGGCCACGCTCGCCACCGCGACGCTCATCGCCGGCACGCCCACCACGACCGTGAAGGCCGGCGACGTCGTCACCTTCCGCGTCACCTCGGTGCTCACCTCGGGCGATCACGACGGCGAGAGCTGGAGCCTCGTGCTTCCCTCGCCCCTCTTCGACGCGAGCTCACTCTCGGGCGCCACCTTCGGCGGAGCAACCGTTCGCTACGGCCCCGGCGCCACGGCGGGCCTGCCCACCAACGTCACCATCACCGCGAACGCCGCGACCAACACCGTCACCCTCGCCTTCCCGCGCATCTCGGGTGGCACGCCGCCCACCACCGTCGAGGTCGATCTCGACGTGACCGCGACCGCGAACCCCATCGACGACGGCTTCGTCGTCGTCACGCCCGTCGCCTCGACGCACACCGGAACGGCGCAGACGTACACGCGAACCGCGAGCCCCGCCCTGACGGTGCAGGCGCCCAGCGTGCGCGCCATCGCTTCGGCCTTCGCGTCGAGCACGACCGACGCCGTCTTCACGCCGGCCGCCACGGTGACGCTGCCCAGCCCGCTCACCTCGGCCAACCTCGGCACGGTGGGGAACTCCAACGTCGCGGCCGTGCACGCCCAGGGCACCGTCGACGTGCGCGTGCTCGTCGAGAACCGCGGCTCCCTCGCCGCCCAGAACGTGCGCGTGAAGCTGGCGCTGCCTGCGGGCCTCACCGGGGCCTTCGTCTCGGCCGCTGACGGCACTGGCGCGAGCTCGCCCACCACCGGAGACCTCTTCGGCGCGGGCCTCGACTTCACCGACCCCATCGCAGCGACGAGCACCACCAGCGGTCTCAACCTGCGCGTCGTCGTCGCGCGGCTCACCGTCGCCACCGGCCTCGCGCCGCGCTTCGACCTCGTCTCGACCGGGCAGATCGAACGTTTCGCCTCGGCGGCGAGCGGGCCGAACTACGTCGGCAACCCGGCCGCCACGGGCGATGGCGTCACCGTCACCACGCGCGCCGCGAGCGCCGGCGTCGTGCTCACCGTGCCCGACACTGCCGCCACCATCGGAGAGACCTTCACCTACGTCGTCAGCGGCGTGGTGCCCAACGGCGCCACCGTGGCCTCGCTGCCGGTGACGCTCTCGCTGCCCTCGCAGCTCGCCTTCGTGTCGGCGTCGAACCTCACCGCCGCCGCCGGCCTCACCTGCGGTGGCGCGGCCTGCACCCTGCCGACGCCCGTCGTCTCGAACGAAGGGCGTGACGTCACCTTCACCTTCACCAACGTCGCCAACGCCGACACCGACATCGGCACCGCCGAGACGCTCGCCTTCAACGCGAACGTGGTGGTGAACAACGTGGCCTCCGCGACGGGCGGCACGACGAACATCAACATCAACACCGCCTTCGCCGGCGCGACGAGCAGCACCGACGCCGGCTCGCGCGTGCGCATCGTCGAGCCCGCCATGACGTTCGCGGGCGTGCGCACCGACGGCGGCTTCCTGCCCGATGGTGGCAGTGTCATCGACTCCAACGACCTCGTGCTCGTCACGGTGCCGCTGCGGGTCACCAGCACGGCCAACACCAGCGCCGCGCACGACGTCTCGCTCGCCATCGCGCTGCCCGTGCAGCTCACCGCCGAGCCCGGGTCGGTCGTCGTCGACCCGAACTGCCCGGCGCCCAGCGCGCAGACGTTGCTCGACGCCGGCCTCTCGCTCTCGTTCGCCACCCTGCCTCCGGGAGACGCGGGCGCCTGCGACGTCAGCTTCTCGGCGCGCGTCGGGCAGAACGTGACGTACGCCCAGCAGCTCTCACCGCTGGCGACGCTGACGTGGACGAGCCGCATGGGCACCGTCTCGATGCCAGTCAGCACCTACTCCTCCACCACCGTCGAGCGCACCGGCAACGGCAGCGACCCGGGCGGCACCGCCAACAACTATCGCCTCACGGCCACCGGGCCGGTGCGCATGGCGACGGCCGCCGAAGGAGCCTTCACGCTGGTGAGCACCACCAACATGAGCACGCCGGGCAACCTGCTCAGCGTCGGCGAAGACGTGGTGCTGCGCTTCCGCGTGGCGCTCGCCGAGGGCAATCACCCGAGCCTCACCTTCCGCTTCACGCCGCCGGCGATGCTGGGCGTGCGCCGCGTCGAGCTCGACACCATGACGCCGGGCTTCACGGGCGTCGTCGCGAACCCGGCGCCCATCACGCCTGCGGGCACCGCTGGAGCCATCGTCACCGCCTCGTTCGGTGCGGTGAACGTGCCCGGTGACAACGTGCTCACCAACAACTCGCTCGACCTGCTCGTCACCCTGCGCAACACGGCGCTGAACGCGGCGACCAGCGGCTCGATTCAGGGCGTCACCTTGAGCTCGAGCGTCGCCCTCGCGCCCGCTTCGACGTTCGGCGTGCTGCTCGCTGCGCCCCGCCCGCGCCTCACCGCGGCCGTCGACAACGGCTCGCCCGGCCCCGACGCCGGCGTCACCCTCACGGCCACGCTGTCGAACGTCTCGCTCAACTCGCAGGCCGACGGCGGAGGCCTCGAGCAGACCTCGGTGGCCTGCAACATTCCCGTCTCGGTCGCCACGCCGACGGGCTTCGGCGCCGTGGACCCGGCCACCGACGGCCTCGACAACGACGGCAACGGCAGCACCGACGACGCCCCGGAAGCCTCGGTGCTCTCGGGCTCGAGCTTCACCTTCAACTCGGGCCGCTGCCTCAACCCGGGCGAGCAGCTGCAGTTCCGCGCGGCCTTCCGCTCGAGCCAGACGATTCAGGGCGTGCCGGTGAACTTCGACTCCACCATGGGCACGTACCTCACGGCCTCGATGGGCGGCACCACGTTGGCGCCCGCGAGCGACGCCTTCGACAACAACGGCAACGCGACCACCGACGAGACGACGCCGGTGGCCGACGCCATCGCCCGCGTGGTGGTGACGCCGAACGTGCCCCGTCTGAACTTCACCCTCATCGGCCGCAACGCGATCGACGCCGGCACCTCGGTCGTCGCCGGTCAGGACGTGCGGTGGACGGTGCGCCTCGTGAACACGGGCGTGGGCGATCTCACCAACGTGCAGATCCAGGTGCCCTTCGCCGTCTCCACCACCTACCTCGCCGACTCCGGCACCACGACGGCGGGCAGCCTCACCGCCGACATGGCCGGCCTCAACGTCGCGGTCGGCACCGTCACCGGCTGCCCCGCGCTGCCCGACGGCGGGCCCGGCACCTCGTGCCCCACCGTCGTCGTCACGCTCGACTCGCGCACCTCGCTCCGCATTCCGAACGACGGCGGCGTCGAGACCCAGGCGCGGCTGACGGCTGACCCGCCGTTCTCGCTGCTCCTCACCGACGACCCCGGCACCGCGGCCCCCATCGACGTCACCCGCGTGCGCGTGCTGAACGCCACCGACATCGACGGCGACGGCGTGCTCAACGGCGCCGATCGCAACGCCAACGACGCCTCCACCTGCAGCGACGTCGACGGCGACGGCTGCGACGACTGCGCGGTGGCGCGCAACCAGCAGCCCCGAAACGACGGCCCTGACACCGACGGCGACGGCATGTGCAACTCGGGCGACCCGACGCCGAACGACGTCGACGCCGACGACGACGGCCTCACCGACGGTGAGGAGCGCGACCCGCTCAGCGACACCGACGGCGACGGGCTCGTCAACGTGCTCGACCCCGACTCCGACGACGACGGCCTCTTCGACGGCACCGAGGCGGGCATCACCACGGCCAGCGCCGGCACCGACGTCAGCAAGCGGTTGTTCATCGCCGACGCCGACCCCGCCACCACCACCAACGTGCTCCGAGCCGACACCGATGGCGCCGGCCGCATCGACGGCACCGAAGACCTCGACACGAACGGCCGCGTCGACATGGGTGAAGGCAACCCGAACCTCGGCAGCGACGACGCCACGCAGACCGACACCGACGGCGACGGTCTGAGCGACGCCGACGAGCTGGTGCGCGGTACGCCGGTGAACGACGCCGACGCCGACGACGACGGCGTCATCGACGGCAAGGAGCCCAACCCCACCACCAACACCGACGGTGACGGGTTGCTCACCAACGTGCTCGACCCCGACTCCGACAACGACGGCCTCTTCGACGGCACCGAGCTCGGCATCACCACGGCGCCCACGGGAACGCTCGTCGCGCGCCGCCGCTTCATCGCCGACGCCGACCCCACCACGCACACCGCCGCGCTGCGCGCCGACACCGACCGCGGCGGCGTCATCGACGGCCTCGAAGACCTGAACCTCAACGGCCGCACCGATCAGGGCGAGCGCAACCCGGGCGACGCGCCTGACGATCTCGTCGTCGCGACCGACACCGACGGCGACGGCATGGCCGACGCGCTCGAGGCCTTCCTCGGCACCAACCCGCGCGACCGCGACAGCGACGACGACGGCCTCATCGACTCGGCCGAGCAGCAGTTCTCGGACGACACCGACAACGACGGCCTCGTCAACGCGCTCGACGCCGACTCCGACGACGACGGCCTCTTCGACGGCACCGAGATGGGCATCGCGATGCCTTCGGTCGACACCAACGAGAACACCAAGGCCTTCGTCGCCGACGCCGACACCTCGACGCGCACCAGCATGCTCGCGGCCGACACCGATCGCGGTGGCAAGGCCGACGGCTTCGAAGACGTGAACATCAACGGGCGCGTCGACACGGGCGAGACGAACCCGCTGCTCGCCAGCGACGACCCGGGCGCCACCATCGCCGACGCCGACGGTGACGGCATTCCCGACGCGGCCGAGATGCGCCTGGGCTCGAATCCTAACGACGCCGACTCCGACGACGACGGCCTCACCGACGGCAAGGAGTCGAACGCCTCGCTCGACGCCGACGGCGATGGCGTCATCAACATCAACGACCCCGACAGCGACGGCGACCGCCTGTTCGACGGCACCGAGGCCGGCGTGGCCACCGCGCCTGCGTCGACCGACACCTCGAAGAACTTCTTCGTGGCCGACGCCGACCCGACGACGCGCACCCTGGTGCTGACCGCCGACACCGATCGCGGCGGCATGGGTGACGGCGCCGAAGACGCCAACCGCAACGGCCGGGTCGACACCGGAGAGACCGACCCGCTCCTCACGTCGGACGATCGCCCGCTGCAGGACAGCGACAACGACACCATTCGCGACGTCGACGACGGCTTCCAGGACACCGACGGCGACGGCATGGCCAACTGGCAGGACACGGACTCCGACAACGACGGCATTCTCGATTCCATCGAGGCCGGTGACTCGAGCCCCGCCACGGCCCCCATCGACAGCGATCGCGACACCACGCCCGACTTCCTCGATCTCGACAGCGACGGCGACACCGTGAGGGACTCGGCCGAGGCTGGCACCGGCATGACGCCCGCCGACACCGATCGCGACGGGGTGGCCGACTTCCGCGACCTCGACAGCGACGGTGACACGCTCCTCGACTCGGTCGAGGCCGGAGACGCCGATCTCGCCACCGCGCCCATCGACACCGACGCCGACGGCACGCCCGACCTGCGTGACACCGACTCCGATGGCGACGGCTTCTCCGATGCGCTCGAGGCTGGCCGGCTCGACTCCTCCATGCCGCCCGTCGACACCGATCGCGACGGCATCGCCGACTACCGCGACCCCGACAGCGACGGCGACGCGAAGGGCGATCGTGAAGACAACTGCCGCCTCGTCGCGAACGCCGATCAGAAGGACACCGACGGCGACGGCCTGGGCGACGCGTGCAGCGCCGACCTCGACGGCGATGGCGTGCGCAACGAGGTCGACAACTGCCCGACCGTGCAGAACTTCGACCAGAAGGACACCGACGCAGACATGGTCGGCGACCCCTGCGACCCCGACGTGAATGGCGACGGCTTCGTCGATGGTGTGAGCGTCAAGGGTGGTGGCTGCTCGTCGGCGGGCCTGTCGCTGTTGCCGCTCGCGCTGGCCGCGCTCGCGCTCCGTCGTCGTCGCCAGTCGTGAAGTCGAAGCCCGTCGTCGTCGTGGCCGCGCTGCTCCTGCTCGGGGGCGGCGCGGTCTTCATCGGCTCGCAGGTGCTGGAGCGCCGGGCGCTCGACGATCAGGCCAGGCGCGCCGACGAGCTCGAGTACGCCGCACGGTGGGATCTCGATCACGGCCAGCCGCAGCAGGCGCTCGAGAAGCTCAAGGGCCTGGCGGCGATCGACCCAGCCCGAAAAGGCCTCACCGCGCTCGAAGGCCGCGCGCTGGTCTCCAACGGGTCAGCCGCCGACGGCGCGAACAAGCTGCAGCAGGCCGGCGCCTCGCTCGATCTCGAAGGCTCCGAGTACCTCGCCGTCGCGCACTCACAGCTGGGCCGGCTGGCCGAAGCGAAGGCGGTGCTCGAGGGCGTCGTCGCGAAAGATGCCTCCCGGGTCTCGGCGTGGCGCAGGCTCGCGCAGGTGCGGCTGACGAGCGGAGACACGGCCGGCGCCGTCGACGCATGGAGCGAAGCGCTCAAACACGCAGGCCCCGACGAGGCGGCCGTGCGCGCCGAAGCGACGACGCTCCTGACCCAGGCAGGCAAGGCCGACGAGGCGAAACGATTCACCCCATGATCGAACCTGACTTCGTCGAGATCGCCGTGATTCCCCCCGAGCTCGAGGAGCACTGGCGCGGCGTGCTGGAGGACGCCTCGGTCGGCGCCCGGTTCGAGGCCGGAGCCGACGGCGTGCGCGTGCTGGTGCACCCGAGAGACGCCGTGAGCACGAAGTCGCTCTTCGAGTCACCCTTCGAGGGTGACGGCGAGCTGCCCGATGACGTCGAGGCGCCCACGCTGGGGCCGACCGATCGCACCGAGACGCTGGTCGTCACCCAGCACGCGCTCATCGCCGAGCAGCTGTGCCGGGAGTTGCACCGCGCCGGTCTGTTCGCCGGTACACACTCCGGCCTCAGCTCGAGCGTCTTCGGCACCGAGGGCCTCGAGCAGTTCACCGTCGTCATCGCGCAAGGCCAACACGACGCGGCGTGCGAGGTGCTGGCGCGCTGGGCGCAGACCCACGCGAACGACTTCGCGACGAACGCCGGCCTCACGACGACCGAGCTCTTCGACGTGCTCCGGCTGTTCCTGAGCCTGCCGAAATGAGCGGGCTCACCTTTCGTCGTGACGTGAGCCTCGCAGTGCTCACGCGCGCGAAGACGGCGGCCGATCATCACGAAGATCTCGGCTGCTCCATTCTCGGCCCGGCCTCACGGCCCGTTCGTGCGGCGCACCACTGGCTCAAGCTGCAGGTGCAGCGGCTCGGCCCCGAAGCGTCGTCACGCCGCGCCCGCGCGCTGGTGAAGGCGCTCGAGAACACGCCCGCCTACGCGAAGCTGACGACGGGCAAACGGGTGAACGGGCGGCTCCAGCTTCGTGACGACGTGCTCTTCCCCAGTCCGTCACGCACGCCGCCGCGCGTCCTGCACGTTCGCCGCGAAGACGTGGGCTTCGATCTCGAGGTCGAAGGCGACGAGTGGCTGGCCATCGCCGATTGTTGCGCTGCGCTGGCGCGTGGGCTCTCGACCTCGGAGCGCCGACTCTTCGCGCGTGTTCCCGTGGCGCGCACGCTGCTCGACGAGCTGACGGCCGCCAGGTGGCTCGAGCGGCACGACGGCCCGGCTTCCCTCCCGGCCAGCGGCTTCACCTTCGTCGGCCACAACACGACGCTCGTTCGCGACGGCGGCAGCTCGGTGCTCATCGACCCGTACTTTCGCCCGAGCGCGGCGATCGACTTGCCGAGCTACCCGCCGATGCACGCGCGCGATCTCGGCCAGGTCGACGCGGTGTGCATCACGCACTCGCACGGTGATCACTTTCACCTCGGCTCCCTGCTCACCCTGCCGCGAGACACCGCCATCTTCGTGCCGCCAACCGAGCGCGAGAGTCTGTTCTCGACCGACTGCGTGACCCGCCTGAAGCAAATCGGGTTCTCGAACGTGCACCCGCTGCCCTGGTTCTCGAGCCGCAAGGTGGGCGCGCTCTCGGTGCACGCCCTGCCCTTCTACGGAGAGCAACCGACGAGTGGTGAAGGCGTGTACCCGGGCTTCTTCAACGAAGGCTCGACCTGGGTGGTGCGCGGGCCGGCGACGTCTGCGGCCTTCTTCGCTGACTCGGGTGACGACGTGCGCGGCCGCATGTCAGACGTCTGTGCACTGGCGACACGGGGCGGGCCCATCGACGTGCTCTTCTGCGGCGTGCGCGGCTTCCGGCTCGAGCCGATCTTCTTCGGCTTCACCACGCTCGACGCGTACCTGGTGAACGTGCCGCTCGACGCGCTGACGACGAAGCAGCAGCTGATGGCGAGCCCACGAGAGGCGCTCGACTATGCGAAGCAGCTCGGCGCGAAGCAGCTCGTGCCCTGCGCCGATGGTGGAGCGCCCTGGTACTGGCGTGAAGGCATGGGCCCGAAGTACCCGGGCTACCCGGGAGCTCCTGTCGACGGCGCGTCGTCGCAAGAAGAGAACCCCGACGCCGATCCCTTCCCCGAGCGCGTGTTCGACACCCGGCGCGCAGCCGACGTCGACATCGCCCTGCTTCGTCCCGGCTCGACGCTGAGCGGCACGACCATCGACGCCGTCAGCGGCTTCGAGTGGCCGTTCGACCCGCTCCGCTGAACTCAGCCGACGCTGGCGATCACGCTCGACGCCTTCAGCTGCGGCGCGTGCGCCTGGAACTTGTACTCGGGGTGCTTCTCTTCGGCGTGCTGCAGCGCCCACTCGTCGCGGAAGAGCACGAGCGGCAGGCCGTCACGATCGGTCACCGTCTGCCGGTTGCCTTCCCAGTCGAAGGCCTTGGCGTCGAACTTCTCGGCCACCACCCACCGCGCGATCGTGTAGCCGAGCTTGTCGACGAGAATGTCGGCGCCGTACTCGTGCTGAATTCGGTACTGGAGCACTTCGAACTGCAGCTGGCCGACGACGCCGACGATCGGGTCCTTCATGCCCATCTGCAGCTGCTGGAAGATCTGAATGGTGCCCTCTTCGGCGAGCTGCTCGAGGCCCTTCTCCATCTGCTTGCGGCGGAGCGGGTCTTTCGAGCGGATGATCGCGAAGTGTTCGGGTGAGAAGCGGGGCACGCACTCGAAGTCGAAGCGCTCCTTCTCGAGCAGCGTGTCGCCGATGCGGAACTGGCCGGGGTCGAAGAGGCCGATGACGTCTCCGGGCCAGGCGTCTTCGATGCTCGTGCGCTCCGACGCCATGAACTGCGACGGCTTCGCGAGGCGCACTTCCTTCTCGAGGCGCGTGTGGAACGCGCTCATGCCCTTCACGTAGTGGCCCGAGACGACGCGCAGGAACGCGATGCGATCTCGGTGCGACGGGTCCATGTTCGCCTGGATCTTGAAGATGAAGCCCGAGAACTTCTCCTTCGTGGGCTCGACGAAGCCGGCGCTCGACTGACGGCCACTGGGCGGCGGCGCCATCTCGAGAAACGCATCGAGGAACGGGCGCACGCCGAAGTTCGTCATGGCCGAGCCGAAGAACATCGGCGACAGCTGCCCGGT
>JAACJQ010000117.1 GCA_016879935.1 Archangiaceae bacterium | reverse complement strand
GGCTGCGATGACATGGTGTTCCCGCGGCTCAACCGGCTCTCGTACCAGCTGTTCCTGATCAGCGCGATCATCCTCATCGCGTCGTTCTTCGTTCAGGGCGGCGCGTTCGGCGGCGCGTGGACGTCGTACCCCCCGCTCTCGGCGAAGGCCGAGTACAGCTTGACCGGGCTCGGCTCATCGATGTGGCTCTTCGCGGTCGCGCTCGAGTTCGCCGCGTTCCTGCTGGGCGGTATCAACTTCGTCACCACGGTCATGAACAGCCGCGCGCCGGGCATGAAGATGTTCGACGTGCCCATCGTGATCTGGATGATCATCATCGCGTCGATTCTCTTCATGGCCTCGGTGGGCCCGCTCGTCGCCGGAGCCGTGATGCTCCTGTTCGACCAGCAGCTCGGCACGGGCTTCTTCGACCCCGCGAAGGGCGGCGACCCGGTGCTCTGGCAGCACCTGTTCTGGTTCTTCGGTCACCCTGAGGTGTACGTCGTGCTGCTCCCGGCGATGGGCATCGTGGCCGAGATCATCACGGTGTTCTCGCGCAAGAAGCTCTTCGCGTACAAGACGGTGCTCTACACGGCCATCGGTACGGGCGTGCTCTCGTTCTTCGTGTGGGCGCACCACCAGTTCATCGCCGGCATCGACCCGCGCATGGCGAACGTGTTCAGCGTCACCACGCTGCTCATCTCGATTCCCGTCGCCGAGATGGTCTTCGTCTACATCGGCACGCTGTACGGCGGCTCGATTCGGCTGACGACGCCGATGCTGTGGGCGCTCTCGTTCATCGCCGAGTTCCTGCTGGGCGGCGTGACGGGCATCTTCCTGGGCGCGTCGGGCTCCGACATCTACTTCCACGACACGTACTTCGTGATCGCCCACTTCCACTACACGTTCTTCCCGATCGCCTTCATCGGGTCGTTCGCCGCCATCACGTACTGGTTCCCCAAGATGTTCGGCCGAATGATGAACGAGACGTGGGGCAAGGTGCACTTCTGGGGCACCATCATTCCCTTCAACTTCATCTTCATTCCGCTCTTCCTGCTGGGCGCGCGCGGTGACCACCGCCGCATCTACGACTACCGCCACTTCCCCGACCTGATGAAGGCGGGCATGCAGGACCTGCGAATTCTGGCCACGCTCTCGCTGCTGGTGCTGCTGGCGTTCCAGGTCGTGTTCCTCGTGAACCTCTTCTACTCGTTGTTCCGCGGCGCGAAGGCTCCGGCCAACCCGTGGGAGGCGAACACGCTCGAGTGGCAGGCACCGTCGCCGCCGCCGCACGGCAACTTCCCGCAGGGGCTGCCCAACGTGTACCGGGGCCCGTACGAGTACAGCAACCCGGAGCGTCCTGACTCCGACTACTGGCCGCAGACCGAGCCTGCGTCAGAGCCCGCGAAGTCGTAACGGAGACAACGAACGTGATTCGACCGATCGCAACGACTCGTGAAGTCACCGGGATGCCCACCGGGCGTCTCGCGGTGTGGTGGCTCATCGCCTCCGAAATCGTCATCTTCGGCGGCGTGCTGGGCAGCTACCTGATGCACCGCCTCGGGCACCCCGAGTGGGCCAACCAGAGCGTGCACACCAGCACGTGGAAGGGCGCGCTCAACACCTTCATCCTGCTGACCTCGTCGCTCTCGGCCGTGCTCGCGCACAACGCCGCCAGCCGCGGTGACGGCAAGCGCGCCGCCAAGCTCATGTGGGCCACCATCGGCGGAGGCGCTGCCTTCCTCGTGGTGAAGAGCTTCGAGTGGGCCGGCGAAATCAGCGCCGGCTACACCATCACCTCGAACACCTTCTGGTCCTTCTATTACACGGCGGCCGGGCTTCACGGCCTGCACGTCATCGCCGGCATGATCGTGATGATGTTCGTCGCGACCGATGCGGCGAAGGGCAAGGAGCTTCAGCGCGTCGAGAACGCCGGCCTGTACTGGCACTTCGTCGACCTGGTGTGGATCTTCCTCTTTCCGCTTCTCTACATCGCGAAGTGAGCTCGCCCATGTCCGATAACGCACACGCTCCAGCTGCCGCGGGCCACGCTCCGCACGACGCGCACCCCGACAGCTTCTACATCAAGATCTGGGGCGTGCTGCTCGCGCTCCTCGTCGTCTCGGTCATCGGCCCCGAGCTCGGCATTCGCATCGTCACGCTCATCACCGCGTTCGGCATCGCCATCGTGAAGGCGTACCTCGTGGTGAAGAACTTCATGCACATCGGCGTGGAGAAGAAATACGTCGGCTACCTCCTCATCACCATGCTCGCGCTGATGGTGCTGATGGTGGGTGGCGTTGGCCCTGACGTGCTCCGCCACGACGGCACGCGCTGGTCGAACGTCGCCGCGAAGAAGGTCGTCGAAGACGGCATGAAGGCAGGCAGCGGCCACGGCGAGCACGGCGGCGACCCGCACGCGGCTCCGCATGGTGAGGCGCACGGCGAGAAGCCCGCCGAGCCCGCGCCGGCCCACTGAGTTTGCGGAAGCGGAGCGAAGAATGACCTCCGCGTTCCTTCCACCGTCGGCCTCGTCGCTCGATGCGGCGGGGCCGTTTCGTTTCCAGAAGGGCAGCTGCTGACATGAACGTGGCTCCCGCTGATGCCGCCGTTATTCCCCCGACCGCGATGACGCTGCCGAAGCCCAACCGCCCCGTGGTGCCGAGCGCCGTGCTGGGCACGCTCATCTTCGTCGTCGCCGAGGTCATGTTCTTCGTCGGCATGATCAGCGCGTTCACCATCAGCCGCTCTGGAGCCCCCGCCGGCACCTGGCCCGTGCCCGGCCAACCGACGTTGCCCACCGACGCGACGATGCTGCCGACGGTGCTGCTCGTGCTCTCGGGCGTGGTGCTGCTCGTCGGGCAGGTGCTGCATGCGAAGCAGAAGAGCCTCGCGAAGGCGTTCGTGCTGGTCGCGTGGCTGCTGGGCGCGGCGTTCGTCGGGCTGCAGGGGCGCGAGTGGGCGCAGCTCCTGTCGGCGGGGCTCACGCTCACGTCGAGCCGCCTCGGCGCGTTCTTCTATCTCATCGTCGGCATGCACGGCGTGCACGCCATCGGCGCCCTGGGCGCGCTCGGCTATGCGGCCTTTCAGCTGCTCCGCGGCTCGCTGAAGGGGGGGCTCTTCTTCGGAGCTCAGGTCTTCTGGTACTTCGTGGTCCTCATGTGGCCGATCATCTACGCGCGGGTGTACTTCTGATGAGCGCTCTCGTGTTCGCGTGCTCGGTGTGTGGCGCCGGTCAGGAAGGCACCGAGTGGGCCTACCTCGTGATGACGGGTGTGGTGTCGCTCACGCCGCTGGCGATGATTGGCGGCGTCGCGTTCTGGCTGTACCGGGCGTCGAAGGCCCGTGACGCCGAAGACGCCGAGGAAGCGGCACAGCAGCGCACGTCGACGTCCGGCGTGTGAGCGGTTGGGTGACCTCGAAGTCCTTGTTCCTTCCATCGGAGGCTTCATGAAGCGCGTTGCGTTGCTGACGTTCGTGTGTGCCTCGACGGCACTGGCGCAGGTGAAGATCGACATCGTGTTGCCGACCATCGTGTTCGAGGCGCCGCCGGCGCTGGTGGTGGTGCAGCCGGGCGTTCAGGTGGTGGAGGACTTCGACGACGAGGTCTTCTTCGTCGACGGGTGGTACTGGTGCCGCCGCGACGGTCGCTGGTTCCGCACGAAGACGCACCGCGGAGGCTGGGTCTACGTCGAGCGTGGCGTGCCGGTGTCGCTGGTGAAGTTGCCGCCGGGGCAGTACCGGAAGTGGAAGAAGGTCGAAAAGTACGACGGCGACGACGACCGTGGCCGCGGGAAGAAGAAGGGCAAGGGCAAGAAGGGTGACGACTGAAGCACCAGCGCCGGAGCAGCCAGCAGGGCCGAAGTGGAAGAACCCGTATGTCATCGGCTTCGTGCTGGGCGCGGTGTTTCTGACGGTGTTGCCGTTCGCGCAGCGGCGGTTTCTGAAGGCGCCTCCGCCCATCGCGCCGCTCGGAGCGTGGACGCTCTCGACCATCGACGACGGCCAGCCGTTCGGCTCCACACAGCTCGCGGGCAAGGTGTTCATCGCGTTCTTCGCTGCGGCGCCGTGCGAGGCCGCGTGTCTCGAGGCGCAGCAGGCGTTCGGGCGTGGGCTCGAGCATTCCGACGACCTCGGCGACCAGGTGCACTTCGTCACCATCGCGCGTGACACCGCCGCGCCGGCGCTGAAGACGCTCGCGAAGGGCCGCTGGCACCTCGTGACGGGACCCGACGAGAAGCTGGGGCCCGTGCTGCAGGCGTTTCATGGCGCGTGGGGCAAGTTCGCGGGCACCGACGCGGGCGTGACGCTCGCCGAGCACATCTCGTTGCCGGCGTTCGTGCTGGTTGATCAGAACGGCATGGTGCGCGGGTTCTGGCGTGACGACTCCGCCGGTCGCGGCAATGCCATCAACGCGGCGCGGTTGCTCGCGAAGTACGGCCCGAATCCCTGAGTTCGTCGCGCCTGATCAGACCGGTCGCCGCTCCAGACTTCGGTTCTCGGGTGAGGGACTTGATCAGCGACTCTCGTCCTGACGAGTGCGGCCCGACAACTTCAGCAACAACGCGACGACCGACTCGACGTCTGAACGCCATCGGTCGGCCGCATGTACTGAATTGGGCGTATGGACGAGCGCGTGTTCTGGGCATGCGGGTGTCGCGTGACGTGCGTACGCCGTGACGTGCGTGCCCTGTGACGTGCGTGCTCCCTGACGTGCGTGCACTGCTACGTGTTCCGTGATGTGCGCGTGTCCCGCGGCATGCGCGCGCCGTGACGTGCGTGTTGCGTGACGTGAGTGCTCCGTGACGTGAGTGCTCCGTGACGTGAGTGCTCCGTGACGTGAGTGCTCCGTGACGTGCGTGCGCCGTGACGTGCGTGCGCCGTGACGTGCGTGCTCTGTGACGTGTCCGCTGGCGTGCGCGAGTCCACTGGCGTGCGCATGTCCAGTGGCGTGCGCGTGTTCCGTGGCGTGCGCGTGTTCCGTGGTGTGCGCGTGTTCCGTGGCGTGCGCGTGTCCCGTGGCGTGCGCTCCCGTGGCGTGCGCGTGTCGCGTGGCGTGCGCGTGTCCCGTGGCGTGCGCTTGTCCCGTGGCGTGCGCGTGTCCCGTGGTGTGCGCGTGTCCCGTGGTGTGCGCTGTCCCGTGGCGTGCGCGTGTGCCGAGGCGTGCGCGGGTGCCGTGGGTTGGGCGGGTTCGGCGGGATGGGCAGAGGGGAGGGGTGGGGAGGGGGGTGCGGGAGGG
>JAACJQ010000116.1 GCA_016879935.1 Archangiaceae bacterium | reverse complement strand
TGCCCCCGAAGACATCGGCAAACTCGGGCGAGCGCACGTCCGCATCGTCCAGCCCCAGCAGCGCCGCCACTTCGGGCGACCAGGCCACCACGTCGAACGCTTCCGCGAGACTCATCGTCATGGGCGCGGCGATGTAGCACGTTCAACAGCCCTGTGGGTCACCCGCCCGCGAGGGCCGATCGCAGCTGGGCGAGGTCCTCTGGCAGGGGCGACTCCACCGAGAGCGCCGAGGCCGGTAAATCGAGCTTCAGCCGCGCCGCATGCAGCGCCAGCCGGGGAAGACGCACCCGGTCAAAGGGCCTCCCGTAGATGCGATCGCCCAGCACCGGAAACCCGCTCTCGGACAGCTGCACGCGAATCTGGTGGGTGCGGCCCGTATCGAGATCGACCTCGACGAGCGCGGCGTCGCTGAACCGCTCGAGCACCTTCCACGACAGGCGCGCGCGCCGCGGAGACTCGAGCTTCGTCGTGTACTTCCCGTCGGGGCCCTTCGCGTACGGCGTATCCATCGAGCCCGTGTCTGGCGGCGCGCCGGCGACGAACGCGAGGTACGTCTTGTCGATGCGCTTCTGCTCGAACCCGTCGGCGAGCAGCTTCACGCCGTCGTCCGACTTCGCGAGCGCCAGACAGCCGCTGGTCTCTTTGTCGAGGCGGTGAACGACGCCGGGGTACGCCTTGCCCGCGACGTCGAAGCCCGCGTGCTGCGAGGCGATCAACTCCACCAGGCTCACCTGACCCGGCTCGGGCTCGACGGTCAGGCCCGACGGCTTGTCGACGAGCAGCACGAGCTCGTTCTGCGCGAGCACGGCAATCGTCGGCCCTTCGACCTTCGGCGCGGGCGGCGGCGGCGGCACTTCGACCTCCACCGTCTCTCCGCCCCACGTCTTGCGGCCCGCCTTCGCGACCTTGCCGTTCACCCGCACGCGGCCCTGATCGAGCAGCTGCTTCACCCGCGCGGCATCGGCGTTCGGGAGCGCGCGCACGAGGAACTTCTCGAGCGCCACCTTCTCTCCTCGGGGAACCTCGACGCGTCGGCTGGCCATGCGCCATTCCGTATGGCACACGCGCGCCATGCCGGTGGTGACGATTCGCGAAGCAGTCGCGGCAGACGACGAAGCGATCGGCGAGCTCCTCGTGCAGGCGTTCGTCGAGCAGTACGCGAAGAAGCTGCCGCAGGTTCAGGTGACCGACCGCCGCAAACGCGAGCTTCGTGACGTCGCCGGCAAACGCGCCGTGGCGAAGGTGTGGGTCGCGGAGTCGAACGCCGTCGTCGTTGGAACCGTGGCCGTCTGGCCGATGGGCGCGCAGGGCTCCGAAACCTGGCTCTCCGACTCGTGCGATCTGCGGCACCTGGCGATCGCGGCGAGCGTGCGAGGGCAGGGCGTCGCGGGTCGGCTGCTCGACGTCGCCGAGGCGTGGGCGCGCGGCTCTGGTGCGAAGCGGGTCGTGCTGCACGTTCGTCGCGGCGCCATCGGCGTGCGTCGGCTCTACGAAGCGCGCGGCTACCTGCGAGACGAGTCCGGTGACATCGACGCGCTGCCCGAGGTCTTCCTCGAGGCGTTCATGCTGCCGTTGTTCTGATCGTCCAACGCGGCGGTACCGCGGGCGTCATCCCGTGACCTCAGCCGAGCAGCGCGTCGAGGGCGCCAGGCACGGTCAAGTCGTCGAAGGCGTGCGTCGGTCCTGCGGCTTTCAGCTCTTCGAGCGCGATGTCACCCGTCGCCACCGCGATGCTCTCGGCGCCGATCGCCTGCGCCGCCGCGACGTCTTTCGGCGTGTCGCCGATCACCACCACGCGCACCTCATTCAGCGGCTTGCCCAGCTTCGCGGCTCCCCGCTCGGCGCCCCGGCGAATCAGCTCGGGCCGCAGCTCGTGATCGTCTCCGAACCCGCCGAAGTCGAACCGCTCGTGAATGCCGACCCGCTTCAGCTTCGCCATCGCGCCGCTCTTCACGTTTCCGGTGCCGAGCCCGACCGCGCAGCCCGCGGAGTGACCCGCGTCGATCGCCTGCGTCATGCCCGCGTGCACGCGGTAGCGCTGGTCGTCCACCTTCCACACCTCTTCTTCGAGCAGCGCGACGTAGCGGTTGATCAGCTCGTCGATCGTCTCGGTGCTCGCGGTGACGCCGATCTGGTCGAGCCCCAGTCGAACGATCGCCCGATCGGTCATGCCGCTGAACGAGAAGTGATCGCACGCGTCGGGCCGGCCGTAGATCACCGAGAACGCCCTCGTGATCGCGCGACGACCCGCGCCGCCCGTCGTGATCAACGTTCCATCGATGTCGAAGAGCAGCACGGTCGGCTTCACGGCAGGCGCTCCTGAATGCGCTTCGCCCAGTCGGGCTCGAGCTCGAGGCACGCGGCGTCACGGCCGAGCTTCACCGCTGCCGCTGGAATCGACCCGCTCCCGCCAAAAGCGTCGATCACGAGCTGCCCCGGCTTCGACCAGGTGCGCACGAGCGGCTCGAGCACGCCGAAGGGCTTGTGGTTGGGGTGATTGCCCCAGCGCTGCGCCTCGCCGTCGTCGTCGTAGCCAGCGACCGCCGACCAGGGAATCGCCGGCGCGTCGGGCGATGGCGGCATCGGCGCCGAGGTCGAGAACACGAGCGCCGTTTCGACCACCCGCAGAATCTCTTCGCCGCTGTTCGACTGCCGCGTGCGTTTGCCCCAGACGAACTCGCCGAGCTGATGCGCGTAGCCAAGCGACTTCGCCACGGTGGTGATCGGCTCCCGCCCGAGCAGGTTCGTCCAGATCACCAGCGGCGCGTTCAGCACCAGGTTCGCGACGGCCAGCGACAGCCACTGCTTGGTGAACTCGCGGTATTCGCGCACGTCTTCGAACCGCCGCACCGGGCCGCTGTCGATCTTCCGCCCTTTGGATTCGCGCTCGTCTCCGCCTTTTCGCCGGCGCACCAGCAGGCAGTACGGCGGGTCGGTGATCAGCGCGTCGGCGCGACGGCCTTCGAGGAGGCGTCTCCACGCCTCGGCGCTCGTCGAGTCTCCCTGAAGGCACCTGCCCGTCATCTCGTTGCGTCCTCGCGGCGGGCCTCGTAGCACAGCCCCCATGAGCGACGTGCACGTGAGGAACATGACGAAGGCCGACCTGCCACGCGTCGGCGAGCTGGCCGGCGCCCTCGTGCGGCTGCACCACTCGTGGGACGCGCGGCGCTTCTTCCTCGAAGAGGGCGTGGAGCAGGGCTACCAGTGGTGGTTCTCGAAGCAACTCGGCCAGGAGGGCGTCGTGCTGCAGGTCGCCGAAGTCGACGGCGCGATCGCGGGCTACGTCTACGGCAGCCTCGAAGAGCGCGACTGGGCGATGCTGCTCGACGCGCACGGCGCGATTCACGACGTCTATGTCGACGCCTCGTTCCGGCGGGCAGGCGTGGCGAAGGCGCTCATGCTGTCAGCCATCGCCGCGCTCGAAGGGCAGGGGGCCGAGCAGGTCGTGCTCTCGACCTCGACGTCGAACCCCCAGGCGCAGGCGTTGTTCCGCAGCCTCGGCTTCCGCGACACGATGATCGAAATGACGCGCTCGAAGTAGGGTGCGGCCCATGGGGGCTGCTTCGAACTACGAGACGAGTTCGACGTACGTGGGCGGGTTCGTGAAGGCGTTGCGCGCGGTCGGGCTGCTGACGCCCGAGGTCGAGCGCCGCTTCGCCGAGCCGCAGAGGGCGATGGTCGCCTCGGCCTACTCACGGGCGTGGTGGCCAGGTGACGCATCGGAGCAGCTCGCGCGAGCCGCCCTCGAGGTGCACGGCGCCGCCAAGCTCGAAGAAGCAGGGCTGCTCACCACCCGCAACAGCGTGGGGCCCATCATCACGCCGCTCATCTCGGTGATTGGCGCGATCTTCGGGCTCAAGCCGGCCACGCTCTTCGAGCGCATGGGCGATCTCGCGAGCACCTCGGTGCGCGGTGTCGCCTTCGCGTGGACGTCGACCGGCTCGACCAGCGGGACGCTGCGCGTCGAGTACCCCGCAGGCCTGGGCGGCACGGCGGTCGAGCCGCTCTGGCGAGGCGCCTGCCGCTTCGTCTTCGACACGGCCCGCGCGAAGGGCGAGATCGTCTCGTCGAAGGTCGAAGGCAGCGTGCTGCTCTTCTCCCTCCGCTGGTGAAAGCCCCTCCCACGACCGCAACACCACGCTCGAAGCGCCGGGCGCGCGCGCTAAGGAGCCGCCCATGGCGCCAGCCAGCTTCGAGGTGAGTTCGACGTACGCAGGTGGGCTCGTGAAGGCACTGCGGGAGCTGTCGTTGCTGACACCGCAGCTCGAAGACCGCCTCGACCCGCTCGCGAAGGCCTTCGTCACCGAGCCCTACGGCCGTGGGTGGTGGCCCGGAGAGGCCTCGACGACCCTGCTGCGTCTGGTGCTCGAAGCTCACGGAGCGGCCAGGCTCGAAGAGGCGGGGCTTCGAACGATCAAGAACAGCATGGGGCCAATCATCACGCCGCTCACGTCGGTGGTCGGTGCGATCTTCGGGCTCAAGCCGTCGACGCTGCTCGAGCGCATGGGCGAGTTCTCCACCACCTCGGTGCGCGGCGTGAGCCTCGCGTGGACGCTCGTGAGCCCGACGCACGGCCGTCTGCACGTCACCTACCCGCCGGGCGAAGAGGGCAAGGTGTTCGAGCCGATGTGGCGTGGCGCGTGTCTGTACGCCTTCGACGTCACGAAGACGACGGGCGGCACCGTGTCGAGCCAGGTCGACGGCAGCTCGATCGTCTTCGACGTTCGCTGGTGACGCTTCAGCGGTGGTGCGCCGCGACGTCGGCGTGCTTCACCAGGAAGTCTTCGAACGTTCCCGTGAAGTCGACGACCTCTTTGCCGTTGCGCGGCGCCCAGATGCGCGTGGCGACTTCGCTGATGAGCTGCTGGTCGTGCGTGACGACGATGACGGTGCCCTCGTAGCGGGCGAGGCCTTCACCGAGCGCCGAGATCGACTCGAGATCGAGGTGGTTCGTCGGCTCGTCGAGGATCAGCACGTTGTCTTTGCGCATCATCAGCTGTGACAGCAGCGTGCGCACCGTCTCGCCACCCGAGAGCGTGTCGGTCGGCTTCATGCGCTCTTCGCCCGAGAAGAGCATTCGCCCGAGCAGGCCGCCGATCTCTTCGTTCGACATCTTCACGTCCTGATCGCGCAGCCACTGGTACACGGTGGTGCCCTTCTTGATCAGGCCGTGATGATCCTGCGGCATGTAGCCGACCATCGCGTTGTGGCCCCACGTGACGGTGCCGGTGTCGGG
>JAACJQ010000115.1 GCA_016879935.1 Archangiaceae bacterium | reverse complement strand
GCGTGGTGGCGTTGCAGCTCGCGCGGGCGCGGCTCTCGGTGCTCGACGCGTCGAGGAAGGTCGCCGAGCAGGGCATCGCCGTCGCGAAGGTGAAGCTCGAGAGCGGCGAGGGCACCCAGGCCGACGTCTTGCGCGCGACGGTCGAGCTGGGCCGGCTCGCGCAGCAGCAACGCCGGCTCGAGTTCGACGCCGTCGCCGCGACGCAGGCGTTGAATCGGCTCCGTGGCGTGAAGGGGGAGATCGGTGCGCTGGCCGTGCTCACGCTCCCTTCGCCCACGCTCGTCGCGACGGAGCCGGCGCCCGAGCTCGACGACGCGCGCGCCTCGAAGCTCGAAGCCGAAGCGCAGGTCACGCTCGCGGGGAAGACAGCGCTCCCCGACCTCTCGGTTTCGGCCGGCGTGATGGTGCGTGGCAGCCTCGAGCCGATGTGGACAGTGACGCTTGGCGCTCCTGTACCCGTGGTCGGGCTCGGTCGCCGGCAGCACGCCCTCGACGAAGCGCGCGCGATGGTCGGTGCCGCTGAACGCCGGCTCGATGCCGTCACGCAGCAGCTCGACCTCGCGACCGCTCAGAGACAGTCGGAGCTCGACAGTCTGCTGCAGCGCCACGAGCTGCTCGTCACGCTCGCGCGCGATGCCGAGTCGACGACCGAGGCCGTGCTCTCGCAGTACCGCATCGGGAAGACGCCGTTCACCTCGGTGCTCGAGGCCAACGCGGCGCGCCTCTCCATCGCCGACGAGCTGCTTCAAGTCGAAGCCGACGCCTGGCGCCTTCACATCGCCCACGACGAACGAGTCTCATCATGACGACCGCACGAACCATCGCCATCACCGCCGCGCTCAGCGTGCTCGTCGCCGTGCCCGTGACGGCGTGGGTATCAGGTCATCACGCCCACGAGGTCGACGAGCAGGCTTCCTCCAAAGAGACGTTCACCTGCCCGATGCACCCCGCCGTGGTGAAGGACCACGCCGGCTCGTGCCCCATCTGCGGCATGAAGCTCGTGAAGACGGCTGCGGCTCCGGCTCCACAGAAGGAGCTCTTCACCTGCCCGATGCACCCCTCCGTCGTGCAGGACCACCCGGGAACCTGCCCCATCTGCAGCATGAAGCTCGTGAAGTCGGTGACGGCCATCGAGCAGAAGCCAGACGAGCTCGCCGTCATCTCGGTCGACGCTTCGAGGCAGCAGCTCATCGGGCTGGCGCGTGGTGTGGTGGAGCGCGGAACGCTCGGTGGTTCGCTCCGCACGAACGCGCGTGTGGCCGTCGACGAGACGCAGGTGCGGCGCATCAGCCTTCGCGTGCCGGGCTACGTCGAGCGGCTCTTCGTCGACTTCGTGGGCAAGCCGGTGCGCAAAGGCCAGCCGCTCTTCACCCTCTTCAGCCCCGAGGTGTTCGCTGCCGAGCAGGAGTGGCTCGTCGCGCAGCGCACGGGCAGTGCCGGTCTCGCGCAGTCGGCGCGTCGGAAGCTCGAGCTGTGGGGTGTGCCCGAGAGCGAGCTGGCACGCCTCGAGAAGGAGAACACGGCGTCGCAGACCGTGACGTTCACCGCTCCCGTGTCGGGCGTCGTCACGAAGAAAGAGGTGGTCGAAGGCGCGCGGCTCGAAGCGGGCGCGATGCCGTTCGAGGTGTCTGACCTCTCGACCGTGTGGGTGCTCGCCGACGTCTACGAGACCGACCTGCGCTTCGTCGGCGTCGGGCTGAACGCGAAGCTCACCGTGCCTTCGATGCCGGGCCGCGAGTTCACCGGCACCGTGCGCTTCATCGACCCGATGCTCGACGCCGGCTCGAGAACGGCGAAGGTGCGCGTGGCGTTCTCGAATGCCGATGGCGCGCTCAAGCCCGAGTCGTTCGGCGAGCTCGTCATCGCGCGGCAAGAACGAACGGTGCTCCGCGTTCCCACCGATGCGCTCATTCGTGGAGGCACGCGCGACGTGGCCTTCGTCTCTCGCGCCGATGGACACTTCGAGCCGCGCGAGGTCGTGCTGGGCGAGGTGACGCGGGAGTACGCCGAGGTGTTGAGCGGCCTCGAGGCAGGTGAGTCGGTCGTCACGCGCGCCAACTTCCTCATCGAGTCGGAGTCGCGGCTGCGCGCGTCGGTCGCGCGGCTGGCTTCTGCGAAGGCGTCGGCTCCTTCCGCCGAGCGCGAGCCATGATTCGCAGCATCATCCGGTTCTCAGCCGAGAACCGGTACCTCGTCATCGCGGCGGCCATCGTCGCGCTCGCCTTCTCGTGGCACGCGATGAAGACGATGCCGCTCGACGCGCTGCCCGACCTCGCCGACACGCAGGTCATCGTCACCGCGCGCTGGGAGCGCAGCCCCGACCTCATCGAAGACCAGGTCACGTACCCCATCGTCACCTCGCTGCTCGGGGCTCCGAAGGTGAAGGCGATTCGTGGGTTCTCCGACTTCGGCGCGAGCTTCGTCTACGTCGTGTTCGAAGATGGCACCGACCCGTACTGGGCGCGCACCCGCGTGCTCGAGTCGTTGTCGAAGCTCGAGTCGCAGCTGCCCGAAGGCGTGCGCGCCGAGTTGGGCCCCGATGCGTCGAGCGTTGGTTGGGTGTTTCAGTACGCGCTCGTCGACCGCACCGGCAAACACTCGACCGACGAGCTGCGCAGCTATCAAGACTGGTTCCTGCGCTACTCGTTGCAGTCGGTGCCCGGCGTCTCGGAGATCGCCACCGTCGGCGGGCAGGTGCGGCAGTACCAGGTGAACCTGAACCCGAACGCGCTGGCGGCGCACGGCGTGGCGGTGGGCGACGTCATCAAAGCGGTGCGCGCGGGCAACAACGACGTCGGTGGCCGCCTCGTGGAGCTGTCCGGGCGTGAGCACATGGTGCGCGGGCGCGGTTACGTGAAGCGCGTCGAAGACCTCGAGCAGCTGGTGCTCAAGAGCGTCGGTGGAACGACGGTGACGGTGAAGCAGGTCGCGACCGTGACGTTGGGCCCGGAGCTGCGGCGTGGCGTCGCGGACCTCGATGGTGAAGGTGACGTCGTCGGCGGCATCGTCGTCATGCGCTCGCAGGAGAACGCGCTCGCCGTCATCGAACGCGTGAAGGAGCGGCTCGCGTCGCTGAAGCCCTCGATGCCCGAAGGCGTGGAGGTGGTGACGACCTACGACCGCTCCGAGCTCATCTCGGCGGCCATCGAGACCGTCAGCGACAAGCTCATTGAAGAGATGATCATCGTCTCGCTCATCATCCTCGTGTTCCTCTGGCACTTCCCGTCATCCATCGTGCCCATCATCACGATTCCGGTGTCGGTCGCGTTGTCGTTCATTCCGCTGAAGCTGATGGGCGTGAGCGCGAACCTCATGTCGCTCGCAGGCATCGCCATCTCCATCGGCGTGCTCGTCGACGGTGCCATCGTCGAGGTCGAGAACGCGTACAACCGCATCCACCACTGGATGGAGGGCGGCCGGAAGGAAGACTTCCACCAGGTGCGGCTGGCGTCGCTGCTCGAGGTCGGCCCGGGCGTCTTCTTCTCGCTGCTCGTCATCGCGGTCGCGTTCATTCCCGTCTTCACGCTCGTCGACCAGGAAGGCCGGCTGTTCCGCCCGCTGGCGTTCTCGAAGAACCTGGCGATGGGCATCGCGGCCGTGCTCGCCATCACGCTCGACCCGGCGCTGCGAATGCTCTTCGCGCGGGTCGACCCGTTCACCTTCAAGCCGAAGTGGCTCGCGTCGCTGGCGACGATGGCCCTCGTCGGGAAGTACCGCGCGGAAGAGCGCCACCCGGTGAGCCGCCTGTTGCACCGGCTGTACGAGGGCCCGTGCCGCTTCGTACTCGCTCACCCAAAGGCGACGGTGACGGTTGCGCTGCTGCTCATCGCCTCGACGGTGCCGCTGTATCGAAGCCTCGGCTCCGAGTTCATGCCGCCGCTGCGTGAAGGCACGCTGCTCTACATGCCGTCGGTCGTGCAGCCCGGGCTCTCGGCGGGTGACGCACAGTCGTTGCTCCAGGTGCAGGACAAGCTGCTGCAGACGGTGCCCGAGGTGGAGCGCGTGTTCGGAAAAGCCGGCCGCGCGAACACGGCCACCGACCCTGCGCCGCTGACGATGATGGAGACGACCATCGTGCTCAAGCCGCGCGACCAGTGGCGTGAGGTGCCGCGCTGGTATTCGTCGTGGGCGCCCGAGTGGTTGAAGGCGCCGCTCCGGACGATGTGGAGCGACCGCCTCACCGAAGAGGCGCTCGAGCACGAACTCGATTCGCTGCTGCAGCTGCCTGGTGTGTCGAACGCGTGGACGATGCCCATCAAGGGCCGGCTCGACATGTTGTCGACGGGCATTCGCACGCCGGTGGGCATCAAGGTGCTGGGTGCAGACCTCGCGGTCGTCGAGCGCGTCGCCTCCGAAGTCGAAGCGGCCGTCTCCACCGTTACCGGAGCCCGGAGCGCGTTCGCCGAGCGCACCACGAGCGGCGCCTTTCTCGACTTCGAGCTGCAGCGCGACCAGCTCGCCCGCTACGGCCTCTCGGTCGACGACGCGAACGAGGTGGTGACGACGGCCATCGGCGGCGACGTGCAGAGCGTGACGGTCGAAGGCCGCGAGCGCTACGGCATCTCGGTTCGCTACGCGCGCGACTTTCGCGAAGACCTCGACGCATTGGAGCGCGTGCTGGTGCCGCTCCCGGGTGGCGGCCAGGTGCCGTTCGGCGCCATCGCGAAGGTGAAGGTGACGAAGGGCCCCGCGATGCTGCGCAACGAGAACGGGCTGCTCGCGACCTACGTGTACGTCGACTTCGACACCGCCGCCGTCGACGTCGGCACCTTCGTCGACCACGCGAAGCAGGCGATTGCGTCGCGCGTCACGGTGCCGACCGGGGTCGAGCTCGTCTTCAGCGGGCAGTACGAGAACATGCTGCGAGTGCGCGAGCGGCTCACCGTCATTCTTCCCCTCACGCTCCTGCTCATCTTCGCGTTGCTGTTCCTCAACACGAAGTCGGCGTTCAAGTCGGCGCTGGTGATGCTCGCGGTGCCGTTCTCGGCCATCGGTGCGCTGCTGCTGCTCAAGGTGCTCGGGTACCACCTCTCCATCGCGGTCTGGGTCGGGCTCATCGCGTTGATGGGGCTCGACGCCGAGACGGGCGTGTTCATGCTGCTCTTCCTCGACTTGTCGGTGGAGGAGGCCCGCGCACGCGGCGCGCTCTCGACGCGGGCCGACCGCATCGAAGCGCTGGTGCACGGTGCGGTGAAGCGCGTGCGCCCGAAGGCGATGACGGTGTTCGCAGCGATGTTGGGTCTGTTGCCCATCATGTGGTCCACGGGCGCGGGCGCTGACCTGATGAAGCGCATCGCGGCGCCGATGGTGGGCGGGCTGGTGACGAGCTTCGTGCTCGAGCTGCTCGTCTACCCAGCGGTGTATCTGCTGTGGCTCGAGCGCAAGACGGAGCGACGGGCCGATGTGCCCGCGGTGGTAGCTTCACCGGCATGAGATGGCTCCTGTGCCTGATGATGCTGGTCAGCTGCGCTCCGAAGCGGCTGCCTCTCGAGCTGATCAGGTCGTGTCCCGACGACCAGGTTGCCTTCAGCTTGTCGACTGCTGCGGCGTCGCCGCGGCGAATCGCGGTCGCCATCACCACGGTTGGGCGGTCGCAGGGACGAGTCGCGCCAGCCTGCCCCGGCCCGATGGCCCACTTCTCGGCCGCGCTCCGTGAGGAACTCGAGCGAGCTGGCCTGGTGCCCATCGAGGTGCCACTCAACGTGACGGCCCGCGACCTCGCCATGATTGGAGCGTCGAAGCTGCTTCGTGGGACCGTGGTGTTCACCGCGCACGACCCTGGTGTGTACGAGGCAGGCCTGACTCCGTTGGTCGTCGACGGGACCTACACGCTCAGCCTGGTCGAACTCGCCGAAGGAAGCGTGGTCGCGACCTCCATCGGGACGATGTTCGGGAGAGGCTCCACCACCTCGTTCGAGGCTGCGATTCGCGACGTCATCGATGAGCACCGCGCCGCGGTCGTGCGGCCGCTCGTCACTGGGTTGAGCACTGGCCAGTGAAGACGTCGGTCGCGCTCGAGCGCGTGCGTGGGTGTCTGCTCGGTGTGGCGGTGGGCGATGCGCTTGGGTTGCCGATGGAGGGACTCGCTCCAGCGACCATCACGCGGCGCTACGGTGCGCTCGACCGGTTTCATCTGCTCGGCCGAATCGGTGTGGTGTCCGACGACACGGAGCAGACCGCGCTCGTCGCGCAGGCCCTGTCGGAGAGTGTCGATGACGATCGTGTCGTGGCGCGCTTTCGCCGGCATCTGCGGTGGTGGTTCGCGCGACTGCCCTTCGGCATCGGGTTCGCGACGCTGCGGTCGTCTCTGAAGTTGTGGCTGGGCTTCTCGCGCTCGGGCGTGTCGTCGGGAGGCAACGGCGCCGCGATGCGCGCGACCATCATCGGCGTCGTCATCGGAGACCGTGAACATCGACACACGCTCGGTCGGCGGCTCGCCGAGGTGACGCACACGCACCCGCTCGCGGTGGAGGCCGCGCTCTACGTCGCCGAGGTCGCTGCGCTCGCTGCACGTACGGAGTCGTCGACGAATCGGGTCGAGCTCGTTCGCTCGGCCGCAGCAGTGGTGACGGAGCAGGCGCTCAAGGACGCCATCACGCGCGCGCTGGAGTTGCCGGCGGATCCACTCGAGGCGGGCAGGGCGCTCGGCACGACGGGCTTCTCGCTGCACTCGGTCGGCATCTGCACGTGGGCGTTCGTGAACGGCGCGACGCTGCACGACGCGCTTCGACTCGTGATTCGCGCCGGCGGAGACACGGACACGCACGGCGCCATCGTCGGTGGGTGGAGCGGCGCGTTGTTCGGCGATGCGGCGGTGCCCCCATCGCTCGTCGCGTCGCTGGCGCGTGGACCGTTCGGAGCGAGGCATCTCGATGGGCTTGCGCACGCCCTCGCGTCGGGAGCTCCCGCACCATCGTGGTCAGCCACCGTCGCCCTGCTGAGAAACCTCGCACTCTACCCCGTCGTGTTGGCTCACGGCCTGCGTCGCCTGATTCCGTTCGGCTAAGCGAGCGTCACCGTCTCGAGGTCGGCCCAGTTCTTCCCGGCCTCGACGCCCACGACGAGCGGCACCTCGAGCTGAAAGGCGTTGCGCATCGTGTCTGCGCACAGCCGCGCCGCGCGCTGGAGCTCCTCTTCGGGCACCTCGAACAACACCTCGTCGAGGATCTGCAGCAGCGGCACCGTCTTCAGGCCCTCTCGCCGCAGCGCCTTGTCGACGTCGAGCAGCGCGCGTCGAGAGACGTCGGACACCGAGCCTTCGTGCGTCGCCCGCCGCGCGAGCCGCTCTGCATACGAGAGCAACATGGAGTCGAGCGACTCGAGCCCGCCGATGGGCCAGCGCCGGCCCGAGATGGTGACGATGAAGCCGCGCTCCTTCGCGAGCCGAAGCTGCTCGTCCTGAAACGCACGCACCTTCGAGTAGTGCTGGTCGAAGCGCGCGATGTACTCCTTCGACTGCGCGGGCGTGATGCCCAGCTGCATGCCGAGCGAGCTCGCGCCCTGGCCTGCGAACGTCGCGAAGTTCACCACCTTGCCAACCTGCCGCTCCGCGAGCGTGAGCTCGGCCGCGGGCTTCTCGAGAATCGCCGAGGCCGTGAGGCGGTGCATGTCGGCGCGCGTACGGAGCGGCCCCACGAGGTTCGGGTCTTTCGTGAGGTGCGCGAGCACGTAGAGGCCGAGCTGGTTGAAGTCGACCGACATGAGCAGCTTGCCCGGCGGCGCGACGAAGGCGCGGCGCACGCGCGACATCTCTGGCGTTCGGCCCGGTACGCGGCCGAGGTCGGGGTTCGTGTTGATGAGGTGACCCGAGAACGAGCGCGCGAGGTGGAAGCGTGAGTGCACGCGGCCGTCGGTGTCGATGCAGCCGCGAAGGGAGATGAGCCACGAATCGCGCAGGCGGCGCAGCCCTCTCCAACGAAGCACGAGCGGCACGATGGGGTGCGCGTCGGAGATGCGTTCGAGCGCTTCGTTCGCGGTGCTCCAGCCCGTCTTCGTGTGCGAGACGATGGGCAGCTTCAGCTCTTCGAAGAGCACGGTGCCGAGCTGCTTCGACGAGTTGACGTTGAACGTGTGGCCCGCGAGCGCTTCGATCTGCGTGTCGAGCTCCTTCTCGATGGTGGCGAACGACGCCTCCGCGCGCTCGAGTTCGGCGCGGTCGACCATGAGGCCGGTGAGTTCCATACGCACGAGCGTGTCTTCGAGCTCGAGGTACTCGGTCAGCAGGGAAGGCTCGACGCCGGGCGTGAGCTTCGCGCTGATGGCGGCGGAGGCGTCGGCACGTTGACCCGCAATCTCGGCGGCGCGGTCGAGCGAGAGACCGCTCCACTTCTTTCGGGCGCGACCGGTGCCCAACACCTCGTCGTCGTCGGGCATCGGCCGGCCGAGCACGTGCTTCGCCACGAGCGTGAGATCGTGTGGTGCCCAGTTGCTCGGCTGCGTGAGATGCGACGAACACGCGGAGTCACCGACGACGCCCGCGAGCGTGAGGCCCATTCGGCGCAGCGCCACCATCAGCGGCACCAGGTCATGGCCCTGCTTCGGCGCCGAGGCATCGGTGAGCCACGTCACCAGCGCCGCCCACGCGCGGCCTTCGACCGCGACGTAGCAGTGCTCGCCGTCACCGATGGAGAGGCCGATGCCGGTCAGCTTCTCTCCCGACGGCTCCGGGTCTTCGAGGAGCGCGTGCAGTGCGACCGGCTTGCCCTTCCACTTCGAGAGGAACGCGCTCAGCTGCGTCTCGTTCTCGCAGACCTCGGAGCGCCTCGGCGTGTCGTCGGCGACGAGCAGCTCGGGGAACGCGAGCGCGTCGTAGAGCGCGTTGAGCGTGGCGGCATTCGGTGGCTTCCACGGCAGCTCCTTCAGCGGGAGCGGCAGCGCCCGGTTCGTCGCGAGCCGTGCCTGCACCAGCTTCGTGGGCAGCTCGTCCTTCGCGGCCTTCAGCGCCTTCGCCACGCGCCCGTCGAGTTCGTCGAGCTTCGCGAGCGCCGCGTCGACGCTGCCGTGCTCGAGCAGGAACTCGGTCGCGCCCTTCGCGCCGATGCCCTTCACACCCGGCACCTGGTCTTCGTCACCCACCAGCGCGAGCCACTCGCCGACGAGGGGCGGCAACACGCCGAAGCGTTTCTGGACGATCTCGATGGTGTACCGAACGTCTTTGTTCGCGTCGAACCACCACACGTTTTCGGTGACGAGCTGCGCGTAGCGTTTGTCGACGGCAGCGATGAGCACGTCATCACCCGCGTCGACCGCGGCCTTCGCGTAGCTCGCACAGAGCGAGAGTTCGTCGGCGCTCTCGACCACGGTGAGCCCGAGCGCGCGACACAGCTCCGGCAGGCGGGGGAGCTGCGCCTTCAACACCTCAGGCCAGCTCGAGTCCTTCGCGGTCGGGTCGATGACGGCCACGGCACGCGCTGGCGCCTTGAACGCGATGCAGCGGGTGAGCGCGCGCGCGACGGCGTAGAGCCCATTCGCTGGAGACCCATCACGCGCCTTGCGATCGACGGGCACGACCTGAAATCCACGCCACAGCAGGTTCGTCGCTGACGCGATGAGCGTGCGCTCGGCCATGCGCCGTTTGTAGTTGAGCGACCGCCACACGCCACTTCACGGCTCGTACTCACAGCAGGTCGAGCGTCATCACCAGTCGTCGCGCGGTGCCGGGCGGGCTGCGATGCACGATGCCCTTGCCCTTGAAACTCGGCCACGCCTCGCCCTTGAACAGGCCGACCTCTCGAGGCTCGAGGTGATGCAGCGTGGCGCCGCTGGTCTCGACCGCAGACTCCTTGGCGCCCAGCAGCTTTCGTCGAACGTCGGCGTCGGCGAGGAACTCGGTGCCCGTTCCCGAGAACACGACGATGAGGCGGCACACGACGTCGTCGACGTGAAACCGGGGACACATCGGCGTGTTCGACAAGGTCAACCGCGCGCCGATGCGCTCGGCTTCGAACAGGTCGGCGAAGCGCGACACGAGCGGCCGTGCAGCGTCGAGCCACACGGCGCCACCAGCGTGCCCCTCCATCCACGGCAGGGCGAACTCGAGCGTCTCACCCGCAGGGCTCGTCTCCTTCGTGAACTCGAACGCTGGCACCGACGTCGCGAGCGCGTCGAGCGTCGTGCACGCCTCGGTCGACAACTGGAGCGGAGCCACCGCGAGCGTCAGCCCCGGCTCGTAGATGCGGAAGAGTTCGTCTTGCGTGTCGAGCCGAGCGGCGTGTGCAGGCCAGGTCATTGGGGAGAAGGGTACTTTCGTTCGACGACGCAGAGGCCTTCACCGGCGTTCGCGTGACCGAACGTCGACAGGTTGTAGGCCATGTAGTCCGAGAGGTCCTTGAGGCCCGCGGCGCCTCCTGCAGGGTTCACCGGCACGCCCTTCGGGTCGAGCGCCAGCCCGCCCATCGTGCGCTCGCCCATTTGCACCGCACCGCAGTAGCGGAACGGCACGCGGTTGCCCTGCGCGTCGTTCACCGCCTCGAAGTCGACGCCCGTGAGGTCGGCACTGGTGACGGTCACGTTCGCGGGCGCGGCTCCCGAGGCGACCGACTTGCGCACGGCGATGGCGTCGAAGCGCAGCGGCGCGTCTTCTTCGAGTGCGTCCCAGAACGGGTGGTCGTTGTGCAGCGTCATCTGCACCACCGCCTCCGCGCCGTTCGCGCCGAGCTGCACGCCGCGGCTGTCGGCGGGCATGAGCTCCTGGTTGAGACAGTTCTTGTACGCAGCGGGCACCTTCCACCCGAACGAGAAGTTCACCACCTTCGGCACGCGGCCGAAGTCGTAGCTCGTGTTGGTCGAGCGGCACGCCGGCGTACCCATGTCTCCCTTCCACGTGGCCGTACCCTTCACCCAGTACGACCAGCCGTTCGCGCGCATCTGCTGGTACGCGGCCTTCGCGTCGGCATCGAGGTTCACGTCGATGGGGCTCGGCGCGGCAGAGACGAGCTCGTAGCTGAACGCGTACTTCGTGCTCGTGCCGAAGGAGGGCGTGCCCGACTTGAGCGACTGATTCGTCAACCGCACGAGCGGAAACGCCTTGCCCGCCATCTCCTTCGCGTCGAGCGGGCCGGGCTTCGCGAGGTCGACCGCCCACGGCCCAGTCGCGCGCGCAACGGCAGCACCGGTCATGCCCGGGTTGCCAGGTGACATGTCGGGGTTCTCGGCGAGCGTGATGCCATCGACGGTGACGAGCATGTGCTCGTAGCGAACCTCCCAGCCGTCGATGAAGTACGGCTCCATCGCGCCGGCAGGAGGCGGGAACGCGAAGCCCTCGGTCGCGGTCGCTTCGCCGGTGATGGTGAAGAGGAACGAGCCGTTCACTGCGGTTGTGGAGGGCGCCGTGAACGTGCGGAAGGTCGCGACACCACCGTCGTCGACCACGCTCGAACCCGCATCAGCACCTGCGTCCGTGCCCGAGGTCATCGGGCCGCACGCGCTCAACATTGCCATCGCCGCGAGGGCGCTCCACGTCGTCTTCATGATGTTCAGTCTCCTGGTGTCACTGCGGGGGTCGTTGCGGTCATGGCGCCACCTCGAGCCGGTACGGACCGGCGTTGGCGCGCAAGGCGTTGAAGAGGGCGGTGTCGGCCTGCTCCGCGGTGGCCGCGTCGTCGCGGAACCGGTAACGCGGCGGCATCGTCGAGACCTGCTCGAGCGTCGCGAAGTTCACCGAGCCGAAGAAGGCGCGCGGGTCGACGAGCAGCTTCACGGTCGCGCCCTGGCTGAGCGTCGTGTCGAACGCGATGGGCGTGACGATGCGCTGCTCACAGATGGGGTTGCTCGACGGCAGCGCCGAGTTGCGCGGCGGTGTCACGCGGTTGGTGCCGATGTGGAAGCTCGCGGTGAACGGGTACGTGTCGGTGCCGCGCGTCGCTTCGCCTTCGACCTTGAGCACCACCGTGCGCTCGTCGCTCGCGTTGACGTCGCCGTTGGTGAGCCAGAGCGAAGCGGAGCGTGTCGGCAAGTCGCTCCCGAGGCCTTGCACGGGGAACGGTTGTGGCGTCGGGTCGAGCGCGTCGAGCTCGAGCCCGCCTCGCACTTCACCCGTGGTGATGCCCGGCGCAACACACGGCGCTTCGAGTGAGCCCGAGGCCGTCATCGGCTCCACCGTGGAGAAGTACAGCGCGCCGACGAAGACGCGCGCGGTGGTGAGCGTCACGTCGAAGCCACGCGGCGTGGTGAAGCGCAGCGGCTGGCCCTGCACCGCGCCGATGTCGGGAGCCGCAGCGCCCGTCGCCTGGAACGTCACCAGCGAATTGCCGGTGGAGTTGATGCACCCCGACAGGAGCAGCACGAGACCGATGCGCTTCACGTGGCACCTCCCACGTTGAACGCGATGGTGAGCATCAACGCCCTCGGCGCCCCGGCGGTAAAGTGGCGCACCGGCACCAGCGTGGGGAACGGCGGCGTCGTCTGGAAGTCGGAGGCGAAGTTGAACTCCGAGAGCCGGTAGCGGTTGTCGAAGAGGTTCGTCGCCGCGAGGCCCACCGTGACGAAGCGCCACGAGACTTCACCGTTGAGGTCGGTGACGAAGATGACGTCGCTGCGCTGGCCGAAGGGCAGGGCGCGGCGGCCGACGTATGTGACGCCGACGCCAGCGCTCGCGCGCACCGGTGAGTCGAAGAGCTTCCACGGCAGGTCGTGAAAGACGGCGCCATCCATTCGCAGCACCACGTCGGGCACGTAGGGAACGAGCAGGCCCGTGTCGTCGAACTGCGAGCGCACGAACGTCGCGTGGCCCTGCACGTCGAAGAACGAGCTGCGCGCGCGCGCCTGCAGCAGGGCGCCCAGCCGTGAGGTGCTGCCGCCGATGATGTTGCGGCCCTCCTGCTCGTTGAAGACGAGGTCTTTGTCGACGCGCGTGCCGAAGACGACGCCGCGCGCGCTCACGTCGAGCCAGTCGTCGAAGAACTTCGACGAGTACATGACGCCGCCCTCCCACGCGCGAATCGAGGCGAACGGCGTCTCTTTGTTCTCGGTGACGAACTGCGGGTCGATGCCGCGCACGCCGTCTCCGAAGCTGCCGGTCAACGTGATGCCCTTGAACGGGCCGATGAGCAGCGACGCGCGCGGCATGACGGCGAGCCCGAATGCCGAGACGCGCTCCGACGGCTCGCGGTACTGGCCGAAGTCACGCTGCGACAGGCAGCTCGCGTCACCTGGCGGGTTCGAAGCTGCGGGCCTTCGCACGTCGTCGACCGCGCAGTTGTTGTTGACGAGGTACGTCAGCAGATCGGCGCGAACGCCGCCGCGGAGCGAGAGCCACGGCGTGAACGAGAGGTTCGCGTCGCCATACAGGCCGATGTCCGACAGCCGCGACGAGAGGTCCCACTCCTTCTTGTACGGCGTATTCACGTCGGCGCCGGCGAGCACGCGCTGCTGCTGGCCCGAGACGACGTCGTAGCGGGCGAAGTAGCCGAGCTCGAGCTCCTGGCTGCGCTCGAAGAGCGCCTTGCGCAGCTTTCCGTAGCCGCGCGCGGTGATGGTGAGCGCTTCGGTGTCGCGGTCGATGAGGTCGCCGCGCTGCCCGTGAGGTGACTGCCGCGCGAGCTGCTCGTCAGAGAGAAAGCCGGTGAAGTTCTCTCGCACGCGGCTCGAGCGGAAGATGACGGCGGCCTGCTGGTGCGCGGTGAACCCACCGAGGTGGTAGTGCACGTCGCCCGAGAGCGAGGCGCGCGACGCTTCTCCGCCCTGCCGCGTGTCGTAGGTGTCGAAGAAGCCCACGCGGCCAGCCTGCAGGTCGTCGTCACGCAGCACGCCCGCCGAGCGGAACCCCGCCGTGTAGCCGATGGCCTGCAGGCGGAAGCTGGTCGTCTCGGAGAGCCGGCCTTCGTACCCCGCGGCAGCGCGTGCGCTCTGCGAGCCACGGTTGACGCCGAAGCCATCGGAGCGTTGCAACGAGACCCCGCCGAACGTCTTCGACGACGCCGACTCGGGGCTCCACAGCAGCACGAGCCGCTGCGTGTTGAACGAGCCGTACGTGCCCTTCACCGTCAGGCCCTTCTTGGTGAGGCCCAGCTCGTAGTCGGCGCTGCCGGCGACGGCGTAGTTGCCCTGCCGTGGGTCGAACGGGCCCTCGATGACGCGCAGGTTCTCGATGAGCTCGGGGATGATGAAGTTCAGGTCGGCGTAGCCGTTGCCGTGCAGGTTGCCCGAGTCGTTCACCGGCACGCCATCGACGGTGAGCTCGATGTCCTGGCCTTCGCGGGCGTCGAAGCCGCGCATGAAGATGC
>JAACJQ010000114.1 GCA_016879935.1 Archangiaceae bacterium | reverse complement strand
GCCGCGCCGAGTGTGGTTCACCGCAGCCGGAGTCGAACTGAGCAACTGAGGAACCGTGAGACACGTGCTCTTCCGCCTCGAGAAGGATCGGTACGCCCTGCCGCTCGCGTCGATTCGCGAGGTGGTGGTGGCGCCCGAGACGTGGACGCGGGTGCCCCGCAGCCCGAAGGCGATGAAGGGCGTGATGAACCTGCGTGGCCGGGTGGTGCCAGTCGTCGACTTGCGCGTGCTGCTCGAGGTCTCGGGCCTCGCGGTGCCCGAGGGCCAGGGCCGCGTGGTGTTGCTCGATCGCGGCCGTCGCGAGCTGGGCCTGCTGATCTCCGACGTCGACGGCATCGAGAGCCTCGAGAAGGTGGGCCCACCTGCGCCCAAAGCCTCCATGGCGGTGAAGGGGCTGGCGCGACTGGGCGCGATGCCCGTGACGGTGCTCGACCCCGATGCGCTCGACGCAACGGTAGCCCGCGCGTTCACAACCAAGTAGGTTCCGGGCACGGTGAGCGCGACGGCAAAGAAGGTTCTCGTGGTCGACGATTCGGTCTTCATGCGAGACATCATCAAGGACATCTTCGCGGCCGGTGGCTTCACGGTCGTCGGAGAGGCTGGCAACGGGGTCGAGGCCGTCGAGAAGTTCAAAGAGCTCAAGCCCGACCTCGTCACGATGGACCTGGTGATGCCGTACCGGAACGGCATCGACGCGACCCGCGAGATTCTGCGCACCGACAACAAGGCGCTCGTCGTGATGTGCAGCGCGCTCGGCCAGGAGACGATGGTGATGGAAGCCATCGAGGCCGGCGCCGTCGACTTCATCGTCAAGCCGCCACGGGCCGAAGACGTGCTCGCCGTCGTGAAGAAGGTTCTCGGCGAGGCCTGAGTCCCCTTGCAGTGCGGTGGGCAGACCAGCACGCTGTGAGGCTTTGTGGCCGGTCCTTCGTGGGACACCTCTCGTTACCTCGCCCTCTTCGCCGGTGAAGCGGCCGAGCACCTCGACGGCCTCGGGAAAGACGTCGTCTCGCTCGAGAAGGGCGCCACGCCCGCCCTCGTCGATTCGATGTTCCGTCACGCCCACTCGGTGAAGGGCATGGCCTCGTCGATGGCCTTCGAGGCCACGGCGAAGCTGGCCCACCGGCTCGAAGACCTGCTCGACAC
This sequence comes from Archangiaceae bacterium, assembly GCA_016879935.1. Classification (GTDB taxonomy): domain Bacteria; phylum Myxococcota; class Myxococcia; order Myxococcales; family Myxococcaceae; genus Xiheimicrobium. The sequence continues at coordinate 12,153 of JAACJQ010000114.1, read as the reverse complement.
CTTGCGCGCCGACGTCGCCCGCGTCGATTCGTCGGTGGCCGATCTCATTCTGCAGACCGTCGACGCGCTGGGCGCGCACGTGAAGGCAGCCGCGGCGAACGAGGGTCTGCCCGACTCGTCGGCGCTGGTGACGAAGCTGGCCGAGCTCAACTCGTCGCTGACGGGCAAGCCGATGCCTGCGCCGAGCGCGCCGCCACCTCCGCCGTTCGTGAGCGAGCCGTCGCCGCCTCCGGTGAAGTCGAGCCCCTCGGCGCCCGCCGCCGTCGACCCCGCTGCGCCGCCGCGCTTTTCGCTCAAGCTGAAGATCAACCCCGGCTCGAACCAGCCCGGCGTGCGCGGCTTCCTCGCGTACAAGCGGCTTGGCACGCTCGGCAACGTCTTCGACTTGAAGCCGCCGCTCGACGACATCAAGGCCGGGCGCGTACCGCAGGGCACCATCACGCTCGAGCTCGAGACCGATCAAACCGAAGACGCCATCACGCGCACGATGCGTACGGTGGCCGACATCGAGCTCGAGTCCATCGCGCTGGTGGTGAAGGCGCCTCCTGCGCCGCCGCCATCGACCGAGGCCGACCCGAACCGCGTCGTCGGTCAGGAGCCCGCCCGCACCATTCGGGTTCGCACCGAGGTGATGGATCAGTTCCTCGACCAGGCGGGTGAGCTGCTGCTCGCGACCGCGCGCGTGAGGGAGCTGTCGCGTGGCATGCCCGAGGTGCTGCGTCCGCCGCTCGACGAGGCGGTCGACCGGCTCCATCTGCTGGTGAAGGGGCTGCACGACAAGGTGATGGCGGCGCGCATGACGCCCATCGCCGTCATCACCGATCGCCTGCCTCGCGCGGCGCGTGACATCGCCCGCCGTCGTGGTCGCGAGGTCGACCTCGTCATCACCGGTGAAGACATCGAGCTCGATCGCGCCATCGTCGACGAGCTGGCCGACCCGGTGCTGCACCTGTTGCGCAACGCCATCGACCACGGCGTCGAGACGCCCGACGAGCGCAAGACCGCGGGCAAGGCGCCGAAGGGCAAGGTGACGCTGACGGTGACACGCCAGCGCGACCGCGTGGTGCTCGAGCTCAGCGACGACGGTCGTGGCATCGACGTCGAGCGGCTCAAGGTGCTGGTGGTGGAGCGCGGCCTGATGACCCCCGACCAGACGCGCCTGCTCTCGGAGCGTGATGGCCTCATGCTGGTCTGTCTTCCCGGCCTCTCGACGGCCACCGACGTCACCGACATCTCGGGCCGAGGCGTAGGCATGGACGCGGTGAAGCGCGCGCTCGAGCAGGTCGGAGGCACGCTCGACATCGAGACCAGAGCCGGCCGCGGCACCACCTTCAGGCTTTCGCTGCCCTTGACGGTCGCGATGGTGAACCTGCTGCTCGTCGGGGTGGGGCAGGAGGTCTATGGGCTGCCCATCGGAAAAGTGAGCGGAGTCGTCGAGACCGCGCGCGAACGGCTCTCGATGAGTCAGAATGCGCCCGTGCTCCAGTTTGGCCAGAGCGTGTTGCCCGTGCACGAGCTGTCGTCGCTGCTCGAGGTGCCTGCCGACGACGTGCGTCGGGTGCAGTCACCGTTCGTGGTGGTCGACGCCGACAACGGCCGCCTCGCGCTCGCGGTCGATCGGTTGCTGGGGCAGGAAGAAGTGGTGCTCAAGGCGCTGTCGCGGCCGCTCGACCTCGTGCCCGGGCTCGCCGGCGTGACGATTCTCGGCAACGGCCAGCCGGTGTTCATTCTCGACGTCGCGAGGCTGGTGACGGCGTGACGGCTCCGCTCGCCCGCCAGGAAGACGCGCTTCGCGAGGTCGTGCACCTCGGTAGTGCGCAGGCTGCCTCGATGCTGGCGCGTCTGGTCGGTGACGTCGGCGTGCTCGTCGAGGTACCGCGGGTCATCGAGGTGACGCGGCAGCAGCTCGGCTGGCTGCTCGGCGGGCGCGACGTGCAGGTGCTCGCGGCGTCGTTCGCGCTCGAAGGCGACGTGCCCGGTACGTTGTGGTGGGTGTTGCCGATGGAGTCGGCGGAGCGCCTCGGTCAGCGCCTGCTTCGTCGTCCGGGCGTGACGGGCCCACTCGCGTCGTCGCGCACGGCTGCGCTGGCCGAGGCGGCGAACATCGTGGCGTCGGCGTGCTGCTCGTCGATGGGCTCGATGCTCAAGGCGAAGATGTTGCCCTCGACGCCGAAGGTGGTGCCGACGACGGTCGAGGCGCTGATCGCCGAGGGCGGCGGTGCGCCAGAGACGGCCGTGCTCGCCGGCTTCGTGTCGACGAACGCGCCGACCTTCTCGGGAACGCTGGTGGTGCTGTTGGGAGCGCCCGTCGTGCAAGACGTGCTGAAGCGTCTCGGCGTCTGAGTCAAAGACCCGTTCGTTCACCGTAGCCTCGTTCTGCGCGATGGCGCTCGGAGGCGACGTGCCAACGAAGGTGTTGGTGCGACGACTCGATGAAGCCAGCTCCCTCGAGCGGAAGTCGACTGTCGTGTTCTTCGGTGCGAGCAGCCGCAGGCCGCGGATCCGCACGACGAGGCCCGCACTTCGTCAGCCAGGCGCGCCTTGAATGCTCGTCGACGGAGGGAGCGGCGCCTCACGTTGGGCATTCTCCTGCACGACGTCTGACCCAACGACTCCACCGCCCCGGGGCCTGACGAACTCGACGAAAAGACCCTGGTGACAGTTTCTGGAGCAGCCGGTGTTTCAGCTCCGTCATGTCACGGCTCCTGCTGCTCTCGCTGCTCGTCACCGCTGCTCCGCCCCGGGGAAACCCGCTCGTCACCCACGCGCTGACCCGCCCCGAGACCCTCGCCGGTCACGTCGTCGAACGGGTGCCTGCGGGCAGCTACCTCTATCTTCGCCTCGTCGACGCCCAGGGCACGGCACATTGGGTCGCGACGCTGCGACGAACGGCGCCGACGGGCGACGACGTTCGAGTCACCGTCTTCGCGCGCGCCGAGACGTTTCACTCGTCGCGCCTCTCTCGTGACTTCTCGCCGCTCTCGTTCGGCCCCGTTTCCCCCGCAGTCGTGGAGTCACCATGAAGCCCCTCGTCCTCGTTCTCGTTCTCCTCTCAGGTTGCGGCCTGCCCACGCCCGACGACACGAAGTGTCTGCGCGGAACGCTCGAGGCCGACCTCGCGCTCAACGCTCCCTTCACGGGGCCGGGCGTCGTCGACGGAGGCATTCCCGCCGGCAACTACGTCATCGCCGCCACCTACCTGCAGGGCAAACCCACGCAGCAGGCGATGTCGCTCTTCCAGTCGCTCGTCGACCCCATCACCCGCGAGCTCCCGACGACCGACGGCCTCATCGGCGCCCGGTTCGGCAACTCGAGCACCTGTCTCACGGCGCGAACGTTGACGGTCTGGAGGGACGAGGCCGCGATGTACCGCTTCGTCACCAGCGCTCCGCACGCCGCTGCGATGGGCAAGACGTCGGAGCTGAGTCGCGGCGCCAGCGTCACCACGCACTGGGTCGACACCGAGGCGGGCGCGACGTTCGAGAAGGCCGCGCAGATGCTCGCCGCAGACGACGGCCCGCTGCACTGAGCTCACATCACGCGTGCGAGCTGGGTCGCGAAGGCCTCGATGAGAATCTGCAGCCGCGGGTCGTCCTTCTGACTCGGGTGATAGAGCGCGTGAACGGGCAGGGCGGCGACGGGCTCTTTCACGAGGCGAACGAGCGAGCCTTCAGCCCGCGGCGCTTCACCCAGAAACGTCGGCAAGAGCCCGAAGCCTGCGCCCCAGGTGAGCGAGTCGACGATGGCGGTGCGGTCGTCGACGATGACGGCCGGTCGAATACCGGCGAGCGCCTTCGTGCGGCGCAACAGTGCCTCGTCACCCGGCGCCGCGATGAAGGGAATTCGCTGCGGGTCGTCGTGGCGGAAGCGCGCGCTCGCGTAGACCCACATGGTCGCCGTCGACAGCCGCCGGGCCTTGAGCTCGGAGTCGGGCAGCGGGCCTCCACGCAGGACGAGATCGAACCCGTCGCGCACGAGGTCGACCTGATCAGCCGACAGCTTGATCTCGAGCCGCACGTCGGGGAGCCGCTTTCTGAACCCGGCGATGATCGGCCCTGCCAGCACGCGCCCCATCGGCACCGGCACCGAGACGCGCAGCGTCCCTCCAGCGGCGCTCGAACTCATGCCCAGCCTCGCCGCGCGCCCGACCTGCAGCACCTCGCGCGCGTGACCCGCGAAGCGCAGACCTGCCTCGGTGAGCGAGATGCTGCGCGTGGTGCGTTTCACGAGCGGTTCGCCCACGCGCTCCTCGAGCTGTTGCAGCCACCGGGTCGCCGTCGCTTTCGGCAGGTGAAGCTCGCGCGCCGTCGCGCCCAGTGAGCCGAGCGAGGCGAGCCGCTCGAAGAACCCGAAGTCACGCAACCGGAGGTCGTCGAAGCGGTCGGCCATGGGGTACCGTTCTGTGGAACAAAGAGTCGCAACTCAAGCTCCATGAACCAGCTTTTCGGGCCCTTATCCTCTGGGCAACGAACTGGAGGAAGTCATGGAGACGGACCTGTTGATCATCGGTGGTGGCCCGACCGGGCTGGCGGCCGCGTGCGAGGCGAAGCGGCATGGGCTGAGCGTGCGAATCGTCGAGCGTCAGGCCACGCGCGCGACGATGTCGAAGGCGTTGGTGGTGCACGCCCGCACGATGGAGGTGCTCGAGACCATCGGCTGTGCCGACGAGGTGCTCGCCGCGGGCCAACGCTTTCGCGCGTTGAACCTTCGCCCATCGACGGGCGCGACTCCGATTCGGGTCGACCTCGTGAACCGAGCCTGGGGCGACACGCGCTTTCCGTTCTGGCTCTCGATTCCCCAATACGAGGTGGAGCGCATTCTCGAGCAGCGCCTCGTCACGCTCGGGGGCGCCATCGAATGGAGCACGACGCTCATCGGCCTGCTCGAACTCGAAGACTCCGTCGAAGCCACGCTGCGCTCACCCGATGGCACGTTCACCACGCATCGCGCGCGCTGGTTGCTCGCCTGTGACGGTGGCCGCAGTGAGGCGCGAACGTTCGCGGGCCTGACGCTCGAGCGAGAAGGCCTCGGCGTCACCTTCGCGCTCGCCGACGTGATGACGAAGACCGACCTGGTCGAGGACGAAGGCCACACGGTGCTCTCGGCTGACGGCGTGCTGCTGGTCGTGCCGATGCCGCAACCCGGGCTCTGGCGGCTCATCGCTCAAGTGCCGTCGGGCTTCGACGCCGCGAGCCTGGCTGGCTGGTCTGCGCTCGTGACGAAGCGTCTCGGCGTCGACCTGAACCTGCAATCGCTGGGCTGGACGTCGCGGTTCGATCTCACGGGCGGCGTCGCGAACCGCTTTCGCTCGGGGCGGGTCTTCCTCCTGGGCGACGCGGCGCACGTGCACAGTCCGGTCGGCGGGCAGGGCCTCAATACCGGCGTGCAGGACGCGCACAACCTCGTCTGGAAGCTGGCCTTCGTGCAGCAGCAGTCGCTGTCGATGGTGCAGCGTGAACGGCTGCTCGACTCCTACGAACGTGAACGAAGGCCCATCGCGGCGCAGATGGTGAGCACCACGACGTTCGCGACGCGCGTCATCACGGTGAAGAACCCTCTCGTGCGTGCGCTGCGCGCGGTGCTGGCGCGGGTGGTGTTGCGGTTGCCGCGGTTCACCAATCGGCTCGCGCGCGGCGTGGGCATGCTCGACCTCGAGAGCGACGGTGCTCCCCGGCTGCAGAACCCCGAGCTGGCGTCGGGTGTTCGACTGCACGACCGCCTCGATCGACTGAAGCCGACGAAGCTGCGCTGGCAGGGCGCTGACGTGTTGGTTCGGCCCGATCGCATCGTGGCGAAGCCAGACCTGCTGCCGTCAGAGCTCGCGGTCTCGGTGGAGGCGTCATGAGTCATCTCGTGGCCATGGTCGACGAACTCTCGTTCGCGCTCGTGCTCGGCAGTCTCGGCTGGTTCTTCTTCGTGCAGACGCCGGTGCTGATGAAACGAATGGGGCGCGACCGGTTCGTGCCATTGCAGCTCTCGCTCGTGAGGCCGTTGTTTCGAACGGTGCTCGCGCTGACGACGATCGGAGCGATTGGAGCGGTCCTCTCGACGACCGCTCACCTCGCGCTCGGTTCGGCCGCGGCGTCGTGGCTCCTCTCCGTGCTGTTGCTGTTCGTCGTCGCACCGCGTGCGATGCGGGCCGGCGGCGCCAGCCTGGCGGAGTCTCTCGACCCCGAGCAGCAGAAGGCCCTCGGGCGCTTCACCGTCGATGGCGGCGGCGACTCGACGAAGGTGTGGCATCGCGTGCTCGGGCTGCTCACGATCGCGGTCGTCATCGTGTCGGGCGCCCACCTCGTCGTCACGCGCGAGTCACCCGAGCACCCGCACCCCGAACCCGAACCCGCGAACGCCACACCGCCTTCGCACGCAGACCATTCGCACCCGCCCGCTGCGCCCGCGGCCGCCCGCGTGTCGCCGCGATGGAAGGCGAACCCCGAGACGACCGAAGGCGTGCGCGCGATGCAGGCCATCGTCACCCGCGCGAAGTCGAACGCGCTGACGAAGAGCGAAGCGGGCTCCGAGCTGCGCATGGCGTTTCAGGAGATCTTCACGCGCTGCACGATGACCGGCGAAGCGCACGAAGCGCTGCATGGCTTCCTGATGCCCACCGGGGCGCTGCTCGACGAGCTCGACGCAGCCAGCACCTCGGAGCAGTCGGCAGCCGTGCTCTCACGCCTGGAGGCGAAGCTCGCGACCTACGGCGACACGTTCGAGTGATGCTCACTCAGCGGCGAGGCTCTTCGCGAACTCGTTGATCAACGACGCCGCGAGCGTGTTCTTCGCCTCCAGCTTCGGGCCCAGGTCGGTGATCGACTCCGTGCCCTTCGCGACGCGGGCCGGCAGTTGCTCGAGGAACGCCTGCGTCATCTCGGCGAGGGCCGGGTCGCCCGTCCCGGCGTAGGCCTTGTTGAGCGCCAGCCCGAGATCGACCTCGGCCTTCACGAGCGTGTTGGCCGACGACACCACCCGTGACTGCATCGAGGTGGTCGGGTCATTCGCCGCCTGGGGAATGCGCCCCATCGCCGCCGAGAGCTTCTCGAGCAGCCCGTACATCGCGTTCGCGCGCTCCGAGTTGCTCGCCACCGTCTCCATCGGCTCTTGTCGGTCGGTGACCGGCGCGGGAATGGCGGCGAACTGCTTCGAGAGCGTCACCGCTGCGCCCATCTCACCTCGCTCGTTCAACTCGCGCTGGAGCACGGCCATCGCGCTCTGGGCGAGCTGATCGACCGCTGCGTTGCTCGTGAGGCTCGTCGACACCGGGTCGCTGTCGTCGAGAATCGCCTTCGTCAGCATCGACACGCCGGTCGCGAACGGGCCGATGGGCACCGACGTGCCGCTGGCGCTGGCCTGCACGGGAGCGGCGGTGGGCGCAGTGACGACGGGGCGCGGCGTCGAGCCGGGCGCCCAGCCCTTCGAGGCCGCGGGCTGAGCCGCTGGTGGCGCCGTGCGTGCGGCCGCCGGCTGCGAAGAGGTACGGACGACGGAAGGCGACTTGTTCGTGATCGAGACCATGCACCACCGGGGAAGAGGTTCGCCCACAGCATCGCCGCGGTGGGCCTCTCCGGTGCTCTCGCTCTCGAGAAGGCGATTCCTGAATTCGGGAATCGTCGTCAGCTCGGCAGATCGAACGGGGGCTCGAGCTGTTCTCCGCTCTCGTGCTCCATCGAGCCGAGCTCGAGCGGGTTCGCGAACGACAGGTACGAGTCCTTCGGGGCCGTCGGCGGCGGTACGCCCTCGAAGTCGATCGAGTCTTCGTGCTGCAGCACGGGCGCTTCGAGCTTCGGCAGCCGCTCCTCGATGGGGTCCCAGAACAGCGTCAGCTCGACGTCATCGAGCCAATCGTCTTCACGGCCGTCGAGGAACGCATTGAGCGCGTCTTCGTCGGCGCGAAACTCACCGAGCGGCCGTTTGCCTTCGGGCAGCGTCACGAGGATGTAGGGGTGCAGGTCGATGAAGTCGACGAGGTGGCCCGACTGCACGACCCAGATGGCGAGCGTCGCTCCGTACGAGATGCAGTGGTACGCGGCGAGGTTGTCGTCGTTGGCGCAGAACTCCTCGAGAATGCGCCTGAGCTGCCACGGTTCGGTCCATGTGTGCGTCTCGGCCCAGCGAGAGCCACCGGGCCCGACCGACAGCTCGAGAATGAAGGCGCTGCTCAAGGCAGGAAGCTCGCCTGGTACTTCGCGTCTTCGATGCCCGCCGCGGCGGCCGTGAACTGCAGCGGCAACACGCAGTCGAGCATCACCGCCAGCTCGTTCGTCTCCTTGTGGCCGATGCTCGCCTCGTAGGCGCCGGGGTGCGGGCCGTGCGGAATGCCCGCAGGGTGGAAGCTCATCGAGCCCGGGCTCACGCCGCGCCGCGAGGTGAAGTTGCCCTTGCAGTAAAAGATGAACTCGTCGACGTCGATGGACGAGTGCGGGTACGGGCAGGGAATCGCCTCGGGGTGGAAGTCGGTCGGCCGCGGCACGAACGAGCAGATGAGCGCTCCGCGCGCGGCGAACGTTCCGTGCCACGTCGGCGGCAGGTGCGTCAGGCCCACGCGCGGCTGAAAGTCGAGAATGTGGAACACCCACGGGTACACGGTGCCGTCCCAGCCGACGACGTCGAGCGGCGATTCAGGCGTGGTGAACCCGTAGAAGACGTCGCCGCGTTTGACGACCTGCTCGCGAATGCCCTCGTCGAGCGGCCCGCGGAACGTCGGCTTCTTGAAGTCGCGGTGGCAATACGGCGCATCCATTCGCAGCTGGCCGACGCCGTTGCGCCACTGCTTGGGTACGTGCGCGCCGCCGCGGCACTCGATGGAGAGCCACCACTGCGCGACGCCCGGCTTCAGCGTGAAGCGGTGAAGAATGCCGCGCGGCACGAAGACGTAGTCGCCCGGCCCGAAGTCGAGATCGCCCAGCAGCGTGCGCAGCGTGCCGCCACCCTCGTGCACGTAGAAGAGGTCGTCGCCGTCGGCGTTGGTGAAATACACCGCGTCGTCGGCGCCGGGCTTGAGCACCGAGAGCGTCACGTCGGCGTTGAAGAGCATCGGCAGGCGCGCATCGAGCGGGCTCTTCGTCGTCGCCGGCAGGCTCTGCGAGAGGAAGTGCCGCTTGAGCAGGCCTTCGCTGGTCGCGGCCGTACGCGGGCCCGCGAAGCCGTGCGTCGTCTTCATGGGCAGCTGCCGGTGCGGCGCGTGCCGGTGGTACGTGATGGTGTACGGCGCTTCGAAGCCGTCCTGGGTGATGCACTGCTCCCAGTGCAGGTGGCCTGAGGCGTCTTTGAGCTGAATGTGGTGCTTGCGGGGGATGGTGCCGAGGGCGAGGCGCTCGATCATGAGCGGCTTCTACACCAGCGCGTCACGGATGCTGTTCGAACAACCGCTCCAGCCGGTCGTGCACCAGGCCTTCGGTGTCGGCCTTCTTGAGCGCCTCTGCCAGCCGCGAGGCTTCGGCCTTTCGACCGAGGTTCAGCTGCGCCTCGACGCGGAGGAGATCGGCCTCGAGCTTGAGCGCTCCGCGGGGGAACTGGGCGCGATGACGCTCGAGCGTGGCGAGGGCGGCGCGCGGGGCCTTCGCGACCTGCAAGCGGGCTTCGTCGAGCAGCGCGAGTTCGCGGGCCAGCGCGTCGTCGTCGGTGACGACTGGTTTCTTCGTCGGCGCAGGAGCCGGCGCGGTGGCCTGGCCGGCATCGACCTCGGGCACACCTGCGTCGAGCTCCACGGCTCCTGCATCGAGCTCGACGACCACGACCGGCGCTGGCGGTGGCGTCACGACGATGGGGGCGACGACGGGTGGAACCGGTGCCGGCGTCTCGACGCGCGTGAGCTTGGACCACCACGCGAACGCGAGGAGCGCCAGCAGCAGCGCTCCGAGCACCCACGCCAACCGGTTCTTCTCGGGAACGGCGGGCGGGCCTTCGACGTCGATCGGCTCGACGGCGCCGGCGAGCAGGGCGTCGAGCCCACGCTTCGCTGCCGTCTCCGATTGACGCTCGGCGCGCGCCGCGTCGAGCAACGTCTGCTTCGTCTCGTTGGGAGCGTTGCTCATGACGACGCTCCCTTCGTCGCCGCGGTGAGCAGCTCGTCGAATGACTCGCGGGCCCGACGCAGCCGGCTCGCCACCGTTCCTTCCGGAACGCCGAGCGCCATCGCCGCCTCTCGTTTCGAGAGCCCTTCGATCTCCTGCAGCACGAACACCTCGCGCAGCTCGTCGGTCAGCTGCTTGAGCACCGAGTCGAGAATGGCGACGTTGAGGCGCTGCTCGGCGAGCACGTCGGGGCGGTCGCGGCTCTCTCCATCTGGGAGCACGCCGGGCAGGCTCTCTTTCGCGCGGGTCTGCCGCAGCTTGCGCGCCACCATCACGGCCGGTCCGCAGAGGAAGCCACGCTCGGTCTCGGGCCGGAGATCGCTGAGGCGTTTCATGGCGACGAGGAACACCTGCTGCGCGGCATCGTCGGCGTGTGCTTCGTCGAGCCCGCTTCGCCGCAGCACGCGCCAGACGATCTGGTGGTGCAGCGCGTAGAGCGACTGCAGGCGATCGCGCTGGGCTCCCGAGAGCGGAGTGCCCGCCGCTTCCAGCTTTCGTGCGGCGACGGTGAGGAAGATCGGAAGCACTGCGACTGCGTCATAGCGCAGGTTCGCGAGGGTCTGCCCGACTCAGGGCAGGGCACGTCCCACGGCGAGGCCGGCCGAGAACGCGATGGGAGGCACGGTGAAGACGACGCCGTCGGGATCGATGCGGTACTGCTCGCGGGTGAGCGACGCGCCGACACCGGCAGCGAGCGACGCTTCCCAGGCGCCGAAGAAGGCCGACACGCGCGCACGTGGGCCGACGTCGGCGAGCCACCGCGTCGAGGCGTAGACCTCGTCGGCGCCCTGACCTCGCAGCGTGACCGAGGTGAGGTGCAGCGAGGCGAGCAGCTCGGGGCGAATGATGCCGAACCGTCGACCGAGTCCCGACTCCAGCTGGCCGTTCGCGTGAAACGCATACACGACAGTGCCCGCAGTCGCTGAAACCGTTCGACCCGTTCCGATCGTCGCCGAGAGTCGCGAGACCGAGACGAGCTGTCCCGTGAACGGCCGAGAGGTGAGCTCGAGCATCAAGCCGGCCGAGGGGTCGACGGCGCCGCTGATGGTGGTCGAGACCTCGGCGTTCGCCAGGAGAGAAACGGTGAGGGCAGGGGGCTCGACGACAGTGGGGGCGGGGACGGTGACGACCTCGACGACCGGCGGCGTTGGAGTCGGAGTCGGCTCCACGATGGGTTCCCGGACAGGGGGCGGCGGCTCGGCCGGCGCGGGTGGTGGCGCTGGCGGCAGCTCGACCGGCAAGACACCCAGCTTCGTGCCTTCGGGGTCGAGCACGAGCGCAGCGGCCAGGCTCAGCGCCGCCGTCACGCTCTCGCACTTCGGCCCGCTGACCTTCTTGGTGACCGCCCGACCCGCGTTCGTCGTCACCAGCACCGACCCGTCGAAGCGTTTGCCCTTCTTCGCGATTCGTACCGCTACGCTCGCGGTCGATTCAGGTTGCGCGACGATGACGATGCGGTCGGTGCGGAAGCGCAGTTCGCCTTCGTAGCGCGTGCGATCGGGGCAGCCCTCGGCAGGGGCCTCGAACGAGACGAAGACTGGGCGGCGCTCTGGTGGCTCAGCAGCAGAAAGCACGAGCGTGAGCAGCAGGGCCACCACACCCGAACCATAGCGGGAGCGGTCACAAGCGGTCGAAATCAGAGTCGCGAGCGAGCGCGAGATCCAAACCGGGGGCTGGCGGTAACAGTGGCATGCACTCGAACGTTGGGAGGGCCGTTCTGGCCTGTCTGGTCGTCGGCTGTGGTGGTCCCGTTTCCATGGTCGATGGCGGGGCAGTTGGTGAAGGCGGCGGCTCCGGTGTTGGTGGAGGTGTCGCGAGTGCAGGTGGAACGTCAGGTGGTCTCGCGGGTGGAAGTGGTGGAGGAAGTTCGTCGGCCGGTGGAACTGCAGGCGGCCGTGCGACGGCAGGCGGGGACAGTGGTGGCGGCTCCGCGACTGCCGGCGGAACTGCGAGCGCGGGTGGAACTGCGAGCGCTGGTGGAACTGCGAGCGGCGGCGGAACTGCGAGCGCTGGTGGAACTGCGAGCGCTGGTGGAACTGCGAGCGCTGGTGGAACTGCGAGCGCTGGTGGAACTGCGAGCGCT
>JAACJQ010000113.1 GCA_016879935.1 Archangiaceae bacterium | reverse complement strand
TCGGTGGAGGAACGAGCGGCGTGGGCGGCGGAATGAGCAGCACCGGCGGAGGCGCGAGCGGCGTCGGTGGAGGAACGAGCGGCGTGGGCGGCGGAATGAGCAGCACCGGCGGAGGCGCGAGCGGCGTTGGCGGCGGAACGAGCGGCGTCGGGGGCGGAACGAGCGGCGTTGGCGGTGGAACGACCGGCGTCGGCGGCGGAACGAGCGGCGTCGGAGGAGGAACCAGTGGTGGCCGAAGCGGCGGCGGTGCAGGTGGCGGATCGGGTGGAGGAACTGCGAGCTGCTCCGCGCAGAATGGCACCTGCACCACGACCGCGAACTGCTGCAGCGGCCTCGGTTGCAGCGGAGGTCACTGCTTCCCGCTCACGTGCCGCATCGCCAACACGACGTGTTCAGCTTCGACGCCCGCGTGCTGCAGCGGGTTGAACTGTGTGTCAGGCGTGTGCACGGCCCCGATGACATGTGGTGCGCAAAACACGGCGTGTGCGGTTGATCGCGACTGCTGCTTCGGCCTCGACTGCACCGCTCCCATTCCCGGCGGCTCCAAGCGCTGTAACCTGCCCGGCCCCCAGTGCCGCATGAACACGCAGAGCTGCGGTCCTGGCTTCACCTCGTGCTGCAGCTCCACGCCGTACTGCCGCTCGTCGAACGCCCTCGGCGGGTTGACCTGCTGGACGAGCTGCGCGCCAATCGGAGTTCACGTGCTTCGCGACAGCGACTGCTGTTCGGGCATCAAGAACGACGCGAACGACACCTGCCTGCCCTGACGACGTCAGCGCATCATCGCGTCGAGTGACGGGCGCAACGGGCTGTCGGCGAACTGCAGACTGAAGGCGTGCAATCGCCGCGTCGCCTCGTCTCTGCGACCCGCCGTCCACAGAATCTGCACCGCCAGCGCCTCGCGCTCTTCGGTCAACTGCCCCGCCGGAAACTGGGTTTCATGCGACTGCACCGCGGCCAGGGCCTTCGCGACGTCTCCCGATGACAAAGCGGAGCGCGCGAGGTCGAGCAGCACGCGCTCGCGGCCCAGCGTGTCGACGGCCGCGACCTTCTTCGGAGGCGCCTTCACGGAGGGCCTCACCTCGGGCACGGGAGCCGCCGGCACCTCGACGCGCTCCACCACCACGCGCTCGGTCACGCTGTTCGGACGAAACACGAACCGGTCAGCCGCGACGCCCAGGCCGACTCCCGCCGTCAACGTCAGCACCGGCAACACCTTCAGCAGCACGCTCACGCCGCCCTTCGCCGCCACCGTCGTCGACGACACGCTCTGCGACGCCGCGTTCGACGCCGCGGCGACCGCTGCCAAACCAGCCGACACCTTCACCTTCGCCAGCACGGCCTCGGCGACGCCGGGAGGCAAGGCCGGCACTGGCGCATCACCCAGCGCTGCCAGCACGTCGTCGGGCAACGGCTCGAGCTCGAGGTCGTTCATGCTGCGGCTCCTGACGACGGGTTCTGACGGCGACGCACGGCCTCGGTCAGCTCGAGGCGGGCGCTGCGAAGGCGCGTGTACGTGGTGGCGGCGGGCACCTGCATCACCTCGGAGATCTCGTTCGGGCTCAGCCCTTCGAAGTGGTGCATCACGAAGGCGGCGCGTTTGGGTTCGTCGAGCTCGAGCAGCGCGGCCTGCACCAACGCGCCCGTCTTCCTGGCTTCGACGCGGGCCTCGAGGTCGCTCTCGTCACCACGCTCCGGCAGCTCGTCACGGCCCTCTTCGAAGCGGCGTGCGCCGGTCTTCTTCCAGTCGCCGTACACGTTGAAGGCGATGCCGAGCAGCCAGGGGCGCACCGGGCGCTGCGGGTCGTACGAGCTCCAGCGCTTCACCGCGGTGAGGAAGACGTCGTGCAGCAGGTCACCGACGTCACCTCGCGGAGCCCCGAGACGCGAGAGGAACGCATGCACCGCACCGAGCTCGGCCTGGTACACGCGCTCCAGCGTCTGGCTGTCCATCGTGGGCATCGACAGGGGTTCTTGGAGCGAGGGCCTCGGGTTTGTTGCGGGCCTACAGGAATTCGTGACGCATCGCGATTCCGGCCAGGGCGGTGACGGGCCACGTCGTCCACACCGGGGCGGTTCCCGAGAGCACCGTCACCCGAATGAACGAGGCCTGGGCACGCAGGAAAGGCTCGAAGAACCAGTGGTTGCCGACGTCGATGACGACGGCCGCGTGAAGGCCGCCGAGCACGAGCAGACTGTTTCCCGACGATGCGCCGGTCACGAAGAGCCCGCCCACCGAGAGCGGCGCCGACAGCCGAAAACGCCCTGCCGCCACGCCAGGCGCGATCGACAGGAGCAGTGGAAACGACCTGAAGGTGACCGAACCCAGCGTGGTCGCCGAGGGCACGTCGAAGCGCGCCTCGACGTCGAGCACGAAGCGATCAGCCCGCAGCCCTGCCGCGAGCCCCACCCCTGCCGTGATTGCCGGAGACAGGCCACCACTGCCGAACACCGCAGCGCTCGCAGCGAAGACGACGGGCTCGGGCTCGGGTTCGAGAACCGGCTCGGGGGCTGGCGGCGGCTTCGGAGGGCTCACCGGCTCGAGCACCAACGCGATGGCGAGCGCGAGTGACTGGGCGAGCTCGCGGCAGTCGGTCGAGGTGCGTTTGCGCGGAGTGCCGCCGTCGACCGACAGGCTGCTCTGCCACCCCGGGCTCTGCCTGGTGATGCTGGCGATGAACCGCGGGCCGGGCGTGCCATCACGAAACGGGTCTCGCCCCAGGCGCACGGTGATGGCGTCGCGAATCGTGCGCTCGTCACTGCACGTGCCGTCCGACGTGAACGACATCACCGTCGGGAGCGGCGCAGCCAACAAGACGCTGACGACGAGGGGGAGCATGGCGGCGAACGCGAGCGGCAACAATTTCTGACGGCGCGTTCCAACACAAGACATCGCGGCGCGCTGATGCGCCCACGGAGCGTGCACGATGTCGAGATGGATTCTGCTGGCGGTGCTGATGACGGGCTGTGGCGCGGTGGAGATGAGCGTCGCGTGCGGCCCCGAGACGTGTGGCGGCTGCTGCACGGCGAGCGGTGAGTGTGTCGCCCCGTCGGCGATGGCGTGCGGGCGAAGTGGCGCGCAGTGCGTGGCGTGTGGCGTCGGCGCGTCGTGCGCCGCGGGGCAGTGTCGCGCTCCGGTGATGACGCCGGTCGATGCAGGGCTTCCGCGCGTCGATGGTGGACCGGTCGACTCGGGGGTCGTCGATGCAGGCGTCGTCTTCGATGCCGGGCTCCCGTTCGACGCAGGCGTTCACGACGCGGGTGTCGTCGACGCGGGCCCCTCGTGCCCTCCGTCGCGCGTGATGCCAGAGAACGTCGCCTTCAACGGTGACTTCGAGTGCGCCGGTGCAGCGCCCTTCACGTCTTCAGGCGGAGGTGGCCGGGTCGACGTCATCGCCGGCCGGAGCGGGAGAGCGCTGCGTTTCACCGTCGCGCCCGGGCTGTTCAACAACGAGTTCGCCTCGACGTGGCGGTTTCGCGTCTCGCGCGCCGGCGTGTGGTGCGCCCGCGCGTACGTGAAGGGCACCGCGACGGCGGTGAGCATGCGGCTCTACCTCGGGCCTCCAGGCACTGCCGCTGGCGAGATGTTCGACCAACCAGGGCCGCTCACGAGCTGGTCGCGGCTACCTCCGACGCTCGCGGCGGTGAACGTGATGGGCCAGGTGGGCGACGAGGGCTTTCTCGTGTTCTCCGACACCACGCGTACTGCCGGAGCCACCATCGAAGTCGACGACGTCGACGTCTGGCGCAGCGACGACGGGCAGTGCCGGGAGGCGCGTTGAGTCCGCAATCGAAGACAGGCGGGCCCATTGTGCGCGAGGCCGACTCTCTGGCACGTGAGACATTCGCCATGCGCCGCAACAATTCGCGAAGCCTCGTTCCAACAACGCTCGACGGTGCACGAGGCGTCGTCTTCGGGAGCTCTTCGATGCGTGGGTTGCTGCTGCTGGTGACGGTGATGACGGTGTCGGCCTGCAACATGACGGTGCAGGCGGGCGGGTGCGGGCCCGGGAATTGTGTGGGCTGCTGCAACTCGTCGGGGCAATGCGTGAGCGGCATCGAGCCGGCGGCGTGCGGCTCCACCGGTTCGGTGTGTTCGAACTGCGCGCTCTCGGGGCTCACGTGTCAGCTCGGGCAGTGCGTGCAGGGCTCGTTCGGCGCTGGCGGTGGAACGTCGGGCACGGGTGGCGGCCTCGCGACGGGTGGAGGAACGAGCGGCGCCTGTGGGCCGTCGAACTGCAACGGCTGCTGCTCGCAGGGCACGTGTCAGCTCGGCGTGTTCGACAACGAGTGCGGTGCAGGCGGAGCGCTCTGTGCGGTCTGTGGTGACAGCCGGTGCTCGGCGTTTCCGAAAGGGCCTGACGGCAGCACGCAGGGTGGGCGCTGTCTGACGGGTGCGGGCGGCGGAACGGCTGGCGGAACGACCTCGGAGTGCAACTCCGCGACGTGTCCCACTGGGTGCTGTGACTCGCGTGGCATCTGCCAACCGGGAAACGCGACGGCCGCGTGTGGCGCGTCGGCGTCACGGTGTGTCGAGTGCCGCTCGGGTGACGTCTGTCTCGGCGGCACGTGCATCGGCAACGCGGCTGGCGGAGCGGCAGGTGGTTCGTTCGCAGGAGGCTTTGCTGCCGGTGGCGGTTCGGTCGCGGGTGGGGGCGGCTCGTTCGCGGGCGGTCTCGCCGTTGGTGGCGGCTCGGTCGCAGGTGGTGGCGTCTCGTTCGCTGGTGGCTTCGCAGTCGGTGGTGGAGCGGCGACTGGTGGTGGCGGCGCCTTCGCGGGTGGGTCGTCGGGTGGCTCGTCGGGCGGGAGCGCGGGCGGCTCGGGCGGTGGCGTCGTGTCGGGCACGGGAGAGACGTGCGCGACGGCGGTGCTCCTCACATCTCCCGGCTCCCGCAGTGGCACCTTGTCTGGCTTCGTCAACGACTACGGCTCGGGCTCCGGCTGTCTGAGCGCGAGTGGCCCTGACCGCGTGTACCGGCTGCAGGTCGGCTCGGCCGCGCGCGTCTCCGTCACGGTCACGCCTTCGACCTCGTGGGACGTTTCGCTGAGCGCGACGGTCGGCACGCTGGGCCGGTGCGAAGCGTCTCCGCGCACCTGCGACAACGCCATCGACGCAGCGACCGCGGGCAACGCCGAGACCATCGACCTCGCGACGGCTGGTGACGACGTCTTCGTGGTCGTCGACTCGACCTCCACCTCGGTCGGCGCGTTCACCTTGAGCTGGAGCATTCAACCGCTCTCGACTGGCGACCGCTGTGAAGCGCCGCTCCCGCTGCAGTCGGGCGTCGCGACCACCGGCACCACCTTCGGCTTCACCAACGACTACACCGCGGGCCTCTCGTGCGCGTCACTGGGCCGCATGGGCGCCGACGTCGTCTATGCGGTGCAGGTCGGACCGGGTCAGGGGCTCGACGTGCGCGTGGCTCCGTCGGGCGCGATGCTCGACACCAGCATCTCCATCGCGACGGCCATGACCGACTGCCGCTCGCAGTGCGTGACGGGCGCGAACACCGGAGCCGCTGGCGCTGCCGACGTCGCCTTCTGGAACAACGTCTCGTCGAGCACCGTCACCGCGTACGTCATCGTCGACTCGTCGTCTGGCAGCTCGCCCGGCGCCTTCACCATCACGGCCACCGTCGGCGCGCAGGTGACGTGCAACGCCGCGCGCTGCCCGACGGGGTGTTGCCAGAACAACCAGTGCCTCGTCGGCTCCGAAGACACGGCGTGCGGCCAGCAGGGCAACGCCTGCGCGGTCTGCGGCCAGTACCAGCAATGCCAGAACGCGGTGTGCACCGACGCGCCGCGCCCGACCGGCGCGCCGTGCGCAATGAACACGCAGTGCTACGGCGGAACGCTCGCGTCTCCCGTCTGCCGCGCGAGCTGGCCGAACGGCGGCTACTGCTCGTCGACGTGTCTGCTCGAAGGCTTCGACTGCGGAGGCCTGCCCCTCATCGCGCCCGGCTTCTGCGTCGGCAACGTGTGCCTCGAGAAGTGCTCGTCACCGGGCACGGGTCCATCGACGTGCCGCAGCAGCTACGTCTGCGAGTTCTCGGGAGGCTCGGGCTCTCAGGGCGTCTGTGTGCCGCGCTGCCAGTCCATCGCGTGCACCACCGGCACCTGCCAGACGACCGGCTATTGCCGCTGACTCAGTTCGAGACGACGAAGCGGTAGCGCACCTCGGCGTCACCCTTCGAGAAGCCGCTGATCAGCTCGGGCGTCGCCGGCGCCTCGAGCACCCGCAGGCCTCCGACGGCGAAGCCGACGATCGAGTACTCGAAGTAGACGTGTCTGGGTTCGACCCCGCGAATGATGAGGTCGACGCTCGTGGGCGTGGTCTCTGTCTGCAGTGAGCCTCCGTCGAAGTAGCCCTTGTAGATGGTGGGGCTGAACTGCAGAAAGCGACGCGCCTCGTGGGGAGCGAACAACCCACGCAGTTGATTCGCCAGCGCCCACTGCGCCGACGTTTCACCGAAGCGCCAATAGGCCTTCTCGTCGCCCTGGTAGAACTCTTCGACGAGCGCGTCGTGCACGCGAAGGAACGGCTCGACCGGAATGCGCGAGATCTGCATCACCGGCGCGTTGAGGAACGGCGCGTGTGGTCGCTGGCGCTCGAGAAAGGCGGCCCACCGTGCGGCGCCGAACTCCTGCTCCATCGCGCTGTGACGTGCGAGCCACCCGGTCCCTCTGACGTGCATGCGGTGAGCGTAGTCGAACGGCGCCGCACGTCAGCGAACGAGGTGGGCCCGCTCAGGGCGATGGCGCCCAGGCCACGTGGCTCACCTTCACGAACGGCGCGTCGGTGGGCTCGAAACTCACGACGTACGCGTCACCCTCGGGTAGCTCGCCTTCGGGAAACTGCTCGCCGTCTTCGTGCGCGAAGAGGCGCGAGACGGTGACTGCGTAGCGCCCGGGTGGCAGTGAGAAGAGCAGGTCTCCGCGCTGGGGAAACTGCTGGTCTTCGAACTGCGCGCACATGGTGATCGAGGTGTAGCCCACCAGACACAGCGGCCCGGTCACGACGAGCGTCGAGGTCAGGAACGTGTGGCGCTCCTTCACAAGCGTCTTCGAGGGCGCTGAGCGCGAGAGCCGAACCTGTACCGGCCCTTCGCAGCAGCCCCACGCGAACACCCGGCCCGCGCTCACGTCGGCGGCCAGCTTCTTCGTGAGCTTCCGATAGTCCCAGTCGGGCAGGTCCTTCTCGTACGAGCCGAGGTCGATGATGGCCAGGTACGCGGCGTCATCGCCGACTTCGTGCGTGAGGTCTTTTTCGAGAGCGCGGGGCTTGGTCATGGCCTGCCTAGAGGTAGTACTTCAGCGCCAACGTCGACGTGAACAGGTTGAGCAGGTCGCTGGGGAAGGGCACTGCGAAGGTCTGCGTCGAGGTCTGTGAGAGCGCGCCCTGGCCGTCGAGGAGCCGGCTCACCGTCAGCCTCAGGCCCACGCGCACCGAGAGCTCGAGCGACAGGTTGGGAATCTTCACGAACCCGAAGAAGACCTCGCCCGCGGCGCGGAGCGACACGTCGGTCGTCGAGGTGCCCGGCGTTCGTTGCGGCGCCGAAGGCGTGAGCGGGAGCGGCGTCTGCATCTGCGCGGGGATCTGAAAGTCGAGCGCCACGAACCTGAGCTCTGGCGCGAGGTGGCCGACGAAGTGGGTCGTACTCACCAGCGCGAGGGGAACGGCGAAATGGACGCCCAGGGTTCGGAGGGTGGGGAGGTCGCGAACGACGACCATGCCGCCCAGCGCCTGCTCGCTGGTGCCGCCTCCTGCGCTGATACCGCCGGCGAGCTCGAGGCCGAGCCGGCGAACGACGGAGCCTCCGACCGGAGTCCAGTACCTCACGCCGAGGAAGGGCGTCGTCACCCGCGAGGTGGCCGAGTTGAAGCCGTTCGCGATGAGAAAGGGCGTGGTCGCCTCGTTGCTGCCGAAGGTGCCGAAGCCCCAGCGCCCAGCGAGCCGGTCGATGGCATCGGGTGGCGGTGGCTCGGCCGGCTTCGTGTCCTCGAAGCGTGGGGGCGCGGCAACCGGGAGTTCGGCAGGGGCGGTTGGAGCGAGGTCGGACGTGCCGGCGTCGACGTCGGTCTCGGCGCCGAGCAACAGCAACACCAGGGTCGTCGTCGTGAGCATCAGGGCGCTCCTGGTGTGAAGGTGAGCCATACCGCGCGTGGAGAAGGCACGCCGGGGCCTCCCACGAGCAACACGTGCTGCTTGTCAGACGCGTCGACGAAGACGTGCGACGCGAGCAGCTGGCCCTCGAGCGACGAGAGCCGCGAGGGCAGGAGGCGAACCCCAGACTGGCGCAGCGACGAACGCTCGACCGTCATCAGCAGCGGCGCCTCGGCGCGGTCGTGAAAGGCGTCGGTGAGCTGGGCGAGCGCGATGAACGCGCCTCCGTCGATGGACTCGTCGACCGAGCGGTACTGCTGCTGCGGAATGCGCCCGCCGTACACCAGGTCGTCGGACCACAGGCGCGAGACCCTGAAGAGCACGCCGCACGACGAGATGAGCTGGGTGCCATCGCGACTGAGCCACGCTTCTCCGCAGACCGAGTAGTCGCCGTGGTACCGCGAGTCGTTCGCCGCCGTGACGCCCCCACCGTCGACGTCGATGTCGAACCGAACGACGTCGTCTGGCGAGACTCCGCGGTTGGCGCCGTAGAAGCGCAGCTCGTCGGGGTGCATGCGCAGCGCACCCATCGAGTAGAAATAGAAGCGCGACGCGGTCTGGCCCGTGTCGAGGCGAACCCAGTTCACGTCGCGCTCCGAGGTGCCGATCCAGTAGGCGTGCGTCGCGTTCGCCGTCAGCGACACCGGGTCACCTCCGAGCGGCCACGTCGCCACCACCTGCGGCGTTGCGCCCGCGAACGAGATCACCTGCAGCTGCGCGACCTGCCCCACGAGCAGCCGCATGCCGTCGGGCGTGAAGGCGAGCGAGATGGGGGCGCGAGACACCGCCACCGTTCGGCTCTGCGCCGTGACGACGTCGAACACCTCGACCGTCGAGGGTTGCT
Source organism: Archangiaceae bacterium (assembly GCA_016879935.1). Classification (GTDB taxonomy): domain Bacteria; phylum Myxococcota; class Myxococcia; order Myxococcales; family Myxococcaceae; genus Xiheimicrobium. The sequence goes on along the minus strand of JAACJQ010000113.1, from coordinate 16,775 downwards.
CCCGCCCGAGCGCGAGGCGGTTGGTGCCCCGATGACTGGCGACGCTGGTGGGCTTGAACGCAAGCACGCGCCCCTCGATGGCGACGATGGGGAAGCTCAAGGTCGTCTCGCCGCCGGCGTTCCCTGCCGTCACCGTCGCGAGGTACTCCCCGGCGAGCGTCGGGGTGAAGACCGGAGTCTCCGACGTGGCGTCGGTCACCTGAATCGGAACGCCGCCAGGCCCGGCCACCGTCCACGACCAGGTCGTCGCCGCAGGCATCGCCGTCACCGACAACGTGAAGGCATCGCCGACCACGATGCTGGGAGGTCGCGGCGCGGTCAGCATCGGGCCCATCGAGCCACCGCCGAACCCGCCCGTGCCTCCACCTTCGAACCCGCCGAAGCCACCCGAGGTCCCTCCGCCCGGCGCGAAGCCTCCGGCCGTGGGCGTGCCCGAGCAGCGGCAGGGGTCGAAGTAGCCGTCACTGCGGCACAGCTGCGCCCCTGTCTGGCTGTTGGTGCACGCACAGGCTTGCGTCGAGCCCGGCGTACAGAGGGGAACGCAACCACCGCCCATCGCGAACGCTCCCGACGTGAGCGCCGCCGCGATTGCCCACCACCACGCGGTCTTCATGTCGAGCGCTATAGCACCGGGCGCCCCGGTGCCGAGTCGACACCCGAGAGCCAAAGTGGACGTGGTGCGCCGACCTGCTTGAACTCGCCCTCGCGTGGTCTTCGCCAGCCTCGTCTTCCTCTACGCGTTTCTGCCAGCGAACCTGGTGCTGTACTTCGCGTGGTCGAACCCCGTCTGGCGCAACTGGCTGCTCATCGCCTTCTCGCTCTTCTTCTATTCGTGGGGCGAGCCGGTCTGGGTGTCGCTGCTGCTGCTGTCGACGACGGTGGACTACACCATCGGCCTGCTCGTCGAGCGCTGGCGGGGCACCGTCAAAGCGAAGGGCGCGCTCGTCGCGAGTCTGTGCGTGAACCTCGGGCTGCTCGCGGTCTTCAAGTACGCCAGCTTCTTCGTCGAGACGGTCAACGGCGCGTTCGGCACCACGCTCAGTCCGCCGCCGTTCACGTTGCCGGTCGGCATCTCGTTCTACACGTTCCAGACCATCTCGTACGTCATCGACGTCTACCGCGGCGAGGTGAAGGCGCAGCGCAGCTGGGGAAAGTTCCTGCTCTTCGTGAGCCTGTACCACCAGCTCGTGGCGGGCCCGATCGTTCGGTACCAGACCATCGCTGATCAGATCGACTCGCGCCGCCACACGCTCGAGCTGTTCGCCTCGGGCGTGCTGCGCTTCGCCCTCGGCCTGTTCAAGAAGGTCGTCATCGCGAACGTCGCTGGCGAGCTGGTGAAGAAGACCATCGGCGGTGAGCTCGCCGGCCTCTCGGTGCTCGACGGCTGGTTCGGCCTCGCGATGTTCACGCTGCAGATTTACTTCGACTTCTCGGGCTACTCCGACATGGCCATCGGCCTGGGCCGCATGTTCGGCTTCCACTACCTCGAGAACTTCGACCACCCGTACATCGCGCGCTCGGTGACGGACTTCTGGCGGCGCTGGCACATCTCGTTGTCCACCTTCTTCCGCGACTACGTCTACATCCCCCTCGGCGGGCGGCAGCACCGGCCGTACCGCAACCTCTTCATCGTCTGGGGGCTCACCGGCTTGTGGCACGGCCCGAGCTGGAACTTCGTGTTGTGGGGCCTGTATTACGGCGTGCTCATCGCGCTCGAGCGCCTCTTCCTCGCGAAGCTGCTCGAGCGCCTGCCCCGCCTCGTGCAGCACGTGTGGCTCGTCTTCCTCGTGATGGTGGGCTGGGCGTTCTTCTATTTCACCGAGCTGCACAAGCTGGGGGCGTTCCTCTCGCTCGTGTTCGGAGCCTCCGCCGCGCCGCTCGTCGGCCGCGACTCGGTGCAGCTCATCGTCACGCACGTGTTCTGGCTGGTGCTCGCGTTGACGCTGTGTCTGCCCGTCGAGCGCGTGCTCTTCCCCGACACGCACCAGCAGCGGCCAGCATTGGTGTACCTGACGCGTGGGCTGGTGACGGCGCTGCTCACGCTGCTCGCGACCGCGATGCTGGTGGGCAAGAGCTACAACCCGTTCCTCTACTACCGGTTCTGACCCGTGCGCCCTTCGCTCGTCTTCAGCGCGGTGGTGGTGCCGGTGTTGCTGGTGGTGTTCGGCGTGTGGTTCTTCGTCGCGCCCGAGGGCAAGACGGTGTCGCAGGTCGAGGCGCGCTCGCTCGCGAAGCTGCCAACGTTCTCGTTCACCGAGCTCCGAGAGGGCCGCTACACGCGCGACCTCGACCTCTACGTCGCCGACCACTTTCCGCTGCGCGAGTCGTTCGTCTCGTTCACCTTCGGCCTGCGCGCGCGCTTCGGTCTTCGCCGTGAGTCGACGGTGTACGCGTCGAAAGGTGGAGCGCTCGGCGGCATGGAAGACCCGCAGGCCTGGCAGCCGCCCGCCGCGGAGGTTCCCGACGCGTCGGTCGAGGTCGACCCCTTGCTGGAAGAAGACGCTGGCATGGAGGAGCCGGAGGACGCGGGCCTGTTCGTCGTCGCCGACGAAGACGCGGGCTTCGAGCCGCTGGTCGAGGCGGCGGCGACCGAGAAGGGCGGGGTGCTCATTCAGAACGGCCGCGGCATGATGTTGCTCTCGGCCACCGACGACACCGCGCGCAGCTTCGCGAAGGTGCTCGCTTCGTACGGCGAGGCGTTTCCGAGAGCGCGGGTGTACGCCGTGATGGTGCCGGGCGCGGGCGCCTTCTACCTGCCGGCCTCCCACAGAGACCGCAGCGCCGACGAGCTGCACAACCTCGAGGTGATGCGTGGCGCGCTCCCGCCATCGGTGAAGTGGGTCGACGTGGCCGGCGCGCTCGCGCAGCACACCGACGAGGCCCTCTACTACCGCACCGACCACCACTGGACTGCGCGGGGCGCCTGGTACGGCTACCGCGCGATGATGGAAGCGGCCGAGCTCGAGCCGCTCTCGTGGGAGGCGTTCTCGTTCAAGCCCATGCCGACGCCGACGCTCGGCTCGCTCTTCCGCATGACGCAGGACTCACAGCTCGAGCGTACGCCCGACGTCACCGAGTTCCCCACGCCGCCGGTCGAGTACCAGTCCATCGCCTACGTGGGCGCGAAGTACGACGTGCCGCAGAAGCGCCGGTTCATCGACGAGAAGGCCGAGGGCTACCTCGTGTTCATGGGCGGAGACACCGCGTTGATGGCCGCGAAGACGAACGTGAAGAACGGCCGGCGCGCGCTGCTGGTGAAGAACTCCTTCGGCAACCCGCTCGGCCCCATGCTGCTGCCGCACTTCGAGCAGGTCGTCGTCGCCGACTACCGCATGTACTTCGGCACCGTGGCCTCGCTCGTGAAGCGCTTTCACATCACCGACGTGTTCGTGCAGAACGCGACGCTGACGGCGAACGACCCGTACCACCGCGGCCGCCTCAAGCTGGCGCTCTTCACCACCGTGACGTTCACCGACGGCGGCGTCGTTTTCGGTCGATAGCGGCGACGAACGCTCGACGGTCTCGAGACCTGTCAGCCCCGCCTGACAACCATGACACTGCTTTCCCTCGCTCGAAGCGTGACGATCCGCGCGTCGCTGGAGATGCTCTCGCGCCATGAAACGCGCGCTCGTGCTCTCGCTCCTCGTCGTCTCGTCGCTCGGCTGTCAGTGCGGTGGTGTTCCTCCCGATGGCGTCGATGGTGGCAGTGCCGGTGGCTCGGCGAGCGCTGGCGGAACGGGCGCGTCTGCAGGTGGAGCCGCGACGGGTGGCGGTACTTCGAGCGGCGGCGGCGCCACGGGAGGTGGAACGCCGTTCACCTCGAACGACGCCGGCGTGCTCGTCTGCAAGCCGCTCGGCACTGCGTGCGGAGGAGCCTCGGAGTGCTGTTCTCTGAGCTGTCAGGGTGGCCTGTGCGGCGGGCCGATGTCTGGCGGCTCGTGCGACCCGGTCGGCGCGCCGTGCACCGCGGCCGGTGCGTGTTGCAGCGCGCGGTGTGAGCCCGTGCCGAACTCGACGCAGCGCTCGTGTCAGCAGGCCTGTTTCGGAGACGGCGTCGCCTGCACGCGGGCGCTCGAGTGCTGCTCGCTCGCCTGCAACAACGGCCGCTGTGGTGGTGCGCTCTGCAAGGTGTCTGGCGAGAACTGCGCCGCGAACGTCGACTGCTGCGGCCACCGCTGTGACAACGGGCGCTGCAGCGTGAACGTCACCAACTGTCGACCGACGGGCGAGACCTGCACCTCGGGCGGCGGCACGACCTGCTGCGGCGTCTGCGACAAAGACGTGCGGCCCAGCCCGCGCTGTGTCTTCGGCGCCGACACGTGTCGTGGCACGGGCGCGGCGTGCGCTCCCGACGGCGGCGCCGGCAACTGCTGCCGCGGCCAGTGCACCGCCATGGGAGCGAACACCTTCAGCTGCACCACGCCGTGCGCCGCACCGGGCGCGACCTGCAACGCCGCGACGCCGTGCTGCGCGGGCACCTGCACCAACGGCACCTGCTCGCAGGTCGTCACCATCGACGCCGGCGTCATCGACCTCGGAGACGGTGGCGTGTGCAGCACGCTCGGCCAGCGCTGCACGAGCGGCGGCCAGTGCTGCTCGTTGCTGTGCTTCGGCGGTTTCTGCGAGCCGCTCATTCAGTAGTGGTTGATGAGCGTCAGGTTTCTGACTCCCATGTCCTGACGATTTCCCTTCGGCTCCGGGGGGAGCGGGCGTCTCATGCGGCCTTCTTTCACAGGGGGCTTCACCGCATGACGACTCGTTCCTTCTGGCTGTCTGCCGCGCTGCTCGTGTGCTCGGCGCCGGCCTTCGCCGAGACCTTCACCATCTACGTGGCGGCGCGTGACAGCGACGCGCACAAGGCCGCCGAGAAGCTCGTCGACGACAAGAGGACGTTCTGGTTCGCGAAGATGGCGAAGGCGATTCCCAAGGCCGTCGAGCTCATCAACGGCACCGCGAACGAAGTGCGCATTCACATGGCGCAGGGCCAGGAGGCCGGCCTCTTCGGCATGAACGGCGTCGACGGCTCGAAGGGCAAGCTCTTCATCCTCGGTGGCTGGTGTGCCGACTGGAAGACGCGCGACCCGTTCCAGTGCCCGACCGAGATTATCGCGGGTGATGGCCGGCCCGACGCGTTCTTCAACTTCGGCGGCAACAAGACGCTCTTCGGAGAGCTCGTGCTCTCGGGCTTCATCTTCGACGCCGCGCCCTCGAACAAATACGACGCGAAGACGAACAGCCTTCTCAAGGGCACCTCGCGCACGATTCCGCTGCTCTCGCTCAAGCAGGTCGTCGTGCAGCACCTCGTCATCAGCGACAACGTCTTCTTGAACGGCGCGCAGCGGGCCTTCGAGGTCTACCACTCGCCCATGTCGAACGAGACGGTGGTCGACGTGCAGAACAACTTCTTCCTCAACAACGTCATCCCGCTGAAGTTCTCGCCCGCCGGGTACAAGGGCTTCAAGACGAAGGCGATCAACTTCAAGAACAACTCCGTCATCTTGAACTGGCCCTTCAACCCCGACCCGACCTCGAGCGACGTCGGCGCGCTCACGCTCTGGCACAAGGACTGCTGCACCGAGCTGAACATCGAGAGCAACCTGTTCGCGTACAACCCGGGCGGCGCCATGCAGCACGACTGGCCAGAGGCGCGCATGCCGAAGCTGCGCATCAACAACAACCTCTTCTACATGAACGCCACGCTCTTCGGGAACGACAAGCCCGAGGCCGGTTTCTTCGCGGGCAAGTTCGGCCCGAACCCCAGCTACATCGTCGTGAACGTCAGCCCCGGCCTCGTCGACGACTACGGCTACGAGATGAAGGGCAACGTCGTGATGGACCCGAAGGTGCCTGTCGCGCTCGTCGACCTGCAGGCCGCCGACTCGTCGTCGGTGACGGCGAAGAAGACGGTGATGAACGACATTCGCGGCATGTTCGGCATCAACAAAGAGGGCGGCACGGTGGCCATCAAGAACTACGCGCCGCGCATGGGCCTCGACCTGAAGAACCTCCCGTTCCCCGCCGAAGAGAAGGCGAAGCAGTACGGCGTGCAGACCTCGCTCGTCTACAAGTGAGCTGATCCACCGCGTCGAACGGCCGAGGCCCCGTCGTCTCCTTCGAGAGATGGCGGGGCTTCGTCGTGTCGAGAGACGTCGCTGGGTTTCCGCTGGTCTCGTCGGTGCTTCTCGGTGCGCGCTCACCCCGAAGCACCACAGGAGTCACACACATGGGAGACAGGAACGTCATCGGCAGCAACGGAGCGGTCGGCCTTGGGTCGCTGAGCAGCGTGTCGCACGTCGACGCGAACTCGGTCGAGACGCCCAGCTACAATCAGCCCCGCGTCATCGGGGACAGCACGGTCTACCTCACCGAAGCCGACGCGAAGGTCTTCGACGGCTGGGACAAGGCCGACGTGAAGGTCGACACGAAGCGCTCGACGTTCGAGGCGCTCAAGCAGACGGTGAAGGACATCGCCTCGTTCCTCTCGGAGCCCTGAGCCATGGCCACCCTCGAGCGAACGTTCGACAAGCGGTCGAAGTCGGCCCAGCAGGAGCTCGCGGCGTTTCAGCAGGAGCTCTTCGAGTTCGGCCAGCGCGTGGCTCCGGCCACCATCATCACGCGCACGAAACGAAAGGGGTCGCTGCTCACCGTGAGCGTGACGAGCGCGTTGGTGAAGCAGGCTCCGAAGGCGTCGGGCAATTACGTCGAAGCGTGGAAGCCCTGAATCACTTCTCGGGCCAGGGAGGGACGGGCTTCGTCGCTCCCGGCTCGAGGCCACCGACGTGTTTGAGCACCATCTGGTACTGCGGGTCGCTCGGCGGGTAGCTGAACTTCGCGTCGCCGCGCATGCCGCCGGGCCCCTCGGCGCGCAGCATCAACTCGATGGTTCCGTCGGGCAGCATGTGCGCCGAGCCGATGCTGGGCGCCGTCATGCCGGAGCTCCCAGCTCGGCCGCGCGCGCTGCGAAGAAGGCGTGCAGGTTGGGAAACTTCGTCGCCATCGCGGCGTCCCGACCCCAGTAGCCCGCGGCCATTTCGGCGTAGGCCTCTTCGGGCCCCGCGTCTCCCGGCTGCAGCAGGTACGTCTCGTTCTCGCGCCGCAGCGCCGGCAGGTCGTTCGTGTACGCGGTGCGGAAGGCGGGGCTGCGTGAGTCGAGGCCGAGCGCGTTGGTGCCGTCGAGCCCGTGGCCGAACTCGTGGAAGAGGGCGTTGACGCTGCCGTGGCCGTAGCCCGGGTCGGGCATTTCACGCTCTCCGCGCGCGCCGTCGTGCGTCGCCATCACCACCGTCATCGAGGCGGGGTCGTAGACGCCGGGCACCCTGTCCCACGTGCTGCCGGGCGGCCACCCGCGAGGCGTCACGCCGCGCAACGCCGTGAGGTGGTCGGTGATGGAGCCACGACACGCGACGACCTGCACGCCCGAACGCGACGCGCGGTCGAGCAACGGCGCGGGCAGCTTCTTCAGCTCGGCCACCACCGCGTCGACGTCGGCTTGCGTGCCGCGCCCGCCGGGCTTCACCATCGCGCGGGCAATCGCCTCGGAGGAGCGGGTCACCGTCGCGGGCGCCACCACCGTGCGCATGGGCCGAACGACGGGTGCGTTGCCCAGCTCGAGCTGCTTCTCGAGCGCCGCGATGGTCGCCGAGTGGCCGGCGTCGCTGCCGTACGCACATTTGTAGGCGGTGAGCTCGCGTTTGCTGAGCGTCCCGTCTCCGTTGCCGAACGTCTGGTCGACCCAGCGGGCCTTCGCGCGCAGCTTCGATGGCATCGACTGCACGGGCACCGGCGGCTTCGGCTCGTCGTCGAGCTCGGGCGTGTTCGGCACCAGCGTGAGGTGCGAGGTCGAAGGAATGCGTGGCATCGGGCGTCGGGCACCGTAGCCGAAGCCCACGCCGAGCGTCGACCCTCAGCGCGTCATCGTCATCGAGGCCACCAGGCGGTCGTTCGTCTCGACCGTGCCCAGCGTGATGCGAACCCACTCGGGCAGCCCGTAGGTCGAGAGCGGCATCACCGCGACGCCGTTCGCCTTCAGCGCCGACGCCGCCAGCTCGCCATCGCCGGTGCGCACGCAGAGGAAGTTTGCCTGCGACGGCAGCACCTCGAAGCCGAGCCCCGTCAACGCCCGCCCCACGCGAAGCCGCTCACGCTGCGCGAGGTGAACCGTGGTCTCGAGGTGGTGCACGTCGTCGAGGGCGGCGAGCGCAGCCGATTGCGCCGGAGCGCTGACCGAGAACGGTGGCCTGCGCCGCTCGAGCGCGCCAATCGTCGTGGCCGCTCCGAGCGCGTAGCCGACCCGCAGGCCGGCCAGCCCGTACGCCTTCGAGAACGTTCGCAGCACCACCACGTTCGGGTGGCTGCGCAGCACCACGGCCCCCAGGCAGGCCGCGGGGGGCTCGACGTAGTCGGCGTAGGCCTCGTCGAGCACGACGACCACGTCGGCAGGCACGAGCGCGAGAAAGGCGAGCAGCTCGTCCTGGGGCACGAAGGCGCCGGTCGGGTTCGCCGGGTTCACGACGCACACGAGCGTGGTGTCGGGCGTGATGGCCGCGAGGAGCGCGTGCAGGTCGGTGGTCAACCCGGCGCCGGCCTCGCGGTACGACGTGCGCGTGTACTGGGTCGCGAGGCGCCACGCGATGAAGCTGTGCCGCGGCGCCACGAGCTCGCCCCCGGCACCGAAGGCCGCGACGAGGTGAAAGATGAGGTCGGTCGACCCCGCGCCCACGCAGACCTGCTCGAGCTCGCAGCCGTGCATCGCCGCGAGCCTCGCCCGCAACGCGCGCGCCGAGGAGTCGGGGTAGCGCTCCACCGTGGCGGCCGCGAGCTTCGCGCGCACCTGCTCACTCGGCCCGAGCGGGTTCTCGTTCGCCGACAGGTCGATCACCGCGCGACCTCTCGCGCCAGCGCCGGCGGCACGGTTGCGCGTCGTTCATCGGCGATACGGCGCGCAGGCGTGCCGTGGAACTCCACCGCGCTCGTCGGCCACTCGTTCACGGCGCCGTCGGTCTTCGCGCCCTCGATGGCATGCGCGAGGAACACGTGTGACATGAGGTGGCTCGTCGCCAGCCCGCAGTGCTCGGGTGGAACGCCGGAGTCGAGCAGCAACGCGGCGAAACACAGCGCGACGTTCGGCGGCACCGTGGGGAGCGCCTCGGCCAGGCGCAGGTGCAGCTGCCAGAAGCGCCGCTTCGACACGGGTTGGCCATGCGACAGCTTGATCATCGCGGCGCGGCGTTCGTCGATGGGTCGAAACGGCACGCCGAAGCCCAGCAGCGGGCCGGGGTGCTCCTGCTTCCACCGGGTGAGCGCGGCGGCGACCTCGTCGGCCGTGGGCTTGGCGCCGAGGTGCGCGTCGAACCACGAGAGCATCAGCGCCGCGCCACCCGCCGCACCGGGCCCCATCACGCGGCCAGCCGTCACGAGCTGCGCGCCGAAGAAGCCCGCGACCGGGTCGCCCCAGCTCGAGATGAGGCGCGTCAGCTTGAGCGGCCACACGCGCGCATCAGGCGACATGCCGCACAGCGCGATGAGCCTGAAGGCCTCGGCGTTCTCGGCGTTCACCTCGACGCCCAGCGCCGCCATCATCGCTTCGGTGGGAGACGAGAGCCGGGTCGCCCAGTCGTCGAACACGCTCCTGCCGAGGAAGCGGTTGTCGCCGTCGATGATGAGGCCGACGCGCGTCGAGATGGGCTTCATCACGGCGTCTCCTCGTAGACGTAGTCGGGCGTGAGCGTCGGGTACTGCTTCACTGTCGCGGGCGCGCAGGCGGCCTCGGCGAGAATCACGGGCAGGCGCGCGAGCGTGGCCACGGCGTGCCGGCGAGCGGCGTCTCGAAGGCCCAGGTGAAACAACAGCGCCCAGCCAGCGGCACGTCGTCGCCACACGGCGGAGCCGAAGCCCGTCGGCGTCTCGAACCAGCGCGCGGCGTCGGTGCGCAGCCGCTCCCAGCCTTCTCGTTGTCCATCGGTTGGGCTGGGCTCGAGCGCCACGTCGGGCACGGCGCCCACCGGGTGCTTCAGCCAGTCGAAGAGCGGGGCCAGCTCGGCGAGCTCGGCGGCGATCTGTTGACCGAGCGCGACGCAGGCGATGGCCGGCAGCACCTCGGTCGGAGCACCGGCCACCTTCGCGAGCACCGCCGCGTGTGAGGGGCCTTCACCGACGTGCAGTGGCGCGAGCCACGTCATCGCGCGCGAGAAAGCGTGCCGCTCGGAGTCGCTGGGTAGCTCGGTCGTGAACGACAGCCACACCACGTCGAGAAAGCTCGCCTGATGTCCGAGCTCGGCTTGAACCGAGTAGCCGTGGACGCGCGGGTCGGGCGAGGGCTCGACGACCATCGCAGGCAACGTCTTCGGGAAGTCGACCTGGTCGAGCAGCCCTTTCCCCTGCCAGCTCGTCGTCATGGGGCCACCCGTGCTCGGCGGCGACCGCACCCGCAGTGAAGCGCGCTGCAGCCCATCACAGCGGCGACGGAGGGAGTCGATTCCACTCCGTGGTGAGCGGTCGGCTTCATCGCGCCACCTGTCCCTGCCGCTGCAGGCTCTTCACGCGCTCCGCCACCACGGGAGAAGGCACCGTGCGGTCGATGTTCAGGTCGAGCACGAACGGCCCCTTTCTCGCGAGCGCTGCAGAGAGCGCACCGTGCAGCTCGGCCTCGGAGTTCACGGTCGCGCCATCGGCCTGCTGTGAGCGGGCGAACGCCACGAAGTCGGTTCGCGGCATCTGCGTCTCCACCGGCTTCATGCCGAGCGCCGTCATTCCATGTTCGTTGAGCCCGAGCTGCGCGTCGTTCAGCACCAGCCACAGAACGTCGGCGCCGTACTGCGCTGCGGTGTTGAGCTCGTTGTTCATCAACATCGCGCCGTCACCCACCACCGCCACCACCTTGCGCGTGCCCGCCAGCGCGGCGCCCACACAGCCCGTCGTGAAGTGGCCCATCGAGCCCCACGCCGCCGCCGTGCGGTACCGCCCCGGAGCGTCGAAGCGCAGGTGCGCGTTGCACCAGGTGAAGCTCGTGCCCGCCTCGCTCACCAGCAGCGCGTCGCTGCGCTTCACCACCAGCTCCTGCAGCACCTGCATGGCGACCTGCGGCCGAATCGGAGCGCCCTCCCGCGGGTGGAGCAGCTCGACGCCACGTTCTGGCGGCGTCACGCGGGCTCGGCGGCCGAACCAGTGCGTCTGCTCGGCGCGCGTGTGGAGTGCTTCGAGGAACGTCGCGGCGTCGGCTACCACCCCGTGACCGCGGGCCTGGGGAAACGCGGCTCCGAAGGCGCGGGCGTCGACGTCGACGTGCGTGAAGCTCTCGCTCGGGCACAGCCCCGGCGCGAGGAACGACGTCACCTCGCCGAGCCGCGTTCCAATCACCAGCGCGTGCTTCGGCTTCTTTTCGGCGAACCACGTGCGCACCTCGGTGCCGCCGCCCGCGCCGCTGACGCCGAGGAATTGAGGATGGCTCTCGGGGAACACGCCTTTCGCCCGGGGAGAACACGCGACCGGCAGGCCCGCCGCTTCGACGAACCGCCGCACCTGCGCGTGCGCCCGCCGCGCGCCGTGCCCCAGCCACAACAATGCCGCCGGGTCGAGGAGCGCTTCGAGACACTGATCGAGACTCGCGGCCGTTGGAGCGGGCAGTGCCACCTCCCACTTCGCCGCGACGGGGAGCGGAGCCGTCAGCAGCTGCGTCTGCAGCGACAACGGCAGGCCGAGGTGCGCGACGAAGCCGCCCGGTGACGAGAAGCCACGCGCGAGCCTCGCGAGCGCCGGGCCGAGCGCTTCGACCGTCTCTGGAATCGAGACCTCGTGGAAGATGCTGCCAGGTCGCAGCAGCTCAGACGGCATCGTCGCCGCCGTCGTCTCCTGCACCGCCCCGCGGCCCGCGAGCGCAGGCGCCGTGAAGCCCGAGATGACGAGGAACTTCGCGTCGTCGACCCGCGCCGCCATCGCCGCGTTGAGCACGTTGAACAGGCCCGGGCCCGTGGTGACGACGACGACGCCGGGCCGCCCCGACTCGAAGCTCGCCTCGAGCGCCGCGAAGCCAGCTCCCGCTTCATGTCTGAAGTGAAAGAACTTCAGCGGCGTGTTCGACAGGCCCGCGGCGAAGGGCGCGATGCCGCCACCCAGCACGCCGAACGTCTCGCGCACGCCGAGCTCGTACAGCGCCATCGCGATGCCACGCGACACACTCTGTGCATCAGGGCGCGCCCAGGCCGCGCCTGCCGCGCCCCACCCAACCACTTCGCTCTTCATGGTTTCCCCCTCGACGGCGCTACGCCCGCTTCACACCGGCGGCCGTCGCCGTGGAGTCCTTCTGCACGATGTTGAGCCACTTCTGGGTGGTCTCTGGCGTCAGGTGGTCGAGCTTGTGTTTGCCGTAGTGCACGTCGAAGACGCGCAGGTCGGGCGCGATGAAGAAGCTCGCGGGCATGCGCATCTCGGCGCCGTCGCGCGCGATGGGCGGCTTGGGCGTGCGAATGCTCTCCATGATGAGCGACACCTGGCCCATCGTGCGCAACGAGCCGACGAACGAGCTCTCGACGCCGAAGAGGTTGAAGAGCTTCGCCGAAGGGTCGGCCACCACCGGGAAGTCCATGTCTCCCCAGATGGTGATGGCCTGCTTGAGGTTCGCGTCGCTCGACTCGAAGACGTTGACGATGCCGAGGCCCGCGCCGAGCACGCCCGGCGCCTGCTTGGCGAACGAGCGAATGGCGAGGTTGCAGAGCGGGCAGCCGACGTAGCGGTGGAAGGACAAGATGGTGAACTTGCCCTTCAGGCTGGCGCTGGTGATGACCGCTCCGGTGGTGCTGATGGCCTCGAACGACGGCGTGAGGTCGCCTGGTCTGAGTTTCACCCGATGAGCCCTAGCTCAGTTGCAGTGCGTCTGCGGCGCCGGCGCAGTTCCATTCACATGTGCCTGCAGGAACTCATAGGCGCGGTCGCCAATCGGCTTGCAAAGGCGCAGGCCTTCGTTCACGGCCGCCTGGAAGTGCACGCCGCTGTTGACGCGGCTCTGCGCGCAGCGGGTCTCGAAGTCGTTCCACGTCGGGAAGAAGAGCGTGAGGTCGGTCGCAGGGGTGATGCCCGGCTCGATGACCGACGAGCCCGCGGGGACGGCGACGGGCAGGCCGAGCGCTTCTCCCGTGCCGAGGAAGCGGCGGCTCGACTGCGCGTGGGCAGCGCAGAAGCACGCCGAGCCCGACGGGTAGTCGGGGTGGTCGGCGACGCCGAAGTACGGGCGAAACTCGTTGCCGCGCATGCTGACGGTGCCAAGGCCCGGCCCACCCCACGCGTTGATGCGCTGGTTGCCGTAGATGTACCGAATCGCCGAGTGCGGACGCACCGCGTCCCACTGCACCTTCTGGTTCCAGGTCGCGATGGCGCCGTCGAAGGCCGCCACGTTCACGAGGAAGTCGTACTGCACGACCTGGTCGAGCGTCATGCCGCGCGAGAGCGCCACGAAGAGGGTCGCGTAGCCGAGGCTGCCCACCTTGTTGTTGAAGAACTCGGCGATCATCTTCTTCTCGTCGTTCAGGTTGGCGGTGGCGTTGATGACGACGTCGGCCTGGGCCTTGTAACGCTGACGGCCCTGCGGCCCGCGCAGCAGGCTGTCGACGGGCGGCGGCGACTGGAACTGGTTCACGTTGCGGTAGCTGTACGCACGCGTCGTCGCCAGCTGCGGCGTCACGAACTGCTGGGCGGTGAAGATGCCGTTGCCGTTGCTGACGATCTCGGGCTGCCAGCGGGTCGGGTCGCGCAGCTCGTAGGGGGTGTTCCGCGGCTGGTACCCCGTCGTGTCGGCGTAGGGGAAGCGGTTGTACTCGCGGCCGCCTTCGTCACCGAGCTGGTTCATGCCGTCGTGCTCGCGGTCGGCGACCACCGCGTTGCCGGCGAGGTTGCCGATGCCGATGGCGGTGGTCGGGTCGGTCGACGCGTTGTCGGGGTCGAGCGTGAGCAGGTTCATCATCGCGCGCCAGTTCGCGACGCGCTTCGGGTACAGGCTGAGCAACACGCGATACGAGGCGTAGGCCATCGCGATGTTCTTGTTGCGGTTGGTGACGCTCTCGGAGGCAGGGCGGCGACCCAGCCGGCTCGACACGCCGACCGCGGTGGGGTGGTAGGGCGCGATGGCGTCGAAGCAGGCGTGGCCGACGAGCGTGGTGGTGCGCAGCACGAGCGTCGCGTCACCGGCCTTCACGCCGCTCACCGGGTCGAGCAGCACGGGCACGATGGAGGGCGCGATGGTCTCGACCAGGGCGTTGCCGGTGTCGAAGTTGATGGCCACGGGTGGAGGTGGAGCTCCCTGGCCAAATGCAATCCCACTCGCGAACGACACCAACGCCACGACCGTTTTCGCCCACTTCCCCATGCAGATCCCCGTGTGCCCGCCGATCAAATTGATCGACGTCAGGAGACTGTCGCAGATGGGTCGGGTGAGACCGCAAGGCTCCGGCGTGGGCTTCGGAGCACCCGATGTGCGTGAGGCTGGGCTGTTCGCCTGACATCGAAGAATTGTGTCCTCCATCGATTCTGTGATGGCGCGACGCGCGGGGGGCGCCTGAGAACACGTGCGAAGCGACGGGCTCTGCCCGATGCTGCGCGCCCTTCAACCCGCTGAGGAGCTCTCGCCCCATGCCTTCGACCCGCTACGTGCTCGCCGTCGACCAGGGAACCACCAGCACCCGCGCGGTGCTGCTCGACTCGAAGTTGAACGTGCGCGGCATCGGCCAGCAGGAGTTCACCCAGCACTTCCCGAAGGCGGGCCTCGTCGAGCACGACCTGAAGGAGATCTGGGACACGACCGAGCTGTGCATCGCGCGCGCGCTCAAACAGGCGAAGGCGAAGGGCACCGACATCGCGGCCATCGGCATCACCAACCAGCGCGAGACGACGGGCTTGTGGACGAACGCGGGCAAGCCCGTGCACCGCGCCATCGTCTGGCAAGACCGGCGCACGAGCGAGCTGTGTCAGGAGCTCAAGGCGAAGGGCGAAGAGGCGCGCGTGCGGCAGACGACGGGCCTCGTGCTCGACCCGTACTTCTCGGGCACCAAGCTCAAGTGGCTGCTCGACCACGTGAAAGACGCGCGGCTGATGGCCGAGCGCAACGAGCTCAAGTTCGGCACCATCGACACCTGGCTCGTCTTCAAGATGACGGGTGGCGCGGTGCACGTGACCGACGTGTCGAACGCGTCGCGCACGATGCTGATGAACCTCGAGACCCTCGCGTGGGACGAGGGAATGCTCTCGATGCTCGACGTGCCGAAGTCGGTGCTCCCGCGCATCGCGGGCTCGGCCGAGCTGTACGGCGTGACGCGCGGCATGAAGTCGTTGCCCGACGGCATTCCCGTCAGTGGCATCGCGGGCGACCAGCAGGCGGCGCTCTTCGGGCAGGCGTGCTTCGACCCGGGCGAGTCGAAGTGCACGTACGGCACCGGCGCGTTCCTGCTGATGAACGTGGGCACGGCTCCGGTGCAGTCGAAGGCGGGCCTGCTCTCGACGGTGGCGTGGAAGCTGGGCGACACCACCACCTACGCCCTCGAGGGCAGCTCGTTCATCGCGGGCGCGGCGGTGCAGTGGCTGCGTGACGGCCTGGGCCTCATCAAGAAGGCGAGCGACGTCGAGGCGCTGGCGAAGACGGTGAAGTCGAGCGGCGCGGTCGTCTTCGTGCCGGCGCTCGCAGGCCTGGGCGCTCCGCACTGGCGGCCCGACGCGCGCGGCCTCTTCGCCGGCATCGACCGCAGCACCACCAAGGGCCACCTCGCGCGCGCGGTGCTCGAGGGCATCTCGTTGCAGATTCAAGACCTCGCCGAGGCGATGAAGCTCGACTCGGGCCGCGCGATTCCCGCGTTCAAGGTCGACGGCGGCGCGGTGCGCAACGACCTGCTCATGCAGTACCAGGCCGACGTGCTGGGCACGAACGTGGTGCGGCCGAAGAACGTCGAGACGACCGCACTGGGAGCCGCCTTCCTCGGTGGCCTCGGCGTCGGCTTCTGGAAGAGCCCCGACGACATTCGCAAGGCGTGGAAGGCCGACAAGGTCTTCAAGCCGAAGATGTCGACCGAAGAGCGGGCGCAGCACCTGGGCAAGTGGCGTGACGCGGTGAAGCGCGCATGAGGTGGCTCGTCGCTGCGGCGCTCGTCGGCTTCGCCGGTTGCTCGAAGTGCGGAGAGAAGGCGGCCGTCGACGCCGGCGTGGCCGCTCCCGTCGCCGCGAAGGGGCCGAAGAAGTTCTCGACCGACCTGCGCACCGTGGTGCTCACCATCTACCCCGAGTACCGCGGCACCAACGTGAAGAGCGGCGTCGCGCGGCTGCAGCGAACGCTGAAGGGCAAGGCGGACTGGGCAGCGCGCACCCGCGAGCTGTTCGCGAAGCACCACATCACCGAGACGCCGGCCGACGGAGGCCTCGAAGGCACCTTCGACCTCTTCCACTTCCGCACGGACGAGACGCCGACGGGCGCGGTGGCTGCCATCGAGCTGCCGGTCGATGGTGAGACGCTGGGGCGCCTCTACACGAACCCCGCTTCGCTCTCGACGCTCCAGCTGGGCCTGTTCCTTCCGCGAGAGAACGTCGACATCGAGCGCGACGTCTTCGACTTCCAGCTCGTCTACGTGACGCAGACCGAGCACCGGGCGTCGTTCCTCACCCGGCAGCTCGTCGAGCTGATGCTGGGAAACGCGCAGTGGAAGGTGGAGGGCGCCCTGCCCGCGGGCTGGGAGCCCAACCCGAACGACGGCGGCTATGGCGAGGTGCCCGAGAACTTCAGCGTGAAGCTCGTCGGCGTCGTCGAT
>JAACJQ010000112.1 GCA_016879935.1 Archangiaceae bacterium | reverse complement strand
TGGCTCGACCTCCGCGTCGGCCGGCAGGAGCTCTCGTACGGAGAAGACCGCCTCATCGGCAACCTCGACTGGGCGCAGACCGCGCGCGCGTTCGACGGTGTGTTCTTGCGGGCGACGCTGCCGGCGGGCGTGACGGTCGACGGCTTCGGCATGCTCGTGCGGCCGCCGACCTTCCTCACCGATGCTGCCGGTTCGCGCTTTCAGAACTCGGGCACGTACTTCACCGGGCTCTACGCGCGGTACCGCCACGGGAAGGCGGGCGTCGACGCGTACGCGCTCGGGCTGCTCGAAGACCCTTCGACCGCAGCGACCGGCTTCAGGCCCGACCACAACCGGCTCACGCTGGGCACGCGCGGCCTGTTGCCCATCGGCCCGGTGACGCTGCTCGGCGAAGGCGCGCTGCAGACCGGCATCACCTCGGCGAAGGAGCGCATTCTCGCCGGCGCCTTCGCGGGCCGCGCGACGTACGCGCTGCCGAACAGCGGCTTCTACGTCTTCGCCGAGCTCGCCGCCGCGACGGGAGACGGCGTGCCGGGCGACGGCGTCGACTCCACCTTCAACCAGCTCTTCCCCACGGGCCACGCGCACCTCGGCTTCATGGACTACGCGGCCTGGCAGAACGTCGTCGGCGCGCGTGGCACCGTCGGCTTCAAGGAGCCCTGGCTGCACGTGTGGCTCGACGTTCACCACCTGCGCGCGTGGGACCCTCGAGGCACCTGGTACACCGCCTCGGGCGCCGTCTTCATCGCCGCCGATGCCACTCGCACCGAGAGCGTCATGGGCAACGAGCTCGACCTGTCGGTGACTGTTCCCATCACGAACGTCGTCTCGGCCGCCGGCGCGTTCGGGGTATTCGTGCCCGGTGGCATGGCGGCGGTGCAGGCGAGCGGCGTCGGGCGGGGCGCGGCTCCCTCGACGTGGGGCTTCCTC
The DNA here is from genome assembly GCA_016879935.1 of Archangiaceae bacterium. Classification (GTDB taxonomy): domain Bacteria; phylum Myxococcota; class Myxococcia; order Myxococcales; family Myxococcaceae; genus Xiheimicrobium. The sequence continues at coordinate 8,325 of JAACJQ010000112.1, read as the reverse complement.
TCGCTGCGCGCACAGCTCTGACGCCGTCAGAAGCCGGGCTCACGCTGATTCAAGTGTGAACAGGCATTCTTCTGGGTGTTCCAGAATGGAAGGTTGTGGAACGTGTTCATTGCGCGCCTTCGGCACGCCGCTCGGGGGAGCCTGGCTGGCACGAAGCCTGAAGAGCGCCGCGGCATGCTCAGCAAATCGGCAGCGAAGGCCTTCTTCCTCGGAGGCACGGCCATCACCCTGGCCGTCTTCCTCAGCCTCACGTGGGACACGTTTCAGCAGATACCCGGGCGCACCAACGCCGCGGCGCTCACCGACCAGGTGAAGCGCGGAAAGCACCTCGGGGAGGACAACAACTGCATGGGCTGCCACACGCTCTTCGGTGAAGGCGCCTACTACGCGCCCGAGCTGACGAAGGTGTACGAGCGGCGCGGGCCCGTCTTCATCCGCTCCCAGCTCAAGGACCCCGAGGCGATGTTTCCCGGGCAGCGGAAGATGACGAACTACCACTTCACCGACGACGAGGTGGAGGCGCTGGTCGCGTTCTTCGAGTGGGCCGGCAAGGTCGACCTCAACGGCTTCCCCGCGAAGCCGACCCTGGGAGCGCCCGCGCAGGTGCTGGTGGCGGCGGCTCCATCGGCGCAGCGGCCGCAGGTGTTCTCGCAGATCTGCGTCACCTGCCACGCGCTCGGCGGGCTCGGCGGCACGGTGGGGCCTGCGCTCGACGGCGTCGGCACGCGGCTCGACGCGGCGTACCTCGAGAAGTGGCTCAAAGACCCGGGCGCCGTGAAGCCCGGCACGAAGATGCCGAAGCTGCCCCTCGACGACGCGCAGCTCGGCGAGCTCGTCACCTTTCTCTCCTCGCAGAAGACCTTGAAGGAGGTCGCCCAGTGAAGTTCCAGAGCCAGAAGGTCGCGTGGGGCTTCTTCGCGACGTGCATGTTGTTGCTGTCGCTGCAGGTCATCTACGGCTTCATCATGGGCTTCGCCCACGCCGGGTACGACGGCCTGCACTCGGTCATTCCCTTCAACGCCGCACGCGCGACGCACACCAACCTGCTCGTGATGTGGCTGCTCGCCGGCTTCATGGGCGCCGCGTACTGGATCATTCCAGACGAGTGCGACCGTGAGCTCGCGTGGCCGAAGCTGGCGTGGGTGCAGCTCGTCGCGCTCGTGGTGACCGGTGTCACGGCCATCATCGGCTTTCACCTCAACTGGTGGGAGGGCCGGAAGTTTCTCGAGATTCCGCGCCCGCTCGACTTCCTCGTCGTCATCGACGTGCTGCTCTTCATCGGCAACATCGGGTGGACGGTGTGGAAGAGCCCGAAGAAGTCGACCACCTCGATGGTGCTCTTCTTCGGCCTGCTCGCGGCGGCGCTGCTCTACCTGCCCGGCATGATTCCCACCGACAACCAGACCGTCGACAGCTACTGGCGCTGGTGGGTCGTGCACCTGTGGGTCGAAGGGGTGTGGGAGCTGATCATGGGCGCGATCCTCTCGTACCTGCTGATCAAGCTCACCGGCGTCGACCGCGAGATCATCGAGAAGTGGCTCTACGTCATCGTCGGCTTCACGTTCCTCTCGGGCATTCTGGGAACGGGGCACCACTATTATTACATCGGCACCCCGCGGTACTGGCTGATGGTGGGCGGCGTCTTCAGCGCGCTCGAGCCGCTCGCGTTCCTCGGCATGGCCATCTACGCGTTCACGATGGCGAAGAAGGGTGGCCGCACGCACCCGAACCGCGTCGCGCTGCTGTGGACGGTGGGCTGCGCCTTCATGAGCTTCGTCGGCGCCGGCTTCCTCGGCTTCGCGCACACGCTCCCGCAGGTGAACCTGTACACGCACGGCACGCTGGTGACCGCGATGCACGGGCACATGGCCTTCTGGGGCGCGTACGCGATGCTCGTGCTCGCCATCATCTCGTACACGCTGCCGCTGATGACGGGCCGCAAGGTGTACGAGCACGCCTCGGCCGGCTTCGCCTTCTGGACCTCGAACATCGGCATGACGGCGATGACGCTCGCCTTCGCGGTCGCGGGCGTGTCGCAGGTGGTGCTCGAGCGTCGCGCCGGTATGGACTTCCTCACGGTGCAGAAGGAGATCGAGGTGCACTTCGTCGGGCTCATTCTGGCGGCGTGCCTCTTCACCGTCGGCATCGGCACCTTCGTGTGGAACTTCATTCGCTACGGGCTGCCGAACGCCCCGCTGAAGGCTGGTGGAGAGCGCGTCGTCACCCCACCGCCCGACGTGAGCCCCGGAGTTCCCGCCGTCGCGAGGAGCTGAGCCATGCCTGCCTGGTACCGGCCGGTCGCCGACGAGGTGAGCGTGTTCGAGCGCGCGCACGCCCAGCGCCTGCCGGTGCTGCTCAAGGGGCCGACGGGCTGCGGCAAGACACGCTTCGTCGAGTTCATGGCGGAGCGGCTCGCGCGGCCGCTGGTGACGGTGGCGTGCAACGACGAGACGAGCGCCGCCGACCTCGTGGGCCGATGGTTGGTGCGCGGTGGTGACACCGTCTGGCAGGACGGGCCTGCGACCCGCGCGGTGAAGCAGGGCGCGATTCTGTATCTCGACGAGGTGGCCGAGGCCCGGGAGGACGTGGTGGTGCTGCTCCACCCGCTGACCGACCATCGGCGCCGGTTGTTCCTCGACCGCAACGACGAGGTGCTCGAAGCGCCGCCGGGCTTCATGGTGGTGGCCTCGTTCAACCCCGGCTACCGGCGCGGCCTCAAAGAGCTCAAGCCGTCGACGCGGCAACGCTTCGTGTCGCTGCAGTTCGGCTACCCACCAGAAGACGTCGAGGTCGAGGTGCTGCACGGCGAGACCGGCCTCGAGCTGAAGCAGGCGAAGCGGTTGGTGGCGTGGGCGGCGAAGGTGCGCGGGCAAGACGCGCTGGCCCTCGCCGAGACGGTGTCGACCCGGTTGCTGGTGATGGCGGCTCGGCTGATGGCGTCGGGGCTGGCTCCGCGCGTGGCGTGCGCTGCGGCGCTCGTGCAGCCGCTCACCGACGACGCTCCGACCGCGAGGGCGCTGCAGGACCTCGTCGACTTGAGCTTCTGATGGACGGCGACGCGGCCAGCGTCGAGTGGTGCAAAGGCGACACGCGTCGTCGTTGGTGTGCCATTCGACACCTTCGCCGCTCCTCGGCGCATCGCCTCTCCCACGCCGACGGGGGCGCGAGCGACTTGCGAGGTCGTCGGTGTGCCAGTCGTCGTCCGCGCGCCGCCGCGTGGAACATGGGCCGTCGCTTCCAACTCCCTTCCCGCAGCCGCGCTCGACCTCGTGCGCGCAGCACCGACGTCATCCGTCGTTCTGGAGCCGAGTGGCGCAAGCGCGACCTGGAGGGGCGCTCGTGTGCCGCTCGACCTTCTCGTCGCGCGCATACCACCGACGTCATCCGTCGTTCTGGAGCCGAGTGGCGAAGGCGCGACCTGGAGGGTCGCTCGTGTGCCGCTCGACCTTCTCGTCGCGCGCGCACCACCGACGCCCTCCGTCGTTCTGGAGCCGAGTGGCGAAGGCGCGACCTGAGCGGGCGTTCGTTGGCCACTCGACGGCCTCGAGCACGCGCCGACGTCAGCCGTCATTCCCCAGCCGAGTGGCGCACACGCGACACGACACGTCGCGCTCGTGCCACTCGGCCGACAGGAGTCGCCCATGTCGTGGGATGAGGCCCTCTTCTCGTTCGCGTGGAGTGGAGCGCGTCGCCTGCTGGCGTCGTCGACTCCGGCCGAGGTGCTCGCCAGACGCGTCGACGTCACGCCCGAACTGCCGCGCCTCGAAGCGCTCGCGCGACTGCTCACGGGTCGACCCGTCACGGTCTCCATCACCGACGACCGCGCCGGCGTCGCGGGAGACGTCTTCCTCCTCCCGCGTTGCTTCGACTTCGCGCCCACGCTCGCCCTCAACCGTGAAGCCCTCGTGCTGGCCATCGCGTGGGCCTCCATCGTCGAGACGCTCGAGCCGTACACGACAGGAGACCCGCTGCTCGACATGGCGCTGCTCGCACCCGCCGTGAAGGCGCGCCTGCTCGCCGAGTTTCCCCCGCTCGCCGCGTCGTTGCCCCGGCTTGAGCGCGCTGCCGCTGCGGCCCGGCCCACACCTGCTCCCGACGAGGAACGGTCGCTCGTGCTCGAGGCCATCGTTCGGCTCGCGCTCGACCAGCCATTGAGTGAGTCCGTCATCTCGGCGCAGGCGCTGCAGGTGTGGCGTGGCGGCTCCCCGACGTTGCCTGCGCCGCGTCGGCGTTGGCTCACGAACACCACACCCGCTTTGCCGGTTCCTTTCTGGGGCTGGCGGCTGCCCCGCCCACCGCGCGCCCCGAAGCTCCAGGCGCCGTCCGATGACGCCAACGCACTCAGCGGAGGCACCGAGGTCGCCAAGCCGAAGGTCACCCACGTCGAGCGCGTTCAGGAGCCCGAGCAGCAGCTCTCCGAGAACCCGCTCGTGCACAGCTTCGAGAAGGTGCACACGCTCGAGGAATACAAGGGCGGCAGCAAACGCATCGACGGAGACGACGAACTCGCGGCCCATCAGAAGGCGCTCGATGAACTCGACCTGCGCCAGGTGGTGCGAAGTCATCAGCGCGCGAAGAGCCTCTACCGTGCTGACCTGCTGCTCGGCGGTGACGTGGGCGACGTCGAAGGCGACGAGGCGGCTCCGGCCGAAGCGCACTACGACGAGTGGGACGAGGCGAAGCACGCGTGGAAGCGGGACTGGTGCCGGCTCACGACACGGCTGGTGCCGGTGACGCCCGAGGCGAGCGCGACGCTGGCCAGCACGCGCGCACGGCTGGTGCGGGCGACCACGGGCGTGCGGGCGGTCTTCGAACAGCTCGAGGCCTCACGCGCGTGGAAGCTGCGGCAGCGTGACGGAAGTGACGTCGACGTCGACGCGGTGGTCGCCCGTTACGGCGCGCTGCGGGCGGGCTCCTGCTCCGAGACGAGGCTGTACGCGACGCGCCGCAGACACTCTCGCGATACCGCCGTGCTCGTGCTGCTCGATGCGTCGTTGTCGACCGACGCCTGGGTGGCGAACCGGCGCGTGCTCGACGTCGAGAAAGAGGCGGTGCTCGTGCTCGGAGACGCGCTCGACGGCCTCTTCGACGAAGTGGCCATCGCCGCGTTCTGCAGCCAGACACGCCGTGACTGTCGCTTTCTCGTCGCCAAGGGCTTTCAGGAGTCGTGGGCGCTCGGTGCGCAGCGCCTCGTCAGCCTCGAGCCGCACGGCTTCACGCGCATCGGCCCCGCGCTTCGGCACGCCACCGCCGAGCTGCTGGCCTGCGGCGCGAAGCAGAAGCTGCTGCTCCTGGTGAGTGACGGAAAGCCGAGCGACGTCGACCGCTACGAAGGCCGCTACGGCGTCGCCGACGTGCACCGCGCCGTGCTCGATGCGCAGGGCGCCGGAGTCGTCACCCACGCCCTCGCCGTCGACCCCGCCGCGAAGGCGTGGCTGCCCTCGATGTTCGGGCACGGGCGCGCGTCGGTCGTGTCGAAGCCCGAAGACCTCGTCGAGGCGCTCGCCCGCGTCACCAGCACGGCGCTGAGGCGCGGATGACGCCCACGAGGGCCCAGCACTCCATCGAGGTCTCGGCCCGTCTCGCCGGCGACGGAGTCACGTCATGACATCACGCACCCTCTCGAATCCTCCTGGTGGGGTGCTGCCCTGGCTCGTCGTCGCTCTCGAGCTGCTCACCTTCGCCATCGTCTTCGTGCTCGTCGCGATGATGCGTCACTCGGCGCCGGCGGCGTTCGCGCTCGGCCAGCAATCACTCGACGCGCGCTTCGGTCTGGCGCTCACCCTCACGCTGGTGACGAGCGGCACCTTCGCCGCACAGGGCGTTCATTCGTTTCGAGCGGGCCGCCTCGCGCACACCCGCGCCTGGTTCTTCGCCGCCGCGCTGCTGGGAATCGGCTTTCTCGTCGCCAAACTGATGGACTTCACCTCTCACGCCGCAGCAGGTGAGCGGCTCGGCGCCTCCGACTTCTGGGACGCGTACGTGCTGGCCACCGGCTTTCACGCGCTGCACGTGCTCGTGGGGGTCGCGTTGCTGCTCTTCGTGGTGGTGCGTCTCGGCGGTCGGCGCTTCGACGACGAAGAGACGGCCATCGCCGGAGCCGCGCTCTTCTGGTACCTCTGCGACGCGGTCTGGTTCTTTCTCTTCCCGTTGTTCTTCGCGAGGGCGTGATGCGCCTGCTGACGTGGGCGGTGCTGGTGACGGCCTCCATCATCTCGGTCATGTACGGCCGCCTCGGCGTCGCGCTCGCCCTCGGCACCGTCAAGGCCATCACGCTGGGCCTCGAGTTCATGGAGCTCAAACTCGCCGCGCGGGAGCACGCAGCCGGCTACGTCATCTTCTGCCTGGCGCTTGCCGTCGCCCTCGCCGCAGCGAGTTGATGGATTCCCCCTCGTGCGTCGCGCTGGCTGGTGTAGGACCCCCGCGCGATGACGGGCGGCCCCTTGCTCGAGGCGAAGAAGGTCTCCATCCGCTTTGGCGGGTTGAAGGCGCTCACCGACTTCTCGCTCACGCTCTCGAAGGGCGACCTGAAGGGCCTCATCGGCCCGAACGGCGCCGGCAAGACGACCGCCTTCAACGCGCTCACGGGTGTGTACCCGCCGACCGAAGGTGACGTCGTCGTCGCGGGCGAACGCGTGAACGGCAAACGCCCGTTTCAAATCAACCGCCTCGGCGTCGCGCGCACGTTTCAGAACATTCGGCTCTTCAAGCAGCTCACCGCGCTCGACAACGTGCGCATCGCCATCGTCGCCGAGACGAATCCGTGGTTCGACGTGGGCCGCGTACAGGCGCTCAAGCGGGGCGGGGCGATGCAGCGAGCGGTGGGCGCGGCGCTCGACGCGACCAACAACTACCGCGACTGGTGGCGCGCGTTCCTGCGCACGTCGGGCTTCCTCGGCGAAGAGGCCGCCCTCACGAAGCAGGCCGAGGAGCTGCTCTCGGTGATGGGCCTGTCGAACCGCCGCGACGAGATTGCGTCGAGCCTGCCCTACGGAGAGCAGCGCCGCCTCGAGGTCGCCCGCGCACTCGGCACGAAGCCCAAAGTGCTGCTGCTCGACGAACCCGCCGCCGGCATGAACACGCGCGAGAAGGCCGACCTCATGGTGCTGATCCGCCAGCTGCGTGATCAGTTCTCGCTCGGCATTCTCGTCATCGAGCACGACATGAAGCTCGTCATGGGCATCTGCGAACACCTCACCGTGCTCGACCACGGAGAGACCATCGCCCTGGGTGACCCGGCAGCCGTGCGCAAAGACGCGAAGGTCATCGAGGCGTACCTCGGAGAGGCTCCGGTTCATGCAGCCTGAAGCGCGCGGCACCCGGGCTCCCCGCGAGACGCTGCTCGACGTGAAAGACCTCGTCGTGTCCTACGGCGCCATCGGCGCGCTCAAGGGCATCTCGTTGTCGGTCGGCAAAGGTGAAGTCGTCGCGCTCATCGGCGCGAACGGCGCGGGCAAGACCTCGACGCTGCGGGCCATCAGCGGGCTGGTGAAACCGGCGAAGGGCGCCATCTCGTGGGCCGGCCAGGACATCATCGGCCTGAAGGCGAACCTCGTCGTCGCGAAGGGCCTCGCCCACGCACCCGAGGGCCGTGGGATCTTCCCCAACCTCACGGTGCAGGAGAACCTCGACCTCGGCGCCTGGCTCCGGAAGGACACGGCGGAGATTCAGAAGGACCTCGAGAAGTGCTTTGGCCTCTTCCCGCGCCTCAAGGAGCGCCGCGAACAATTCGCCGGCACGCTCTCGGGCGGCGAGCAGCAGATGCTCGCCATCTCGCGCGCGCTCATGTCGAAGCCGACGTTGCTGATGCTCGATGAGCCGTCGCTCGGCCTCGCGCCGCAGGTGACGCAGACCATCTTCCGCATTCTTCGCGACGTGAACGCCGCGGGCATGTCGATTCTGCTCGTCGAACAGAACGCGCACCTCGCGCTCGGCCTCGCGAACTGGGCCTACGTGCTCGAGACCGGAACGCTCGTGATGCAGGGCACCGGGCAGGAGCTGCTCGCCAGCGAAGACATTCGCAAGGCGTACCTCGGCGAGTAGCGCTCCCCTTGACCGTTGTCGGTCACGCACTTCGGGTTACGGTTCGCGCCCGGAGGGAGCACACACATGCCGCGCTACGAATTCGCCGAGGGTGGTTCGAACAAGTTCTGGGAAATCACCCTCGAAGGAACGTCGTTCAAGACGACCTACGGGAAGATCGGCGCCGCCGGTCAGACGACCGTGAAGTCCTTCAAGTCGGAGGCCGACGCGAAGAAGGAAGCCGACAAGATCACCGCCGAGAAGGTGAAGAAGGGCTACCAGCTCGTCGGTGGTGGTGCGGCT
>JAACJQ010000111.1 GCA_016879935.1 Archangiaceae bacterium | reverse complement strand
TTGCAGAGACTCTCCTGCACGGTCCACACGGGCTGCAGGTTGTTGCGCCAGTCGGTGCACTGGGGCGTCATCGGCCGCATGTCACAGCGCGCGTTGCGGCCGCCCAGCACCCCGCACGACGACGTCAGCATCAGCAACCCCACGAGCCCCGCGAGCTTCATTCGTGCACTCCCACCGTGAAGAGGAGGGCTCATCGTGCCGGGCCTCGATTCCTGCTGCAACGGATGATTCCGTCGAGGGTGAATCGGAGCGGGTGCGGGTTCGAGAGGGGTATCGTCGCCGCCTCATGAAAACCCTGCTCGCCGCGCTGCTCCTCGTGTTCGCGTTGCCCGTCTTCGCCGACGTCTCTCCCGAAGAGGTGGCGAACATTCAGACCGAGCAGGCAAAGGCGACGCAGGCCATCGACGACAAGTACGCGGCGAAGGGCAAGCTCTCGGCGGCCGACCTGCGCGCGATGTCGAAGGAGAAGGCCGCGGCGGAGCGCTCGGTGCTCGACGCGCACGGCGTGAAGGCCGGCGAGTGGGTGAAGGCCTCGTCGAAGATGAGCGCTGACGACCGCGCGAAGGTCGAGGCGACCAAGAAGGCGCTCACCGCGAAAGAAGAGGCCGCGAAGAAGGGCGCCGAGAAGGGCTCGAAGGAAGTCGTCATCGAGAAGAGCGAGGTGAACGAAGCCGCCGAGATGGACAAGAAGATGGGGCTCGGCGCCGGAAAGCGCTGACTCCGGCAGGCTTTGCGCGAGCGTGTCATCGCAACCGGGCGCGAGGCCGACGCGGCACACGTGATGCTGACGGTGGGCGATCATGCCCACGCTCTTCGCGCTGCTCGTCGCTGTCGTGGTGACGCAGGTCACGCCGTCGCTGGAGACGAGCGGGCCGCCCGTGCAGAAGGGCGCGCTGGAGTACGTCCCGCTCGCGACGGGCGGTGTGGCCGTCGTCGACACCAGCACGCCCGACAAGAAGGTGCTCGCGACGATTCTCGAGGGCCACTTCGTCACGCGGCTCGTCGTCGACGGCGATCGCCTGATCGCGCTCGAGACGAAAGAAGAGGCCCTCGTGTTGTCGCTCGACGATCCACGGCTGCCGCGCGTGGTGCGTGGCTCGGCGGTGAGCGCGGCGCCCATCGCCAGGGCGGTGGAGTCGGTGACGCCCGTGACGCCGGCCGCTCCGGGCGCCGTGGGCACCGTCGTCGACGTCGTCGGCGGGCGCGTCATCTTCGAGGGCGGCGTCGAGAAGGGCTTTCGCAAAGGGCTGCACGTGCGCGTGTCGTCACAGCGCAAGGTGCCCAAGCCCGACCTGGTCACTGGCGCGATGGTCGAGGTGCCGAGCGGTGAGGTGACGGCGGTGCTCGCCATCGAGCAGTCCGACGCCCGGCGCGGCATGGCGGTGCTGGGCCGTGGCGACGTGGCCGAGAAGGGCGACCTCGTCGAGCTGACGACGGAGCCGTTGAGCGAGCGCCTCTTCTTCCCCCGTCGAGCGCCCTTCGACTGGCGCTTCGGCTTCGTGGTGCGGCCCTTCCTCGGGCTCGACGGCACGACGAAGCCCGTGGGCGTGCTGCTCGACGGCTACGTCGCCTGGTACCCGTCGACGCTGCCGCTCAGCGTGACGGTGATGGCGGCGCCGTTCGGCTTCGTCGTCAACGGCAAGGAGCCGCACTACCCGGGCACCTTCTTCGTCATGGGCGGCTACTCCACCGACTTCTTCGAGATCGGCCTCGGCGCGGGCGCGCTCACCGGCAACATCGGGCCCTGCTTCACCGCGTTCCCCGGAGCGACCGCGGAGTGTGAGGTGAACACCGGCTTCACCATCAACCAGCACCTGCGGCTGGGCGCGCTCGACGGCTTTCACCTCGCGTGGAACTCGTCGATCTTCTCGCGGCCCACGCAGTTCGTCTTCGGCGTCGGGCGCGGTGAGGTCTCGGTGCCGCTCACGAGCCGGCTCGGTCTCTTCGCAGGCGGCGGCGGTGGCGAGAACGGCTGGGCGATGGGTGAGCTCGGGGTGCGCACGGCGCTCGGTGGAGCAGGGGCTCCGGGCACCATCGTGCTGCGCGCGAGCCTGGGCTACTCGGCGCTCTTCGACGGCCCGTCACGCGAGTTCCTCGGCGGGCCCGCGGTGGCCTTCGGCATGGAGTGGCGCCAGTGACGTTCAGCCCGCGTCGGGCGAAGGGGCCTTCGGGGGCCCCGACACGTCGACGTTCACCAGGTCTGACTGCTCGAGCCGCTTCGCCAGCTCGGCCACCTTCGCGTCGTCGATGTCGAGCAGCACGGCGAGCGCCTTCGTCGCGCGCTGCTTGAGCGTCTGGTCTCCGAGCGCCTTCGCCGCGAGATACAGCGACACGTGCACCTCGGGGTCGAACGGGTTCACCGCGAGCGCGTCGAGTGAGGCCGTCTTCACCACGTCGAACTTGCGGGCCTTGAGCGCGATGCGGGCGAGGTGCGTGTTGGTGGCGGCGCTGCCCGGGTGCGTGACGAGACTGGCGCGCAGCACCTTCTCGGCGAGGTCGAACTGTTTGAGCTCGAGCAGCGTCAGCGCGTACTTGTTGCTGACCGACTCGTAGCGGTCTTTCACCACCGCATAGGCGCGCTCGTAGTGCTCCGCGGCGGCGGCCATGCGTTTGCGCTCACGCATCAGCTCACCCAGGTGCGCGGCCTTGCGGGCGGGCGTCTCGGTGATCTCGGCGAAGTCGCCGAACGAGACGTCGCGCTCCTTCTTCTTCGGCTCGGCCTTCGGGTCGGGCCCCGCCTCGACCAGCTGCTTCTTCTCGTGCACCGACTGGGGAATGAGCTCGGCAGGGAAGGGCTGCTTCTTGAGGTGCGCCATCCACGCGCGCTCGAACTCGGGCCACTTCTTCTTCGTCACCGCCTCGACGGCCAGCTTGTCGCTGGTGCCCTTCGCCATCTCGGTGAGCATGCGGTCGAGCGCCTTCGGGCCGGCCTCGGTGTCGATGAGGTGAATGGCGAAGAAGACCTCGGCGAAGGCGGTGGCGGCGTCTTCGGCGGTGGGGAGCAGCGCCATCGACGGGTGCATCTTCTCGAAGGGCACGAGCGTGTTGCTGCGCACGCGGGAGCCGAGGAGCGCGAGCGTCGACGGCGTCATGGCGCCACCGGCGGGGCCACGCCACCGCGACTCGAGGTACTTCGCGAGGCCCTCGTGCATCCAGATGGGCACGGTGTTGCGGCTCTTCTGCGAGACGACGAGGTGCACGTACTCGTGGGCGAGCGTGTCCATCCAGTCGTAGCCGCGCAGCACCGCGAGGGGCGACGTCACCATCAGCTTGTTGAACTTGCAGATGGCGATGGTGCCCGTCGTCTTGATGGCCTCTTTCGTGAGCGTCGACACCTTCGAGAGCTCGCCGGCGTTGCTGACGATCTCGACGCGCACCTTGCCCTTCGGCGAGAAGCCGAGGTCGTTGGCCAGCGCGGCGTGAATGCCCTCGAGCGCTTCGAGCGCCCATGGCACGAGCACGGCGTCTTTGCCCTTCGGGTACAGGAAGATGAAGTGTTCGCTCTCGGCGCGCTCGTGGCCTTTGACGATGTCGCGGGTGTCGGTGACGAGCCGCAGCCAGCTCCCGGGCTTGTCGCGCACGCCCGAGGCCTTGAGCTCGGTGACCGCGGTCTCGTAGTCGCCGTCTTCGAAGGCGACCCGGCCCTTGAAGTAGCGCAGCGGCTCGACGTCGGCGGGAGCCAGCTTCTCGAGCTCGGCCAACTCGGCCTTCGCGCCGGTGAGGTCCCAGTCTTCGAGGTACTGGTCGATGTTCTGAATGCGGGCCTTCGCCTCGCCCTTCACCTGCTGCAGCGGAGGGTCGTCGGTGAGGTCGACCTGCGCGAGGGCCGCGGCCGAGAGCAACACGCAGAAGGCAGAGAGGAGGCGCGTCACTTCACCAGCTCCTCGTAGTACTTCTTGTTCTGTTCCTTGTAGCGGTCGGGCGCGCCCTGCTTCATCGCGTCCATCACGTCTTTGCGGAACTCGCGCGGGTTCGCGTTCGGGTCTTCGTCGGGGATCTCGACCTTCTGATCCTTCGAGCCGCCCCGGTTGCCACGTTTGCGCATGGGCATCGGCAGGCCTTTGCCCTTGCCGTTGCCTTTCTGCGGTTGCCCCTGCTCCATGCCCTGCTGGAGGTTCTGCATCGCCTGGAGCGCGCTCTGCTGGTCGCCGTGGCCCTTGCCGGGGTCTTTGCCCTGGAGGCGATCGCCCGCCGACTGCATGCGCTGGCCGGCCTGATCCATCTGGGCGCGCGCCTCGTCGTCGAAGATGGGCGCCTTCTCACCGAGCTGCTGCATCTGCTGTCTGAGCTGCTGGCCCTTCTCGCCGAGCTTCTGCTGCTGCTTCGCGAGGTCTTTGAGCTGCTGCTGCTCGTTCTGGTCGAGCGACTGCGAGGCGGGCGGGAAGAGCGACTGGAGCTGCTGGGCGATCTCGTCGGCTTTGCGCTCGTCGCGGGCGGCCTTCTCGGCGGCCTTGCGTGACTCCTTCA
>JAACJQ010000110.1 GCA_016879935.1 Archangiaceae bacterium | reverse complement strand
TTCCAGGTCAGCACCCAGGAGAACATCGACGAGTTCGGCGAGAGCGTGGGCGGCTACGTCTACGCCGCGAACAACTTCGCGAACTTCGTCGACCCGACCGGCCTCAAGCTGACGAAGGCCGAGCGCAAGGCGGCGCTCGCCAAGCGCGAGAAGGCGGCCAAGAACAAGGCGCGCGCGAAGGGTGTCGCCATCTTCGCGGCGGTCGTCTCGGCCATCATCTCGGTCGGCGCGGCCATCGCGGCGGCCACGGCCGGCGGTGACGCCGACAAGCAGCAGCAAGCGGCGACTGCTGGCGCCGTGGGCCAGGCCGTCGGTGCCGTCGGAACGCTCGTCTCGTCGGGCAACGACTATTACCGCAGTCGACTCAAAGCGACCGACAAGACCCTCGGCCTCAACCGTGGCCCGCGCGGCAAGAAGGGCGACAAGGGCGACAAGGGAGACAAAGGCGACCGCGGCCGGCGCGGCTCGAAGGGCGAGCAGGGAGAGCAGGGCGAACGCGGCAAGCGTGGCCGTCAGGGTGAGCCCGGCAAAGACGCGCCTGCCCCCAGCCAGGTGAAGTCGAACGATGCGCCCATCGAAGCGCCGAAGCTCAGTGGTGAGCCTTCGGGCTCGAACGCCCAGAAGCCCGAGACCACCGTGCTCAAGAAGGCCGAGTGAACACCATGAACCGATTCTTCCTGCTGCTGTGTCTGTCGACGGTGGTGGCTGCCTGCACCTGCAACCCACCGTGCACTCCGGGCGCGAAAGACTGCGCCTGCAAAGAGGCGAGCGTCTGCAATGACGGCCTCGTCTGCGGCTCGATGAACACCTGCGTGTCGGCGACGACGGTGGGCGTGCAGGTCAGCGACGCCAACGCCCGCGGCTGCGAGGTGTTGCTGGCCGAGGCGGCGGGTAGCACCGTCACCGACGTGTCGTTCGCCAAGGGTGTGCAGGGTGCGTACGTTCGCGAGGCGCCGAAGGTGGCCTTCTCGTTCGTCGCTCCCGCTGACGCACGCCTGCCCTCCGAGGGCGTGTCGGTGTCCATCGCTGGTGCTGCCACTGGCGTGACCGTTGCCAAGGCCACCTGCGTCGACTCGGCTGGCCAGAAGCTGGCTGGCGCCACCGTCACCATTCGCTGAGCCCGGGGGGCGGCTGGATTTGCCCCCTTCGTTGCTGACAGAGTTTTCCGCCTTCTTCGAAAGGTCTCTCCATGAACTCCACCGTGCGTGTCCTCCTCGCCGGGCTTGGTCTGTCGCTCGTGCTGGCCTGTCCCGCCCCGAACCCGGCCCCCGATGGAGGCACGACGGAAGAGTGCGTCGTCGGCACGCAGGGGTGCGCCTGCGCCGTCGACAACCGGTGCGCCAAGAACGTTCGTGGCGAGCAGCTCGTGTGCATGGGCGGCACGTGTGAAGCGATGACGTGTGTCGCGGGCGAGCGCGGGTGCGTGTGCCGCAACGGCAACGAGTGCAGCGGCGCCGGCGACGCCTGCACCAACGGCTTCTGCATCGCGGCTGGTTGCGCGCCCGGCTCGAAGGACTGCAGCTGTCTGGCCGGCTCGTGCGACGTCGGCTTCGTCTGCCTCGAGAACACCGTCTGCGTCGACGCGACCGGCTTCGAAGGCGGAGCCTGTCTCGCCAACGGCCGCTGCCACAAAGGCGCGAAGTGCGACTCGGCGACGAGCACTTGCGTGTTCTGCAACCCCGGCACGGCCGGCTGCCAGTGCACCGGCAACAACGGCTGTAACGCGGGCCTCGCGTGCTCGACGGGCCTGTGTCTGAGCGCCAGCCAGCTGCCGCCCGCCAACCCCGTCTGCTACTCGCCGTGTCGCGACGACCTCGACGTCGATGGCGGCCAGCGCGAGTGCACCACCGACAACGTCGTCGAGGGCTGTCTCACGGGCCGCACCTGCACCCAGGGCAGCTGTCTGGCGGCCAACGAGTCGAAGCCCGCCTGCACCTCCGACCTCGAGTGCCCCTTCTTCCAGGTCTGTCTGGCGGGCGGCTGCTACTCGAACTGTGAAGCCAACGCCGACTGCGCCAGCGGCATGGGCTGCTACCGCAAGGCCTGCCGCTCGACGTGCAGCGTGAGCCGCTCGGCCGCAGCGTGTCCCTCGGGCTACGCCTGCACCTCGAACGACGGTGAGAACGGCTTCTGCCTGCCGGTCGGTCGTACGCAGTCGTCGCAGATGGGCCAGTCGACGCTGCCCAACGGCGGCCTCGAGATTCCTGTCGAGCGCCTCGAGCTGTCGAACGTGCAGACCGCGGGCTCGTTCCAGGTGCTGCCCAAGTCGACGAACACCCAGGACGTCACGATTCGCAAGCTGTACCACCAGATCTCGTACGCCGACGGCCGCACCGAGCGTGTCGACGCTCCGCGGAACGACGCTGGCGTGTACATCGACTGCGACCCCGCGAAGAACGAGTGCCCGCTGTGGTGGCTCAAGCTCGCGCCGCCCGGCGCCATGCCGGCCCAGACGCCGACCGTTCCGCTCCGCCTGATTCCCGGCTGTGCCGACACCACGCGAACGCCCGATGCCGGTGGCGCGATGCCGTGCCCTGTCGTTCGCGTCGAGAACGCGGCGGGCGTTCAGGCCGTGCGCTGGGAGGGTGAGCTCGAAGTCACCACCCGCGACGCACGCACCAAGGTCAGCCTGTCGTACGTCGAGCGCCCCGAGGGCCAGTGGACGGGCTCGATGTACTACTTCGGAACGTTCAGCACGAAGAACCTCGACGGGTGGATCACGAGCACCAACAAGGCGCAGGTCGGCAACGTGAAGAACGGCCTCATTCAGGGCTGGGGCCAGCTGCGTGGCGGTCGCCTCGAAGGCTGGCAGGAGTTCCTCGCCGTGCTCACCGCGACCCGCACCGAGTCGTGGAAGTTCGGCACCGTCAACCAGCGCTGCAAGGCGAACAACGGCAACCAGCCGAACATCGCCTGCTACCCGTACACCAACACCATCGGCGTGCGGCCCTACGTGCAGGACACGAACGACACGCCGATTCCGTCGGGCGTGACGGAGCTGCCGGTGGCGTTCAACCTCAAGATCGACCCGACGTTGCCCTCGGCCTTCACGGGTCGCATCGAGTCGTCGAACTCCATGCACTACCCCGGCAACCCGGCGCTGCGCATCGAGTTCAAGGGAAGCCCGGCCGATGCAGCGTCGTGCGCCGGCGGCACGGGCGGCACCGACTGCCTCGTGTACCTGAAGGAGAACGCCTCGGGTGACGCGAACAAGATTCTCTCGGAGATCGGCGGCCGCTACTTCCCCGCGACGGGCACCTGCGCGACCGGGTTCATCCCCAACGCGTTCCCGTGGCTGGTGCCTGGCTTCACCGCCGGCACCTCGCTCGACCAGGCGACGGGCACACGCACCCGCACCGAGTGCCGCGACAACCTGCTGCCCTTCGACCAGATGGCCGCATCTGGCAACGGCCCGCTCAACCAGAGCCTCGCTGGCGGCAACCCCGTGCCAGACGGTCAGCCACGCCGCCGCACGCTCAAGTTCCTCGACGGCGCGCTGGTGAACCAGTCAGAGCTCTTCATCCTCTTCGAAGAGAGCTACCCGTCGTTCATTCCTGGCCAGCCCGCGACGACCGCCTATGGCTACATGCTGCTCAAGCGCGCGCCGGCGAACCTCACGGCCGACTCCTTCAACGGCATGCGGCCGCCGGCCATGCCGCCCGTGCGCACCACGCCGACGCCTCCGGGCGCGTAGTGCGACGCGACCCTCATCAAGGACGCGCTCGGCAAGTCGACCCCGACTGCGCTGACCACCCTCACCGCGGGCGAGCGCGAGACGCTGACGAAGACGCTGCTCGAGGGCTCGGTCACCACCGCCGGCTACACGAACGTGCTCGGCCCCAACGAGTTCGTTCACTACTTCTGCGAAGACACCGGCTTCTTCAACGGCGGCAAAGACGACCGCGGCCTCGCGACCGACGTCGAGATCGCCTGCCCGGCGGGCAGCAAGGTCACCTACTTCATCTCGAACCGCAGCCAGGCTCAGGTCGCTGCCGAGCCGTGTCAGAACCAGACCGGCCGCGGCACGTGCATGGCCACGCTCAACTCGTGGAGAGCGTCGGGCAGCATCATCATCGAAGAGAACCCGCTCTACGAATGCCAGATTCCGGGCGTCGGCCAGCCTCGCCCCGTCTTCTGTGACGACAACCGCAACGACCTGCGCGCGGCGAAGACGTTCTTCAAGAAGCTGCCGACCAACACCGCTCGCACGCTGCTGCCGCTGCGCGCGCTCATCGACGCGGCCTTCCGCTACAAGACGCGGTTCCGCTCCTCGACCGGCGGCACCCTGGGCTTCGCGCCCGCGCAGTGCGTGCCGAACTCCGACCAGGTGCCGTACTGCTACGACCCGGCGCAGATCGAAGAGGCCCGCCAGCGCGTCGACTGCCTCATCAACGTCTACAGCGTCGACGCCTACTCGGCTGCGCTCACTGCCCAGCAGCGCACCGACCTCAACGCGTTCCTGCGCGACAGCTTCTCGGAGTTCAACGCCAACTACGAAGGCTTCGAGCGGCTCTACGCCGAGCTGATGATCATGCAGGGCGACGAGTCGCTGACCGCGGCCTACGCCTCGCGCTTCGACCTCGCCGCGACGGGTGGAGCCACCTTCAAGGGCTCGGCCTTCGAGCCCAACGGCATCGACCTCACGGGCGTCGCCGGCGCCGAGATGTTCCGGCTCTACCAGTCGGTGCAGTACTACCAGCTCGCGCTCGACCGCCTCTACATGCTCGGGCCCAACATGCAGGTCGCGCTGGCTCGCGGCCCGGTGACGAGCGAGCTCGACTTCATCTCGGCCGAGACGGTGACGAGCTATCTCGAGCGTCTGGTGCGCGCCGCGTCGCAGAAGTCGCGCGCCATCGGTGAGATCGCCCGCCGCTACCAGAACTTCAACCGCCCCGACCTCGCGCGCCGCACCATCGAGCGTGGCTACGTCGCGACCTACCTCGAGAGCGCGTTGATCAGCCGTCAGATGCTCGACATCGCCGCCGCCTCGTCGTCGGCTTCGCTGCCGCAGATCTTCATCACCATCGAGAAGGCGCAGCGCAACTACCGCATGGCCCTGCTCGACATGCGCGAGATGTACGCGCAGATCACCGACGAGCAGAACTACTTCGGGTACCCGCCCGACTACATTCCGTTCCCGGCCATCGATGGCTCGTCGACCTCGTCGGCCAACGCCTTCGACACGCTCCTCAACCTCGCCAAGCAGCGCCTCGACCTCGCCAAGACGCGAGAGCAGATCGCCCTGCAGAGCGGCCGCCAGGGGCGCGTCGACGCGGCGCAGTTCCAGTCAGACCTGACCAGCATTCGGAACAACTACGAGAACCAGCTCGCGCAGATCTGCGGCACCTTCCCCGGCCCCGATGGCCGCCCGTACCCGGCCATTCGCAAGTACGCGCCCCTGTCGGACGTGGCCACGGCCATGGGTGACCCCTGCGGCCGTATGGGGTCGGGCGAGCTGCACATGGCGATGGGCAACGTGAAGGACTCGTCACTGCGCCTGAAGGGCGTCGTGCTGCGCCACGAGAACATTCTCGCCGACATCGAGATCGAGCGAACCCGCATCGCCGACCAGTGCGCGCTCAACACGTCGATCGCCGACCTGCAGTACCAGATCGCCGACAAGCAGGCGACGCTGGCCAACACGGTGGCCGAGCAGAAGGCCCTGATGAACTTCATCACGGGCAGCGTGCAGGCCGTCACCAACGCCATGCAGGTCATGGACTGCGAGATTCAGTGCGCGAGCTCGGCAGCCATGGGCGCCACCGTCGCCGCACTCGGCATCGCGACCTCGGGCAGCCAGTACGCCACCGAGCTCATCATCGCGCGCAAGGAGAAGGAGCAGCGCGAATACGAGCGCGACACCATGCGCATCATCGCGAACGCGCCCTGCCAGTCGGGCCAGATCGACTCCGTCGCGAAGATCGCCGACCTCACCCACAACACGCTCGAAGTTCAGCTCGAGGCGCTGCGCGCCGACTACGGCATGCGCCTGGCGATGAGCGAGGTGAAGCGGCTCTTCTCGACGGCCGAGCGTCTGCAGGCCCAGCAGGAAGAGGCCGAGCAGCTCGCCATCAACATTCAGCAGGCGCAGAACGACCCGAACGTTCGCATCTACCAGAACGACTCCATCATCAACGCCGACGTCAGCTTCCGTGACGCCCTCGCGCTCGCCTACCGCCTCACGCGCGTCTACGAGTACTACTCGAGCCAGTCGTACGCGAAGAAGGAGCAGCTCTTCCTCATTCGCATGGTCACGGCCGGCCAGTACAACCTCGAGAATTACCTCCTCGAGCTCGAGAACGCCTTCAACGCCTTCGAAGAAGAGTTCGGCAACCCCGACCTGCGCGTGATGGCGTTGTCGCTGCGCGACGACGTGCTCCGCATTCCGTACGTGAAGATCGACGGCAAGCCGATGGACGAGGGCGAGCGCATCAAGGCCATGCGCGACCGCCTGAAGGACGTGAAGCTGCTCGACTCGCGCGGCTACCTCACGCTGCCCTTCTCGACCAACCTGAAGGACCTCTCGCCGCTCACCCGCAATCACAAGGTGCGCCACGTCGAGATCGACCTGCAGGGCTCGAAGATGGGCGACTCGGTGGCGCGCGTGTACCTGCGCATGTCGGGAACCGGTGTGGTGCGCAACGTCTCCGACGCGACCGACTACTACGTGTTCCCCGAGCGCACGGCGGTGCTCAACGCGTCGGTGCAGGGCTCGAAGGTGTTCGACCCCGAGGTCTACCGAAACTACCGCTTCCGCGACCGCCCCCTCATCAATACGCTCTGGGAGCTCATCATCAACCAGCGCGACGAATCGGTGAACCGCGACATCGACCTGCAGACGGTTTCCGACATTCGAATTCTCATCTACTACTCCGACTTCACGACGTTCTGATTCAGCCCCGCCCCGCCGGAGAACCACCACCATGACTTCACGTTCGATGCGGCCCTGGGCTGCACTCTGCTCCCTCGGAGTGCTGCTGCTCGTCAGCGGCTGCCCGCAGCCGCCAGCCAACAATGACGGCGGTGGCAACACCGGTGGTGGCGCGGCCTGCACGCCGGGCACCGTCGGCTGTGGCTGCGACAACAGCACGTGCTCGTCGGGCGAGTGCGTCGACGGCGCCTGCGTCGCCTGCCAGCGCGGCTCGGCGAGCTGCGTCTGCCGCGCCAACGGCACCTGCGACATGGGGCTGCGGTGCGGCACCGGCAAGTGTGAGACGTGCCCGCCCGGCCAGAACGGCTGCGCGTGCAACGGCACCACCTGCAACGCCGGGCTCACCTGCAGCAACGGCACCTGCGCTCCCGACACCTGCACGCCTGGCTCGCCGGGCTGCCCGTGCCGCACCCAGGGCCCCGTTTGCGACAACAACGCCTACTGCGACATGACGAGCCGCTGCCAGACGTGCAGCCCCGACGTGAAGGGCTGTGCCTGCAGCTCGACCTCGACCTGTCTCGGTGGCCTCGTCTGCAACATGGCCACGATGCAGTGTCGTGACGCCGTCACCTGTGCCCAGCTGCGTGGAGCCGACGGCGGCATGAGCTGCGCGGCCAATCAGCTGTGCACGATGAACGCGGGCTCCGACGCCGTCTGCGTGCCGGGCATGTGCGAGCCGAACTTCAAGTTCGACAGCCTCACCAACACCTGCGTGGCGTGCGTCTCGGCCAACTGCGCGAACGAGCCGACGTGCACGGGCCCCGGTGGCATCGGCCCGATGTGCGACGGGCAGAACCGCATCTGCAACCAGTCTGGAATGGTGGCCGCGTGTGGCGCGTGCAAACCCGGCTTCACCGAGAACGGCTCGGCGGCCTGCGTGCCGGCGCCGCGCTGTGGCTCGACGACGTGCGGCCTCACCGAGTACTGCGACACCAGCGGCACCGCTCCCGCCTGTCTGCCGCTGCCGTGCCCCTCGGGGCAGGCCAAAGAAGGTACCAGCGGCACCTGCTCGGCCTGCACCACGCCCGTCAGCTGCTCGGGCGCGGGCTACTCGGGTCGGTACTGGCCCTTCCGCACGGCGGGCCGCTGCATCTGCGAGACGCTCGACGGCTACTTCGAGCCCGGCGTCGCGGCGGGCGCGGCCACGCTGTGTGACGCCGACAACGACGGCTGGGTGAACGCCCGCGCCGACGGCACCGACATCACCGGCAACCCGGTGCTGAAGGCCAACGCCCGCTGCACCATTCGCAAGGTCGACCGCGTGCGGCTCGTCGAAGAGACGGGCGTCTCGGCCGAGGTCCACTCGTGCACCAACTCCATGAGCATGGTCGTGTCTCCCGAGCGGCTCGTCGATGGCGGCCTGGCGCCGGCCTTCGACGGTGGTTGGCCCTCGGCTGCGAGCGGCCCCTCGGTGTGCCCGACGAATCAGGTGCTGCCCATTCGCCTGCTCGAGTCTCCGCGCAACGACCGCCCCACGGAGCCGCTCACCGAGCCGAACCAGGTGCCGGTGTGGGGCGACGGCGGCCGCGCCCTC
>JAACJQ010000445.1 GCA_016879935.1 Archangiaceae bacterium | reverse complement strand
GGAGCGCCGTGACCGCGTGATGCAGCTGCTCGAGCAGGTCGGGCTGCAGACGCACGCGAAGCACCGCCCCAGCGAGCTGTCGGGTGGTCAGCGGCAGCGTGTCGCCGTGGCGCGCGCGCTCGTCACCGATCCGCTCCTCGTGCTGGCCGACGAGCCCACCGCGAACCTCGACTCGGCGACCGGCAACCAGATCATCGACCTGATGAAGTCGCTCAACCAACAGAAGGGCACGACCTTCATCTTCTCGACGCACGACCACAAGGTGATGCAGCACGCGAACGCCGTCATTCGCCTCGCGGACGGCAAGGTGCTGGGTCGTGAGAGCGCGAAGGACGCGGTCGCGCACGCGCTGTCGCTGGGTGAAGCACCTTCGGGCGAAGTGAGGGCGTGATGAGTCGGCTCGGCATGCTCATTCAGATCGCCTGGCGAAACCTGCTCGCCAGCCCGATCAACCTCATCATCGGCGGGCTCATTCTCGCCGGCACCTTCCTCTTCGTCGTCGTGGGCGGGCTGCTCGACAGCCTCAACGAGGCGATGGCGCGATCGGTGGTGGGTTCTGTCGCCGGCCACATTCAGATCTACTCGTCGAAGTCGAAAGACGAGCTGTCGCTCTACGGTGGCATGGGCGGCGACCCCGATCTCTCGGCGGTCACCGAGTTCCCCCGCATCAAGCAGGTGCTCGAGCAGATCGACAACGTGAAGGAGGTCGTGCCGATGGGCTCGTCGGGCGCCCTCATCACGGCCGGCAACATCGTCGACATCACGCTCGAGAAGCTGCGCAACCTCTACAAGGCCAGAGACGGCCAGTTCGACGACCCCCGCCTCAAAGGGCTGAGCAAGGACGAGATCGAGACGCGCATCGCCTCGACGCGTCGGCACGTGCGGCAGATCATTCGCGTGCTCGAGGCCGATCAGAAGAAGGCGCAGGCGATCTTGCGTGAGCAGGCCGTCGACGCCGAGGTGGTGGCGGCGCTCGAGCGCGTCTCGCAGGACGCGTTCTGGGACGACTTCGAGAAAGACACGTGGGGCTCGCTCGAGTTCCTCGAGAACAAGATCGCTCCGCAGGTGACCGATGCGCAGCTCATGTTCCTGCGCTACCTGGGCACCGATCTCGACCGCTTCCAGACGTCGTTCGATCGCATGCAGATCATCGACGGCACGCCAGTGCCGAAGGGCCAGCGTGGCTTCCTGATCGCGAAGCTCTTCTACGAAGACCAGATGAAGCTGAAGAACGCGCGCCGCCTCGACAAGCTGCGCGACGCGAAGGCGGTCGGCCGGCTGATCGCGAATGACGACGAGCTGAAGCGCTTCGTGAAGGAGAACCGCTCCCAGACCCGCGACATCGTGCTGCAGTTCGACGATCTCAAGACGGCCGAGGCCACGAAGAAGCTCCAGACGGCGCTGAAGTCGACCGAGCCCGATCTCATCGTTCTGCTCTCGACCTTCTTCGACACCACCGACGACAACTTCGAGGAGCGCTACCAGTTCTTCTACAAGGAGCTCGCCCCGATGGTGGACCTGTACAAGGTGCGCGTCGGCGACACGCTCACCATCAAGGCGTTCAGCCGGGGTGGCGCGATTCAAGCCGTGAACGTGAAGGTCTATGGAACCTTCGCATTCACCGGGCTCGAGAAGTCACCCCTCGCTGGCGGCACCAGCCTGATGGACCTGATGAGCTTCCGCGACCTCTACGGCTACCTGACCGCCGACAAGAAGGAAGAGCTCGCGCAGCTGCAGAAAGACACGGGCGCGCGCACGATCAGCCGTGAGAACGCCGAGGCCGATCTGTTCGGCGAGGGCAACACCGTCGTCGCCGAGGCCACGGCAGGCGTCATCGACGAGGAGAAGACCTTCACGGGCGTGGGCCGTCGGTTGCGTGAAGACGACCTGGTCAAGCGCGTCTACACCGACGCCGAGATCAACGGAGGCGTCGTGCTCAACGCTGCGGTGACCGTGAAGGACCCCAAGCGGCTGCAGCAGACGATCGATGCGATCAACAAGGCCTCCGACGATCAGAAGCTCGAGATCAAGGCCATCTCGTGGCAGCAGGCCTCGGGCATTCTCGGGCAGATCATCACCTTCTTCCGCGGGGTGCTGCTGCTCGCGGTGTTCTTCATCTTCGGCATCGCGATGGTGATCATCAACAACGCGATGATGATGGCGACGCTGCAGCGGACCCAGATGATCGGCACCATGCGGGCCATCGGCGCGCAGCGCTCCCTCATTCTGACGATGGTGCTCGCGGAGTCGGTCGTGCTCGGCGTGCTCTTCGGCGGCATCGGCATCGCCCTTGGCAGCGCGGTGATGAGCTGGCTGCACACGCGCGGCATTCCGGCGCCCAACGACGTGGCCTACTTCTTCTTCTCGGGCCCGAAGCTGTTGCCCGATCTGAACGGCGGCAACCTCGTGGTCGCGCTCGTCATCATCCTCGTCGTGACGCTGCTCTCCACCCTCTTTCCAGCCGTCATCGCGACGCGAGTCTCTCCGCTGCGCGCGATGCAGTCAGACGAGTGACGCCATGACGATCTTCGACCCCATGTTGTGGGTGATTGCGCTGCGCAGCCTGCTCCAGCACCGCGTGCGCACCACCCTGCTCGGCGCGGCCATCGCCGTCGTCACCGCGCTGCTCGTCTCGCTCGCCGGCATCTACGTCGGCATGAAGACCACCCTGCTCGTCTCGGCCACCACCCTGATGAGCGGCCACGTCAACGTCGCCGGCTTCTACAAGTCGACGGCGAGCTCTTCGGCGCCGATCGTCACGCAGTACAAGAAGCTGCGGGAGATCGTGCAGCGCGACGTGAAGGACCTCGACTACGTCGTTCAGCGCGGCCGCGGCTGGGCCAAGCTGATCAGCGACACCGGCTCGATGCAGGTCGGCATCGGCGGCATCGACGTCGTCAACGAGCCGGGCTTCGTGAAGGTCATTCAGCTCAAGGAGGGCTCCCTCGATGGGCTCAAGAACCCCGACGGCCTGCTCCTGTTCGAGGAACAGGCGCGCAAGCTCGACGTGAAGGTCGGCGACAAGCTCACGTTCTCGGCGCCGACGTTCAAGGGCACCAACAACACCATCGACGTCACGGTGGTCGCGATCGCCGCCAACATCGGCATGCTCTCGAGCTGGAACACCTTCATGAACGACCAGGGGCTCCGCAAGCTGTACCAGCTCAACGACGAGACCACGGGCGCCCTGCAGATCTACATCAAAGACATCTCGAAGGTTCGGCCCGTGCAGGAGAGCCTGCGCAAGGCCTTCGCTGCCGAGGGCTTCGAGATCATGGACAACGACCCGCGCCCGTTCTTCGCGAAGTTCGACGGGGTGAACCGCGAGTCGTGGACGGGGCAGAAGCTCGACATCACCAACTGGGAAGACGAGACCAGCTTCGTGCAGTGGTTCGTCACGATTCTTACGGTCGCGGCCACCACGGTGATCTTCGTGCTCACCATCATCATCGGTGTCGGCATCATGAACGTGATGTGGATCTCGATTCGGGAGCGCACGCGCGAGATCGGAACGCTGCGCGCGGTGGGCATGCAGCGCCGTAGCGTGCTCGCGATGTTCGTCACCGAGGGCTTCCTGCTCGGCATCATGGGCACCACGGCCGGCGTGATCGTCGGAGGCATCGTCTCGTTCCTGCTGAACAACGCCGCCATCAAGTTGCCGAAGGGCGCTCAGCTCGTGCTGATGAGCGAGAAGCTGATCGTCGCTCCGACCGCAGGGTGGATCGTCTTCGCCATCGTCTTCATCACCGGCGCCATCACCATCATCTCGGTGATTCCGTCGTTCCTCGCGGCCCGGCTCAAGCCGATCTCCGCCATGTCTCACGTGGGGTAACCAACAATGCGTACGCTCTTCGTCTCACTCGCCATCGCGCTGACCGCTGCGCCCGCCTTCGCGCTCGAGAAGGCCGACATGGTGAAGCTGCTCGCCGAGATCGACGACCGCCAGCGCAACGGCGGCGACTACAAGGCGCTCATCTATCTGGAGCAGAAGGAGAAGGACAAAGCCGACGTCGTGCGCGAGGTGCTCGTGTACCGCCGCGACGCCGACGACAAGCTGATGCTGCTCTTCAGCAAGCCCAAGAGCGAAGAGGGCAAGGGCATTCTGCGGCTCGACAAGAACCTGTGGACGTACGACCCCGGCACCGGGAAGTGGGACCGCACCACCGAGCGTGAGCGCATCGGCGGCACCAACACCCGCCGCTCCGACTTCGACGAGTCACGCCTGGCCGAGGAGTTCGACCCGACCTTCGTGGCCGACGAGAAGCTCGGCAAGTTCGAGACGGTCGTCATGGAGCTGAAGGTGAAGGACGGCTTCGACGTCGCGTACCCGGTACAGAAGCTGTGGGTCGACAAGAAGAACCACAACATTCTGAAGCGGCAGGAGTTCGCGCTCTCGGGGAAGCTGGCCCGCACGTCGTATTACCCGAAGTGGCAGAAGCTCTTCTCGGAGTCGAAGAAGGCCGAGCTGTGGTTCCCCGGCGAGATTCGCATCTTCGACGAGATCGAGAAGTCGAACTCGACGCTCGTGCTCTTCAAGGCGGTCGATCTGAACTCGCTCGATCAGAACATGTTCACCAAGGCGTGGCTCGAGTCGAAGAGCCGCTGAGGGAATCGTCATGACGCCGCTTCGGGGGTTCGTCTTCGCGCTGGGCCTCACCCCGCTCATCGCCATCGCTCAGGATCGCCCGAACGAGGCTGATCTGTTCGGCAGCTCCGAGCCTGCTGTCGATGCTGGCGCCGCACGGCCGGCGGAAGCTGACATGTTCGGGGGCGGCTCGGACTCGCCGACCCAGCCGTCGCTCACGCCCGATGGCGGCGTCGATCGCGATCTCACCGAGCTCAGCGGCACCAGCAAGAGCAAGTTCGACACCGACGAGGTGAAGAGCGACTCGCTGAAGATCGGCGCGAACCTGAACATGTTCGGCCAGGTGCTCTTCCAGGAGGGCAAAGCTGCGGCGAAGGAGCCGGTGAGCCTGCCGATTCTGCTCGAGACGTACATGGACGGGCGGCCGACCGATCGGCTGCGCGCCTACGGCGTCGCACGTGTGCAGTACGACCCGTCGCGGCCCGCCGCGGCGAACACCACCACCAACACGTCCACCATGACGTCGATGACGGACATGATGAACATGGGCCTGTCGTTGCCGGGGGTGAGCGGCGTGGGCCTCACGGCGGCGACGGCACAGAACCCGACGGTCGCGCTCGATCAGCTCTGGCTGCGCTTCGACATCGCGCGCACCGTGTACCTCACCGTGGGCCGCCAGAAGATCCGCTGGGGCACCGCGCGCGTCTGGTACCCGACCGACTTTCTCAACTCGCAGCCGCGCGATCCGTTCAACCCGTTCGACGTGCGCCTCGGCGTGAACATGGTGAAGGTGTACGTGCCGATCGAGAAGCTCGGTTGGAACTTCTACGGCTACGGGCTCTTCGACAACATCGGCACCGGCAACAGTCAGCTCACGCTGGGCAACCTCGGTGGAGCGCTGCGCGCCGAGTTCGTGGTGTGGCAGGCCGAGCTCGGCATCGGCGCGGTGTGGATGAATGGGCGCCGGCCCCGTTACGCTGCCGACATCTCGCTGCCGATCGGCCCGTTCGACGTCTACGGCGAGATCGCGATTCGGAGCGGGAAGGACTTCGTCATCACCCGCGCTCCGTCGGACACGAAGTTTCAGTCGTTTCTCGACGCAGCTCAGAACGCCGGGCTTCGCAACGCGATTCTCGGAGAGGACTTCCTCACCGCGTACTCCGACGAGCTGAAGAAGTTCGACGTCACCATCGGCCGCGGCGACGGCATCTATGCCCAGATCTCCGGCGGGCTCTCGTGGCAGTTCAACTACACCGACAAGAACTTCGGCATTCTCGCGGCCGAGTACTTCTACAACCCTGCCGGCTACGCGAACCCCGTCGAGTACCAGGCCGGGCTCTTCATCGCGCAGGGCGTGTACGGGCTGAAGCCAGACCCGGTGCAGCAGATTCCGCTCTACGCGGGGCGGCACTACCTCGCGCTCATCGCCTCGGCGCCCGGCATTCCCGAGTTCCCGTGGATCAGCATCAGCGCGACGAACCTGCTGAACCTGAACGACATCTCCGGGCTCGCGCGCCTCGACGTCACGTTCCGCGTGTTGACGTACCTCAACGTGCAGGTCTTCGGAGCCCTCTTCTACGGCCAGAAGGGCGGCGAGCTGCGCTTCACGATTCCGTCGGAGCTCACCGCGCAGCTTCCCGCGGCCGCTTCGTTCTCGCCGTCGGTGGCTCAAGCTGGCGTGTTGCTCCGACTCAGCATCTAGTGCGGGGCCGTGGGGAAGCAGAGCGACGAGCTGACGACGACCGTCCCTTCCGGCTCTCACCGGGACCCGCTCGCGCCCGAAGACTCGGCGAAGCTGCCGCACGTCACCGTCGCTGCCAGCCCTGCTCCCGAGGCCGACTTCGAGCTCGGGGAGACGATCGGCGTCGGCGGCATGGGGCGCGTGGTGAGCGCCCGGCAGACGGCGCTCGATCGACCCGTCGCCACGAAGTTCCTCAAAGACCCGGAAGGCGACGCCAAGGGCCTGTTGCGCGAAGCGCTCGTCACGGGGCGGCTCGAGCACCCGAACATCGTGCCGGTGCACCTGCTAGCCACCACGGCCGACGGCGTGCCCTTCTTCGCGATGAAGAAGGTCGAGGGCACCCCGTGGACGCAGGTGATCGCCGAGAAGCGGCCGCTCATCGAGCAGCTCGAGATTCTCGTTCGCGTCTGTGACGCGGTGGCCTTCGCACACGATCGGCAGGTGCTTCACCGCGACATCAAGCCCGACAACGTGCTCGTGGGCGCGTTCGGAGAGGTCTACCTCGTCGACTGGGGCCTGGCCGTCTCGCTGCGACCCGATCTCGTGCTGCCGCTCGCCACCGAGGCCGACTTCGCAGGCACGCCGGCCTACATGGCGCCCGAGATGGCGATGGGTGATGGCCGCGGCATCGACGTTCGCAGCGACGTCTACCTGCTGGGCGCGACGCTGTACGAGCTGCTCACCGGAAGGCTGCCGCACCGCGCGCCGACGCCGGCTGGGGTGCTGGCCGTCGCGCTCGAAGGGCGCCCACCCGAGTTCGACCAGCCCGTGCCGCGCGAGCTGGCGGCCATTTGCCGCAAAGCGATGGCGAAGGACCCCGCGGCGCGACATCAGTCGGCGCTCGAGTTCAAGCAGGCGATCACCGAGTACCTTCGGCACCGCGAGGCCTTCGAGCTCTCGGAGCTGGCGCAGCGCCGCCTGAGCGAGCTCGAGCAGGCGGTGAGCCAGGAGCGTGGGGTTGGCTCTTCGGTGATGGGCCTGCAGGCCCACCAGATCTTCGCGGAGTGCCGCTTCGCCTTCGAGCAGCTCGGTCGAATGTGGCCTGGGCTCGAGAGCTCGAAGCAGGGCCTGCGCCGGGCGATGCTCTTGATGGTCGAGCACGAGCTGTCGCGCGACGAGCCACGGGCCGCGCGAATTCTGCTCGCGCAGGTGAGCGGGGCTCCCGAGCCGCTGGTGGCGCGTGTGGAGGCCGCCGAAGAACGGCAGATCAAACGCGAGGCGCGACTCTACGAGCTCGAGCGTGACGCGAAGGATCGCGACATCGATCTCGCGCTCGCCGAGAAGCGGCAGTTCTCGATCGTCTTCGGCGTGCTGGCGTTCATCGGCGGCATGGCGACGCAGATCGCGACCGAGCTGAAGCTCATCGTGCCGACGACGAAGCTCGGGGTGCTGGTGTTCGGCCTTCCCCTCGTCACCTCAGAGCTGTTCTCGTTCGTCGTTCGCAGGGCGCGACAACAGAACCTCGCGCAGCGGCGGTTGATGCTGGGGCTCAAGCTGAGCGCCTGGAGCAGCGTCGCGATGTGGGTCACCGCGTGGATGTTCGACGTGAGCGTGACGTCGGCGATGACGATGTACTTCGTGCAGGTGGCCTCGAACTGGCTCATCTCGGCGGCCATGTGGCAGGCACGCGCCGCCCGCGTCGGCATCGCGATCGCCCTCGCCGCGGTGGCCGCCCTCGCCTTCCCACGGTTCGTCTTCGCCTTCGGCGGCCTCGCCTCGGGCATCGGCTTCTCGTTGATGGGTCTGTCGATGCGCACCCGGAGCCACGACACGGCTCCGGGCTGAGCTCACTCTTCCATCTTGAAGAGATCTTCGACGTCCTTCTCGGTGAGGGCCTTGCCCACGTCGGCATCAGTGCCCAGCACGCCGGCGGCGAGCTCACGCTTGCGCTGCTGCAGCGCGAGGATCTTCTCTTCGACCGTGTTGCGGGTGATCAGCTTGTAGCTGAACACCGAGCGCGTCTGGCCGATGCGGTGCGTGCGATCGGTGGCCTGATCTTCGACGGCCGGGTTCCACCACGGGTCGTAGTGAATGACGTAGTCGGCCGCGGTCAGGTTGAGACCCGTGCCGCCCGCCTTCAGCGAGATGAAGAACACCGGCGGCCCGTCGGGCGCGTTGAACGCGTCGACCTTGGCCATGCGATCCTTCGTGCGGCCGTCGAGGTACAGGTAGCCGAGCTTCTTCGCGTCGGCCTGCTCCTTGAGCAGCTCGAGCATCTCGGTGAACTGGCTGAAGATCAGCGCGCGGTGGCCTTCGCGAACGAGCTCGTCGACGAGCTCTCCGAAACGCTCGAGCTTGGCCGAGGGCGGCAACGAGGTGCCGGGCGGCAGCTTGAGCAGGCGGGGATCGCAGCAGACCTGGCGCAGCTTCATGAGCGCCGAGAGGATCGAGATGCGCGACTTGTTGAAGCCCTGCTTCTCGATCTGGTCGTAGACCTTGCGCTTCGTCTCCTGCAGCACCTCGCGGTAGAGCGCCTGCTGGCCCGCGTCCATGTCGACCCAGGTGACGACCTCGGTCTTGGGCGGCAGATCTTTGGCGACCTCGGTCTTGAGCCGGCGGAGGATGAACGGGTGAATGCGCTTCTTGAGGCGCTCCCGCGTGTCCATGTCGCCCTGCACCATGATCGGGTGCTCGAAGCGCTCGTTGAACGCGTCGGAGCTGCCGAGGAAGCCGGGCATGAGGAAGTCGAAGATGCTCCACAGCTCCGACAGGCGGTTCTCGAGCGGCGTGCCGGTGAGCGCCACGCGGCTGTCGGCGTCGATCGTCTTGCACGCCTGCGCGGTGGCCGAGTCGGCGTTCTTGATGTTCTGGGCCTCGTCGAGAATGACGGTGCGGAACTTCACCTGCTTGAGCTGATCGATGTCGCGGCGAATGAGCGAGTAGCTCGTCAGCACCACGTCGACCTTGGCGAGCATGCCGATGTTCTCTTTGCGATCGGCGCCGTGCCACGTGAACTTCGAGAGCGAGGGCACGAAGCGTTCGATCTCGCGCTCCCAGTTGGGCAGCACCGAGGTCGGGGCGACGACGAGCACGGGCTTGGAGCCGTGCTCGGTCTTCACCTTCAGCAGCAGTGACAGGGCCTGCACCGTCTTGCCCAACCCCATGTCGTCGGCGAGCACGCCCGACAACCCGTGACGGAAGAGGAACCAGAGCCACGAGAGCCCCGCCTCTTGATAGTGGCGCAGCTCGGCGTTCAGCCCTTCAGGCGCCTTCACGGGCGGAATGCCGTCGACCTCTTTGAGCTCGGCGATGGCGCGGCGGGCCTTGGCCTCGATCTCGACGTCTCCGATGGTGGCGAGCAGATCGAGCGCGGTGGCGTGAAAGAGCGGCAGCTTCGTCGTCTTCTTGCCCGGCAGCGCGCCGGCTTCTTCGAGCAACGTCGCGGCCGTCTTCAGCTCGGCGAGATCGACCTCGGCGAACGAGCCGTCTTTGAGCGCGATGAACTTGCGCCCCGACTCGAGGAACATGCGCACGGCCCCGAGATCGACCGACTGATCTTCGCTGACGAAGTCGGCCTCGAGATCGAACCAGTTCACCGACGTCATGTTCACGCGAATGCGGGGGCGCAGCTTGGCGCGCATGCGCAGCTTCGGCGGCGCGGCGGCGAAGACCTCCCACGTCTTCGGCAGGCCGGAGCGGCCGTTGGCCCAGAAGTCGATCGCCTTGTCGCCGAGCGCTTCGTACGAGCTGGTCGCGTCGTCCCACCGCAGGCCTGCGTCGACGAGCACCTTGCCGGCCGTGCGCTCGAGCTCGTCACGGCGGAGGAACAGCTTTCGGGCCTCTCCGGAGCCGCCGCTCGCGTAGCCGAGGTAGCGCGCCGTCGGAGACACCGGCACCGTCACCGCCTGGCCATACCGCGCAGCGAGCTGGGCCTTCACGTAGTCGGCGCGGCCCTCGAGGGTGAGAATGAAGTTGGGCTCGCTGGTGTCGTCGACGTCGATGCCGTCGGCCTGCAACGAGAGCCGGTAGCGCGGCAGATGCGCGGCGAAGAACGACAGCGTGCGATCGAGCTGCGCCGGCGGGAACGACATCTGCGGCTCGAGCATCCACTTGCGCAGCATGCGCGGCGGAAAGTCGGGCTCGAGCACCATGGCGGTCTGACCGGCGACGACCCACGTGCGGCGGCCGCAGAGCACGATCACGTCTTTGAGCTGGAGCGTGGTGCCGTCTGGCAGCGCGACGTCGACGCGCGCGGTGGCGCCTTCGGGCCGATTGCTGAGCTTGATGACGGGGCGCGCCGGCTCGGAGCTGAACACGAGCGCGGTGCCGCGGTAGACGACCCGGCGGGTGCGCACGACCTCGAAGAAGTCGGCCGCGTCGTCGTCACCGAGCACGATCTTCGAGTCGAAGCGGATCTCATGACGGCCGAGCTCCTGGAACACGCGTTCGTCGGCAGGCGTGATGCGGGTGCCTGCGGCGAGCAGCCGCTTCACGTGCACGGGGCCCTTGGCCTGCTGATCCGATCGGCGCGCCTCGACGACCCACGAGCGGCCACCGGTCTGCGCGTTGGTCGGCGTGATTCGGTAGACGAACTCGAGATCGGGCAGCGCCGAGAGGCCGAGCCAGTTCTCGAGCTTGGCGACGGTCGGCACGCCGACGGGGTCGATGGGGTCGACCTGCGGCGCGGGCGTCTCGGCGTCGAGCGGCGAGGCTTCTTCTTCCTTCTCTTCGGTCTCTTCGGGCGCGGTGGCTGGTGCAGCGGCGGCCTTCGCAGGCGCCGCGCCAGCTGCAGTCTGCGCGGCTCGAATGCGCGCGAGGTAGATCAGCGCGACGGCGACGACGTGTTTGCAGTGCGGGCCGTACTTGCCCCACGCGTCGCACGTGCAGCTCGACTCGATCTTTCCAGGCTCGGCAGGAGCGACCTGCACGTCGTACTTCTGGCCTTCACTGCCAGTGACGCGAGCTGCGATGCCGATCTCGGTGCGGCCAAGCATCGAGACGCGGCGGGCTTCGGCGTACTGCCGGCCCTTCTTGAAGGTGGTGGGTTCGACGTCGTCGCGGAGGCTCTTGAGCCAGAGGCCGTCATCGGGAGGAAGCTTCGTGGTGGGGGCGTTCATGTCGAGAGGGCGAACGGCGCACGTAACAGCAGTTACGAGACGGTGCTACTCCCGGGTTGCCCCTCGTTCAGGCCGGGTGTAGGTGCGCGCCTCATGCGTTTCGCTCTCGCCCTCGTCACGTCCGTCGTGGTTCTCGGCTGCTTCGATCCCGGCAACATCGACCCTGACGCGGGCACGCGCATTCGCGTCAATTGCGACACCGTCTCGACGACCTGGCCGGCGCTGGTGACCGATCTGAGCGGTGCCGTCGTCGTCGGCGCCGACGTGACGGCGATCAACGAGGGCAACCTGTCGCAGAAGTCGACTGGCAAGACCGACGCGCGCGGCATCTTCCTCGTCGACGGCAAGGTGGTCGGCGTCGGAGCGGTCTCGGTGACGGCGACGTTCAACGGGCTCACCTCGAACGTGGGGCGCTTCACCTTCACGCCGGCCGAGTGTGCGGGTTCGGTCGTCGAGCCCCGCGATCTGCGACTCCAGCTGCAGCGATGAACCTGCGCACATGAGCAAGAAGCTCTCGCTCACCGAGCTGCGGCAGAAGTACCTGCGAGACGGCGCCACGGTGCCCTCGACGCTGGTGTCGACGCTCGAAGCCGATGGGCGCGCGGGGGCGCTCGCGCTCGCGAAGGCGATCAAGTCACGTCAGGCCGAGAACCGCTCCGAGGGGCAGCGGCTGCGGCACATGCTCAAGTTCGAGAACGAGCTGTGGGCGCAGGGGTTCAAGCTGATCGCTGGCGTCGACGAAGCGGGCGCTGGCCCGTGTGCGGGGCCCATCGTCGCGGGCGCCGCGATTCTGCCGCTCGGGTACAAGCTCAAAGGGCTCGACGACTCGAAGAAGATTCTCGACGAAGCCAAACGCGACGAGCTGGCCGAAGCGGTGAAGCGCGACGCGGTGGCCTGGGCGGTTGGCTGGTGCAGCCACGCCGAGATCGACGAGATCAACATCTACCAGGCGGGGCTGCTGGCGATGCGGCGTGCCGTCGAAGGCCTCAAGGTGAAGCCCGACTATCTGCTCGTCGACGCGCGACGGGTGCCGGGTGTGCCGCAGCCACAGCAGGGCATCATCAAGGGTGACGCACAGAGCCTGTCGATCGCCGCGGGTGCGATCCTCGCGAAGACGACGCGTGATCGGCACATGAACGAGCTCGGCAAGAAGCACCCCGGGTATGGCTTCGAGCAGCACAAGGGCTACCCGACGCCAGAGCACTTCGCGGCGATGGAGAAGCTCGGCGTGCTCGACTTCCACCGCAAGAGCTACGCGCCCGTGCGCCGGGCGATGGGCCTCGAGCCGGAGCAGCAAGACCTGTTTGCGACCGCGCCTGCGCCGTCGAAGAAGCGCTGACGTTCAGCGACGCGTCAGCTCGGGCACCATCAGACGAAACGCCTGGCCGCGGTGCGAGAGCCCCGACTTCTGATCGTGCGTGAGCTCGGCCAGCGTGCGGCCATCGGGCAGCTCGAAGATCGGGTCGTAGCCGAAGCCGTGCGCGCCACGAGCGACGTGACCGATGCGGCCTTCACAGGTGCCGCGTGTGAAGACGACGTCACCGGCCGGGCTGCACAGACACAGCGAGCACACGAACCGCGCGCTGCGCTTCGCGTCGGGAACGTTCACCAACTCGGAGAGCAGCTTCGTGATGCGCTCCGAATCGGTCGGCGCGTAGCGCGCGGAGTAGACGCCCGGCCGCCCGTCGAGCGCATCGACCATGAGCCCCGAGTCGTCGGCCAGCGCCCACAGCCCAGTCGCCGTCGCGACCGCCCTCGCCTTCAGCTCGGAGTTGCCCTCGAAGGTGTCGGCCGTCTCGGGGATCTCGCCGATCTCGGGGAAGTCCTTCAGCGAACGAACGTGAACGCCGGCACCGACGAGGCCCTGCAGCTCGACGAGCTTGCCCTTGTTCGAGGTGGCGAAGACGAGGTCCTTCATCCGAGCGCGCGAGCCTGGGCTTCGATGAGCTTGTTGATGGCGGCAGTGCCGGCATCGAGCATGGCGTCGAGCTTCGCGCGATCGAACGAGCCGTGCTCGGCGGTGCCCTGCACTTCGACGAGCTTTCCGCCGGCGAGCGCCACGATGTTGAGATCGACCTCGGCCGAGCTGTCTTCGACGTAGTCGAGATCGACCGAGACCTCGCCCTTCACGATGCCGACGCTGATGGCGGCCACGGGCGTGAGCGCGGGCACCTTCGACAGCTTGCCGCTCGCCTGCAGCTTGCGCAGCGCCAACGCCATCGCGACGTACGCGCCGGTGATCGACGCGGTGCGGGTGCCGCCGTCGGCCTGAATCACGTCACAGTCGAGCGTGAGCGTGCGAACACCGATCGTCTTCATGTCGACGCAGGCGCGAAGGGAGCGGCCGATGAGGCGCTGAATCTCGAGCGTGCGGCCACCCTGCTTGCCCTTGGCAGCTTCACGCGCGCTGCGATCGTGGGTCGACCGGGGGAGCATGCCGTACTCGGCCGTCACCCAGCCCGAGCCGGTGCCGAAGACGTGCGGCGGCACGCGCTCTTCGACGGAGCAGGTGACGATCACCTTCGTGTCGCCAAACTCCACCTGGCAGCTGCCCTCGGCGTGTTTGTTGATGTGCGGGGTCAGCGTGACGGGACGGGTCTCGAGGGAGCCTCGGTTGAAGGAGCGCATTGGGCGCGCTCTACACGGTCTTCACCGCCGAAGCGACGCAGCGATGAGAATCCACGCGACGGCCGCGATTCCGTAGAGCACCACCGCGGCGCCGATCTTGATGGCCTTGTGATCCGTTCGTTTGGCGATGGCGACGGCGGCCGCACCAGCCGCACCGGCGAACAGGCCGCCGAGGAGTCCTCCGAAGATCGCGAAGACGAGGACGGGGGCGAAGTACGCCGCGGCGGCCGAGTTCTTCTGCGCGACCTCGGTGAGCGACGCGAGGCAAGTCTGGCAGTGCGTGAAGTCGACGCCGGCGCACTGCGCACAGACGAACGTTCCGCAGCGGGCGCAGGCGTAGGTGGCGGCGACCTGATGCGAAGGGCACTGGCTGCCTTCGGGCGCGACGCCGGGTACGAGGTGCTGCTCCGTCGGCGGAATGAGCGCGCCGCTCGCCGCGAAGAGCTCGAGCTTCGGGCCTGCGAATTGTGAGGTGCGAACCACCTTCACCGAATGCGCCCCCACCGGCAGCTGCCACTCCCCCTTCGTGGCGAGCTTCAGCTCGTGCTCAGCGGCGCCCTTCGGCTTGTCGGTGACGACGAGCTTCCCTGCGGGAAAGCCGGCACGAAACTCCACGCGTTTGCCTGCGATCGACCACGCCATGCCCAACTTCTACTTCGCACCCGGAGCCGGCACGACGCCTTCCGTGCGCTTGTTGTCTCGCGCTTCGACGGTCGAGAGGAACGCCTTGATGCCCGCGGCGATGCTGTCGGCAATCTGCTGTTGGTACTTCGCGTCGGCGAGGCGGTCACCTTCACGAGGGTGCGAGACGAACCCGACCTCGATCAGCACGGCCGGCGCCTCGAGCCCCATGAGCACGTAGAACGGCGCCTGCTGAACGCCGCGGTCCTGCGCCTGCGTACCGGCGATCAACGACTCGTGCACCGAGTAGGCGAGCCGGGAGGAGTCGTGGTGCGTCTCGGCCTTCTGCAGATCGGCGAGAATGAACGCGAGCGTGTCGCTGGTGGCAGCTTTCGATTGCTGCCGCGCTTCAGCGTTCTCACGTGCGGCGACCTTCTTCGCGTCTTCACCGCTGGCCGAGGCCGAGAGGAAGTACGTCTCGATGCCCTCGTTCACGCGGCGCTGCGTCGCGGTCGGCATCGAGTTGGCGTGAATCGAGACGAAGAGATCGGGCCGCTGTCGGTTCGCGAACATCACGCGCTCGTCGAGGTGCAGGCGCGAGTCGCCTTCGCGGGTCAGCTTCACCTTCGCCTCGAGCTCGGCCTCGAGCTTCGCCTTGAGCTTCTTCGAGATGCTCAGCGCGAGGTTCTTCTCGAGCAGGCCACCGGGAGACGAGGCTCCGTCTTGCGCGCCGCCGTGACCCGGGTCGATGACGATCATCGGCCCTGCGACAGCGGGACCGGCGAGGAGCACCACGAGCAGGAGCTTCGTCATCGACGTGAAACCGTAGTCCGACTCCCGCGGCCCCGCGAGACGGCCACCAGGCGATATGGTTCGGCCGTGCGCCTCCCCTCTGGATTCGGCCCCTTCGAGCTGCTCGAGCGCGTGGGTGTGGGTGGCATGGCCGAGGTGTTCAAGGCGACTGCGTTCGGCGCGAGCGGCTTCGAGAAGACCATCGCGCTCAAGCTCTTGCGTGAAGAGTTCGTCGGCGACTCCACGTGGGAGCGCATGTTCCTCGAAGAGGCGCGGCTGCAGGCGAAGCTGGTGCACCGAGGGCTCGTGCAGGCACACGACTTTGGCGCCGTC
Organism: Archangiaceae bacterium; assembly: GCA_016879935.1. Taxonomy (GTDB): domain Bacteria; phylum Myxococcota; class Myxococcia; order Myxococcales; family Myxococcaceae; genus Xiheimicrobium. The sequence continues at coordinate 10,984 of JAACJQ010000445.1, read as the reverse complement.
GATGGCCGGCCGTGGGTTCGGCTCGACTGGATCGACGGAGCCGATCTCGCTGCGTTGGCGAATGGAGCACCGGTGCCCGAGCCGATCGCGCGCGCGGTGATCGCCGAAGTCGTGACGGCGCTCGCGTTTCTCCAACAAGCGACCGACGAGCGCGGACGTCCACTCGGGCTCGTGCATCGTGACGTCAGCGCGACCAACGTGCTCGTCTCGCTCGCGGGCGAAGTGAAGCTCGGCGACTTCGGCATCGCGAAGGCGACGCTGCTGAAGGAGCAGACACGCGGGGGTGTTCGCAAAGGAACGTACGCGTCGATGTCTCCAGAGCAGGTCGCGGGCAAGCCGCTGTCTGGCGCGAGCGACGTGTTCTCGGCGGGCGTGCTGCTCTTCGAGCTGCTCACCGGCGCACGGCCGTTCGATGGTGCGACGCCGGTCGAGACGATGGAGCGCATTCGAGAAGCGACGCCTTCGCTCGACGCCCTGCCCGCTTCGCTGCGACCGACCGTCAAGCAGATGCTGGAGAAGAACCCGTCTGCGCGCCCGAGCGATCTGCACGCGCTGACGAAGACCCTGCGCGAACAGGCAGCGGACGAATTCGATCTCGCCTCCTGGGCGCGTCAGCGGAATGCTCTTCGGGTCTCGTCGTTGGAGGGCACGTCATGACCGACTTCGCGCACACCACGGTGAGAGCCGTGAAGAAGCCAACGCACCGCATGGGCCTCGCGCTCAACTTCGGTCTCGACGCAAACGGGCTGAACGCGGCGATCGATCGCGGCATCACCTACTTCTTCTTTCAGAAGCTGAAGACCGGCTACGCGGTGCCGGTGCTGAAGCAGGCGTTCAAAGCGAACCGCGAGAAGTTCATCCTCGCTGGCGGCCCGTCGCTCGCGTTCTTCGGCGGCTCGGTGCGGCGCGGCTGCGAGAGCCTGCTGAAGACCTTCGGCACCGACTACATCGACGTCTTCCAGCTCTTCTGGCTCAGCAAGATGTCAGCGTGGACGCCAGGCACGATCGAAGCGCTCGTGAAGCTGAAAGAGGAAGGCAAGGTGCGATCGATCGGCGTGTCGATTCACGATCGCCCGCGCGCCGGGAAGATGGCCGAAGACTCACCGCTCGACCTGTTCATGCTCCGGTACAACGCCGCGCACCCGGGCGCCGAGAAAGACATCTTCCCTCACCTCGAGAAGCGCAAGCCGTCGGTGGTCGCGTACACGGCGACGTCGTGGCGCAAGCTGCTCACACCGCCGAAGGGTTGGACCGGCCCGACGATGACCGCGGGAGACTGCTACCGCTTCTGTCTCTCGAACCCGAACGTCGACGTCGTGTTGATGGGCCCGTCGAATCAGCAGCAACTCGACGAGAACTTGAAAGCGCTCGACAAGGGCCCGCTCTCTGAGGACGAGTTGAAGTGGATGCGGGAGTACGGCCGCCTCGCGCACGGGTGAACGATGGAATCGACGCAGCTCGTGGTGGGCACGCCTGAGAACCTCGACGCGATGATCGCGTCTGCGCCCGGGCACCTGGTCGTCGTCTACTTCTGGGGCCCGCAGTGCCCGAACTGTGAAGTCTTCGCGCGCGATCTGCCCGAGCTGCTCACCGCGCTGCCGAAGAACGTGACGGTGGTGAAGACCAACGCGTACGAGCACCCTGAATTGGCGCGGCGGTTCGCGCTCTTCGGCATTCCCGGGTTCGTGCTGTTCAAGGGCGGCGTGAAGCTGGGAATGATGCGGCAGTACTACGGGCGCGAGTACTGGCAGGCGGTGATCGACGAGAAAGCTGGGGAGCCTCCCGCCGCGCAGGGGTAGGTTCCGCGCATGCTTCGTCTCGCGCTGGCCTCGCTCGTTCTTCTGGCTGGGTGCCGCATCGAGAGCGCGGCTCCTGCGTCGAGCGTGGCGGTTACCAACGACGGCGCCATTCGCGGCGATCTCTGGGTCTACACGTCGATGTACCGGCACGTGATGGATGCGTTCGATCCACTCCTCAAAGAGCGCATGCCGCAGGTGACGGTGCGCTGGTTTCAGGGTGGCAGCGAGAAGGTGGCGACGAAGCTCGAGGCGGAGCTCGCGGCGGGCGGTTCTCCCTGCGACGTGCTGATGACCAGCGACCCGTTTCTCTATCGCCGCCTCGCGAAGGAAGGCCGGCTGATGCGCGCCGTCTCTCCGAATGGCGTTCGCACACCGCGCGCGCTCGTCGACCCCGATGGCCACTGGGAGGCGGTGCGCTTGTCGACGATGGTGCTCGTGCACAAGACCGGCTCCGAGGCGCCAGCGAGCTTCATCGAGCTGCTCGACCCGAAGTGGAAAGGCGAGGTCGTCATCGGCGATCCCCTCACGAGCGGCACGGCGTTCACGTTCGCAGTCGCGATGGAGCGGACGCACGGTTCGGACTTCTTCGACAAGCTGCGCGCGAACGGCGTGCGCGTCGCTGGTGGAAACGCGGCGGTCCTTCAGAAGGTCGAGGGCGGTGAAGCGAAGGTCGGCGTGGTGTTGCTCGAGAACGTGCTCGCAGCGAAGGCACGTGGAAGCCCGGTCGAAGAGATCTGGCCGACCGATGGAGCGGTCGTGATTCCCGGCCCGGTCGCGATTCTGTCGTCGAGCCGAAACCCGGCGGCGGCGCGAGCGTTCAACGACGTCGTGCTGTCTCCCGAGGGACAGAAGGTGATTCGCGAGCTCGGTGACATGCACGCGGTCGATCCCCGGCAGCCAGGGCCGCGTGAGAACCAGGGCGTCGAGTGGTTGTTGTCGAAGAGCGCTCCGTTCGACGAGGCGCTGCTCGATCGCGGGCTGAACGATGGAGCTGCCCTCAAGTCCCGCTTCAGCGCGGCGTTCTCGAAATGAAGCGCGCCCTGCCCTTCGCAGTCGCGTTGATCGCGACGGTGTTCCTGCCGTTGGGCGTGTTGTTGCTGAAGAGTGGCAGCCCGACGACGTGGGTGTCGTTGTGGATCTCTCCCGAGGCGATGCGCGCGCTCTCGGGCACTGCGCTGTCGTCATTCGGAGCGAGCCTGGTCGCGCTCGCGTTCGGACTTCCGTTCGCGTGGCTGGTGACGAGATCGAACATCGCCGGCGTGCGCGCGCTGCAGACGGTGGTGACGTTGCCGTCGGCGATTCCTCCGTACATCTGGACGATGGGGTGGATCGCGCTCGCGAATCCGAAGTCGGGCTGGCTCACGCTGGTGATCGGCAAAGGGCATCTCGACGTGTACGGGCTCGGCGGCATCGCGTTCGTGCTCGGGACCTCGGCGCTTCCGCTGGTCGTGCTGTCGACGAGCGCGGCGCTGAAGCGAATCGACCCGTCACTCGAAGAAGCGGCACGGCTCTCGGGCGCTTCAGCCGCGAAGACGTTTCTGTCGGTGACGCTGCCGCTCATCACGCCTGCGGCGATGTCGGGGGCGGCGCTCGTGTTCGTCTTCGCGTCGGCGTCGTTCGGTGTGCCGTACCTGCTCGGCGTCTCGGCGAATCCACCCACTCCGACGCTCACGACGCGCATCTACAGCGAAGTGCTGATGGGCGAGACCGGGCTCTCGCGCGCGGCAGTGCTGAGTGTGGAACTGCTGCTGCTCGCGGTGTTCGTACTCGGAGCGAATGCGTGGCTCGCGAAGTCTGGCCGCGTGCGACTGCCTCGCGGGAAGGGTCTCGGGCAGAAGGTCGTCGCGCTCGGACGATGGCGGCTGCCGGTGTCAATCGGAGCGTGGACGATGGCGGTGGCGATCATCCTGCTCCCGCTCGGCGCCGTGTTCCTGACCGGGCTTCAGCCGACGTGGGGCCAGTGGGGGTCGTTCACCCTCAAGCATTGGACGGTGGTGATGCAGGGTCGAACGCTCGAGGCTGCGGGCGTCAGCCTCGGTCTCGCCGCGCTCGCTGCTGTGCTGGTTGGAGTCTTCGGTCTGCTCATCGCGCTCACGAAGCAGCGCTGGCTCGAGACGCTGGCCGATGCGCCCTCGGCGATTCCCGGCACGGTGCTCGCGCTCGCGTTGCTCGTCACGTTCTCGAGAGATCTTCGCTTCATCGCGTTCGAGAAGGTCGCGTTCGTGCTCGCAATCGGGAACACGTTCTGGCTGCTGTTGCTGTCGTACGTGGTGAAGCATCTCGCGCTGGGCGTTCGGTCGAGTTCGGACTCGCTGGCGCAGGCGGATCCCACGCTGGGTGAAGCAGCGCGGCTCAGCGGTGCAGGCCGCGTTCGCGCGTTCGTTGACGGCATTCTTCCGCAGGTGCGTGGCGCGCTGACCGGAGCCGTGTTGCTGACGTTCCTCACCGTCGTGAGCGAACTGACGATGTCGGTGCTTCTGATTCCGACCGGCAGCGACGTTCTAGGAACGCTGCTGTTCGAGCTGCAGAGCTACGCGGACCCGGCGTCGGCGGCGGTGATCGCCTCGGCGCTGTTGTTGATCGTGCTCGCAGCGTTGATCGTGCAGAACCTCGTCACCCGTCGCGCGGAGGCCCGCTGATGTCGGCCGTGGAGCTGGTCGAGATCGAGAAGTCGTTCGGCGCGACAGCCGTCGTGAAGAAGTTGTCGCTGGAGGTGAAGGAGCATGAGCTGCTCGCGCTCCTCGGGCCGTCGGGGTGCGGAAAGACGACGACGCTGCGGATGATCGCGGGCCTCGAGCGGCCGGACACCGGCGTCATTCGGCTCGCGGGAGCTGTGGTCGATCAGGGCTCGACCTTCGTGCAGCCCGAGCGACGTGGGCTGGGCATGGTGTTCCAGAGCTACGCGGTGTGGCCGCACAAGAGCGTGTTCGAGAATGTGGCGTATCCGCTCCAGCTTCGGCGCGATGGAGATGTCGAAGCGCGGGTGATGGAGGCGCTCGGCTGGGTGCGGTTGTCAGCGCTGGCGCAGCGGCGTCCGCACGAACTCTCGGGTGGGCAATTGCAGCGCGTCGCCCTCGCCCGTGCGCTCGTGGGTCGGCCGAAGGTGTTGTTGCTCGACGAGCCGCTGTCGAACCTCGACGTCGCGTTGCGCGAAGAGCTGCGCGGAGAGATCGCGAGCCTGCGGGCGAAGCTCGGTACGACGATGATTCTGGTGACGCACGATCAGGGAGAAGCGCTCGCCCTCGCCGATCGAGTCGCCGTGATGAACAAGGGCGTCATCGAGCAGCTCGCGGCGCCTGATGTCGTGTACCGCGAGCCCGCGACTCCGTTCGTGGCCGGCTTCGTCGGCGGAGCGAACGTGATTGAAGGTGACGTCCGTGACGGGCGATTCGTGACGGGCAGCGACTCGTTCGCGGTGACCGCGTCACAGAGCGGTCCAACGACGCTCGTGGTGCGAAGTGAAGACATCGTCATCGGCTCCGAAGGCACGCCGCTGACGCTTCAGGCGAAGCTCTTTCTCGGAAGCACGACCGAGTACCGCTTCACCCTCGGTACGAACGTGCTCCGCGTGACGGGGCCGTCGATTGAAGGACTGAAGCCGGGCTCGACGGCTTCCGTGATGATGAAGGCGGTTCGTCTCTTCCCGAGGTGATTCGTGGGGCTCGACTTCGTGGAATGCGTGATGTCGCTCGAGGAAGAACTCGGACTGCGACTCACGGATGAGGAAGTGAGCACCTGGCGCACGGTCGGAGACGTGTTCACTCACCTCGAACAATGTCGCCCCGAACGCGCGGGCTGCGCGACACAGGTCAGCTTTCATCTCGTGCGTCGCGCGTTGATGACTCACGGACAATTCCAGCGGCACGAACTCACCACCGCCTTCGATCTCCGATCGGTGCCCGCGCCGACATGGCGAGCGATCGAGCGCGAGTCTCCGTTGCGATGGTCCCGACGACCACTTTGGAGCCTTCGGCGCACGGGGCCTCTCGCCGCGTTCCTCACTGAGGTCGGGAGGCAATGGGCCTTCCCGCTCGGGTTCTTCTCTCGCGAGCGGCTGTGGTCGACGATCCGCAACATCGTCTCCGACCAGTCGGGATGGCCGATCGAACGAATCGGCGAATCGACCCAGATCTCCGATCTCTTCCCAGACGGGTGACGGCGCAGGCCGGAAGCGGAGAGCCCGCGCACTTCGGGCTGACGAGATCGCCTGCATGACGTATTCAGGCGTCATGTCGATGCCAGTCACCTACCGGGTCTCGATGCCGCAGCCGCACTCGCACCTCTTCGAGGTCGAGGCCGTCTTCCCGCCAGCAGGCAACGAGCTCACCGTCGCGCTCCCCGTGTGGACTCCGGGCAGCTACCTCGTGCGCGAATACTCCCGCCACGTGCAAGATCTCACCATCACCAACACCGCCGGCGAGGCCCTGCCCTTCGAGCGCATCGACAAGCGCGCCCTTCGCATCAAGGCCGGCAACGCGAACGTGCACCTGAAGTACCGCGTGTACGCCAACGAGCTCACCGTTCGCACGAGCCACCTCGACGGCACGCACGGCTACTTCAACGGAGCGACGCTCTTCTATTACTCCGAGCAACTCCGCGAGCGGCCGCACCACGTCGCCGTCGACGCTCCGAAGGGCTGGCGTACCACCGTCGCGCTCGATCAGCAGGGCAACGAGTTCGTCGCGCCGAACTACGACGAGCTGGTCGACTCTCCGTTCGAGGTCGGTCCGCACACGCCGATTCACTTCAACGCCGCCGGCGTGCCGCACGAGATCGTCATGTGGGGAGACCCGCAGCTCGACGAGAAGAAGCTCGTCACCGATCTCACCCGCATCGTCGAGACCGAGGCCGCGCTCTTCGATGGCCTGCCGATGAAGCGCTACGTCTTCTTCATCTACGGCACCGACAAGGGCCGCGGCGGGCTCGAGCACAAGGCCTCGACGGCGCTGCTCTTCCCCCGCTCGGGCTTCTCCAGCGCCAAGGGTTGGGAAGACTTCCTCACGCTCGCGGCGCACGAGTACTTCCACCTCTGGAACGTCAAGCGCATCAAGCCGAAGCGCCTCGTGCCATTCGACTACTCGCAGGAGAACTACACGCAGCTGCTGTGGTTCTTCGAGGGCGGCACCAGCTACTACGACAACCTGCTCGTCCGCCGGGCCGGTCTCATGTCGCCCTCGCGCTACCTCACGCGCTTCGGTGAATCGCTCACGGCGCTGCACACCACGCCGGGCCGTAACGTGGTGCCGCTGGCCGACGCCTCGTGGCTCTCGTGGACCAAGCACTACCGCCCCGACGAGAACTCACCGAACAGCGCCATCAGCTACTACCTCAAGGGCGAGATCGTCTGCGCGTTGCTCGATCTGCACGTGCGCCGCGCGACCAACGATGCGAAGGGCCTCGACGACGTGCTCCGCCAGCTGTGGGCGCGCTACGGCGACGAATCGGGCGTGCCCGAAGACGGCATCGAGAAGGTCGCGACCGAAGTCGCCGGCATCGGCCTGAAGGACTTCTTCGATCACGCCCTGCGCGGCACCAAGGAGCTCGACTACTCCGTCTTCGCGCACGTCGGCCTCGAGGTGCGGCTGCGCCAACGTGAGAACTCGAGCGACAAGGGTGGAACGCCGCCGCGCAAGGGCAACGACAAGGGGCCCGGCGGCTGGCTCGGCATTCTTCCGAAGGCCGGCGCTGGCGTGGCCTCGGTGCTCGACGGTTCGCCCGCGATGGCTGCGGGCCTCTACGCCGACGACGAGATCGTCGCGCTCGACGGCTTCAAGTGTGACGCCTCGACGCTCGTCTCGCGCTGCGACGACAAGAAGCCGGGCGAGCAGGTGAAGATCACCCTCTTCCGCCGCGACAAGCTGCTCGAGCTGAACGTCACGCTCGCGAACAAGCCGGCCGACGGCGTGTACGTGGCGCGCGTCGAGAACCCGACGGACGCGCAGAAAGCGGCCTACAAGGCGTGGCTCGGCGCTGCCTGGGACGAGAGCGAGGCGAAGTCATGATCGACGCGTTGCGACTGACGACCATCGAAGAGCGCTACGCCCACCTCGAGCAGCTCGTCACCGAGCTGTCCGACGTCGTCTACCGGCAGCAGAAGGAGATCGACACGCTTCGCCACCAGGTCCTGCAGCTGAAGGACAAGGTCGGCGGAGATCCCGGCATCGTCGATCCCTCGCAGCACGAGCGGCCGCCGCACTACTGAGCGCGTTCGACCAGCGACTGGAACTCCGGCCGCGACCGAAGCGGAGCAACGTCTTCATCGCCGAGCAGCGCCTTCTTCAGCTCGGGCATGCCGGCCTTCACCGCGTCGGAGAGCCACACCATCGCCTCTTCGGCCCGGTTCAGCTTGACCAGCGAGCACGCGGCGTTGAACGCGTCTTCCCCCTTGTGGAACTTCTTCCACAAGAACTCGCACAGCCGCAGGCAGGCCTCGGGCTGGCCTGCGCGGAACAACCTCGCCGTGAGATCGGCCGCGACCCGCCCCGCTCCGTCTTCACGCGCCTTCGCGTTCGCCAACATGAGTGACGCCACCGCTTCGAGCTCGGCGAACCGACTCGTCGCCACCAACGCCGAGGCCAGGAGCGGAGCCGCCGTCACTGCGAGCTGACCATTCGTCACCTCGGGCAGCAGCGTGGCGATCACGCCCTCGACGTCGTCATTCGCAGCGAGCAACCGCGCGCGCAGTTCGGGAGAGACCTGCCAGCCCGCCGGCATTCTTCGAACGATCGCCTCGGCACCCGGCACGTCGCCTCCCGCGATGCGAACCCACGCGATGGCTTCGCGCACACGAGAGCGCTGGGCGTCATCGAGCGCGGCGGTCTCGAGCATGCTCAGCAACTGCTCGGCCTCGGCACGTTTCCCGCTCCAGCCCAGCTCGGTTGCCTGACGAATCGTCGCGTCGAAGTCGGGGCGCTTGTCGCTCCAGCGCGTCCAGCCGCGCATCACGGCAAAGACCCCGAGCAACCCGAGGAACGGTTGACCGAACTTGAACGCTCCCGCCGCGACGCCAACCCCACAGAGGATGCTCACGAGGCCCACCCACCTCGGGCGCGGCGTACCGGTGATGATGGTCGCGCCGGTGTCGAGCATGTTGCCGCCATCGAGCGGCATCAGCGGCAGCAGGTTGATCACGCCCCAGAACAGGTTCACCCAGATCGACTGTTCGAGCAGCTCGATCGCCCTCGAGTGGTCTGGCGCGATGAATCGGAGCAGCAACGAGATCAACCCCAGTGAGATCGACACCGCCGGCCCGGCCCCGCTCACCACGAAGCTCTGCTTCACGCTGGGGTTCGCGTTCTCGGGCCAGAAGGTGAGGCCGCCGAGCGCGTAGAGCGACACCCTCGGCTCGAAGCCGAACACCTTCATCGCGAGCGCGTGACCCAGTTCATGCAGCAGCACGCTCACGAAGACGACGCCGGTCCAGATGAGCGCGCTCTGCCAGCCGGCCGACATCGCCATCAGCGGCACGAGCAGAAACGACCAGTCGAGCGACACGGGAACGCCGAAGACCGAGAAGTGGAGAAAGCCCTGCCCGCCCGACCCGAACATCACGCGCCTCCAAACAAGCGAGCCAACAACGAGGCCGGGCTCGTATCGACGATCAGCGCGTCACGCACCCTGGGCGGCGCAAAGCCATCACTCACGGCGCGATCGAGCCACGAGACCAGCGGCGCGTAGTACCCATCGACGTCGAGCAGCCCGAGCGGCTTGTCGTGAATCGCGATCTGCCGCCACGTGAGCGCCTCGAACAGCTCGTCCATCGTGCCGAAGCCGCCGGGCAACGCGACGAACGCATCACCCCGCTCCGCCATGATCGCTTTGCGCTCGTGCATGGAGCCGACGTTGATCCGCTCCGTGAGTTTCGGGTGCGCGAACTCGACGCGATCGAGGCCTTTGGGAATGACCCCAATCACCTTCCGGCCGCCGGCCGCCACCGCGTCGGCCAACGCGCCCATCAACCCGTTCGCCGCGCCGCCGTAGACGAGATCGAAGCCCGCCTTCGCCATCGCCTCGCCAAACGCCGTCGCCGCCGCGCGGAACACCGGCTTTCCGCCATCTCTCGAGCCACAGAAGACGGTGATCGCGCGCGCCTCACGCTTCACGGGTGATCACCGTGTCCTTCAGCAGCGCGTCGTCGCTCTTCAGGTAGTCGAGCGTGTAGTGCAGGCCGCGGCTCTCTTTGCGACGCGAGGCGCACTCGACGATCAGGTGCGCGACGTCGGCGATGTTGCGCAGCTCGATCACGTCGCGCGTCACCTTGTACTGCCAGTAGTACTCGCGAATCTCTTCACGGAGCATGTCGAGCCGGCGCCGCGCACGTGCGAGCCGCTTTCCGGTGCGAACGATGCCGACGTAGTTCCACATGAGGCGGCGAATCTCTTCCCAGTTCTGGCTGACGACGACCATCTCGTCCGAGGTGACGGCCGAGCCGGGGTCCCACTCCTTCACCGACGTCGGGTGCTTCACGCCGGCCTTCACCTCGGCAGCCGCCGCGTGCGTCGCGCGGTGCCCGAAGACGAGGCCCTCGAGCAGCGAGTTCGACGCGAGCCGGTTGGCGCCGTGCAGACCGGTGCAGGTGACTTCACCGATCGCGTACAGGCCGGGGATCGACGTCTTCCCGTGCTCGTCGGTCACGACGCCGCCGCACATGTAGTGAGCCGCCGGCACCACGGGAATCGGCTGCACCGCCATGTCGATGCCGAACTCGCGGCACGTCGCGTAGATGGTGGGGAACCGCTCGACGAGGTACGCCTTCCCCAGGTGCGTCATGTCGAGGTGCACGCACTCGTCGCCCGTTCGCTTCATCTCGGCGTCGATGGCGCGCGCCACCACGTCACGCGGCGCGAGCTCGGCCAGCTCGTGGTACCGCTTCATGAAGCGCTCGCCGGTGCTCTTGAGCTTCAGCTGCCCGCCTTCGCCACGCAGCGCCTCGCTGATGAGGAAGCTCTTCGCGTCGGGGTGGAAGAGGCAGGTCGGGTGGAACTGGTAGAACTCCATGTTCGCGATCTGCGCGCCCGCCCGGTACGCCATCGCCACGCCATCGCCCGTCGCGACGTCTGGGTTCGAGGTGTAGAGGTACACCTTGCCCGCGCCGCCGGTCGCCAGCACCGTCACCTTGCCCAGGAACGTCTCGATGCGGCCGTCGTCGAGCAACACGTAGGCGCCCTGTACGCGCCCGCCCGGCT
>JAACJQ010000109.1 GCA_016879935.1 Archangiaceae bacterium | reverse complement strand
GCCCCGGGGCGCGACGGGCGTCGTCGAGGCCGTCACGCGCTCGGTCGACGTGGCGCCGACGCTGTTGTCGCAGCTGCGGCTGCCCACGCCGCCCTCGATGCAGGGCGTCGACCTGTCGCCGCTCCTGTCGGGAGAGAAGGCCGACCTCGGCCTCACCGCCTTCGCCGAGACCTGCTACCTCTTCTTCCCCAAGTCGCGGGCGATGACGGGGTTGAGCGCTGAAGAGCGCGCCCAGGTCGTCGAGCTCGCCGGCGCCGTCGACACGCTCGAGGTCGACCCGATGTTCCGTCACAACCTCGTGCTGGCCCCCGCGTACCGGCAAGCCGTCATCGACGCGAAGGACCGCATGGTGCGCACGGCGACGCACAAGCTCGTCGTCATTCCCGGCAAGGCGCGGCCGCTCGTCAGGCTCTATGACGTTCGGGTCGACCCGCACCAACAGCACGACCTCGCCGGAACGGGCCTGCCAGAAGAAGCGGAGCTGCTCCGGCTCCTCGAGGGCTACTGACAAGACCCGTCAGCCAGTGGCATGTCACCCTGTGCAGCAGGGCAGCGCTGCCTGGGGGGCGCACATGCAGACACCACGGTTCACCAGCGTGCTGGCCGCCATCGTTGCGGCGCTCGCGCTCGTCGGCCTCTCGGGCTGGTGGTTCGACGTCGCGGCGCTCCGAAACTTTGGCGCGGCGAGCACGATGAAGCCGAACACGGCGCTGTCGTTGCTGCTCCTCGCGGGCGGCCTCGTCGCGTTGGTGCGCGGTCGCCGGCTCGGCGCCATCGGCCTCGCCCTCGCGCCGCTCGTCTTTGGTGCCGGAGCCGTGCTCGGCACGTGGCTCGGCTGGGGTGACGGGCTCGACGCGCTCTGGTGGCACTCCGGCTCGCCTCAGCGCATGTCGGTCGGCACCGGGCTCGGCCTGTCGTGTCTTTCGCTCGGAGTGATGCTGGCGGCAGCGATGCCTACGCGGCTGGCGCTGTCGCAGGTGTTCGCGACCAGTGCGTTGAGCATCTCGCTCGTGGCGCTGGTGGGCTACACGCTGGGCCTGCAGTCACTCGGCGCCTCGTCGATGTGGAGCACGATGGCGCTGCACACGGCCATCGGCCTGGCGCTGTCGAGCGTGGCCCTGCTCGGCGCGACGAAGGCCGGGCCCGTCACCCGAACGCTGTTGGGGGAGGGGCTCGCTGCCACCCTGGGGCGGCGGTTGGCCCTCTTCGTCGTCGTGGTGCCGTGGCTGGCCGCGCTCCTGTTGATTCACCTGGGTGGGCCGCGGGTGCAGGACCTCGCCCTCGACATCTCGCAGGTGATGGTGCCAGCCGAAGCGCTGCTGCTCGCCGCCGTGCTGCGCTTCACCTCGACGGTCTCGCGCACCGAGCTCGACCTCGGCATCACGCTCGACTCCATCGGCGACGCCGTGATGTTGACCGACGCGCGGGGTGACGTGCTGCGCCTCAACCCCGTCGCCGAGCGCCTGACGGGCTGGTCGTCGGCCGAGGCGAAGGGCCAGCCGGTGGAGCGTGTCTTTCACATCATCGCCGAGTCGACGCGCGCGCGTGTCGAGAGCCCGGTGCTGCGGGTGCTGCGGGAGGGCGTCGTGGTGGGCCTCGCGAACCACACCCTGCTCATCGACCGCGCGGGCAACGAGCGGCCCATCGCCGACAGCGGCGCGCCGGTTCGGGGCAGCGATGGCTCGATGCGGGGCGTCGTGCTCGTCTTTCGCGACATGACAGAGGAGTACGCGGCGCAGCGTCAAGTGCAGCGCGCGGCGGCGACGCTCAAGTCGGTGATGAACGCGATGCCGATGGGCGTGATGGCGACCCGCGAAGGGCGGCTGGCGTGGCTCAACCCCGCGGGGGCCGGCATTCTGGGAGGCGACACGCCAGAGGCGCTCGTCGGCCGCTCGGTGCTCGACTTCATTCCACCCGAAGACGCCGCGCTGGCCAGCGCACGCCTCGAAGCGCTCGCCAGTGGCGCCCCGTTGCCACCCCGAAGAGCGCGCATTCGCAACCCGAGCGGAGAAGTGCTCATCGACGCGCTGCCGGTGCCGGGCACCGTCGACATCGACGGCGTACCCGCGCACCTCTCGTTGCTCCAGCGGGTCAGCGACAGCGACGCGCTGCAGCTGCGCCTGGCGAGACAGACCTCGTTCCTCCGCGCGACGGCCGAGCTGTCGCAGTGCCTCTCGGAGGCCAGCTTCGACTTGAAGCGCATTCTCGAAGACACGGCCCGGCTCGCGGCGCCCGCGCCCGACGAGTTCGCCATCGTCTTCCTGCTCACGGCCGATACGCCGCGGCGAATCAAGTCGCGCGCTGCCTGGGCGTCGCGGCCCGAGCTGAAGGCCTTCGTGCAGCGCTTCGAGGTTCCCCTCACGGCCGGGCCGCTCGGCCAACGGGTGCTGGCGGGTGAGGTGGTGACGGTGCCGGGCGCGGCGCTGCGTGCGGGGCTGACGCCCGAGGCCGTCGCGCTGCTGGGCGACCAGAAGCTCTCGTACGCGCTGCTCCAGCCGCTGCGCTCCCACGCAGTGACGTACGGCATGCTGGCCATCGCCCGCACCGCCGAGCGGCCCTTCGACGACGACGAGAAGCGCTTCTACGCCGACCTCGCCGACCGCTCGGGCCAGGCCCTGCGCAACGCGCAGCTCTTCGACGAGGTGAACGTCACGCTCGAGACTCTCAAGCAGACCGAGGCCCAGCTGCGGCACAGCCAGAAGCTCGACGCCCTCGGGCAGCTCGCAGGCGGCGTGGCCCACGACTTCAACAACCTGCTCACCGTCATCTTGAGCGTCGTCGAGTTGATGCTGCATGGGCGGCCGGTCGACGACGCCGACCGCTCCGACCTCGAAGACGTGCGTGACGCCGCCACCCGGGCCGCCGGGTTGACCCGCCAGCTGCTCGCCTTCAGCCGCAAGCAGGTGATGCAGCTGCGCGCCGTCGACGTGAACGAGGTGGTGCGCGGCATGGAGGGGCTGCTCAAGCCGCTGCTGGGAGAGCCCGTCATGCTGACGTTCTCGCTCGAGCCGTCGCTGCCTCCGGTGAAGGCCGACCCGACCCTGGTGACGCAGGTGGTGATGAACCTGTGCGTCAACGCGCGCGACGCGATGCCGCGAGGCGGGAAGCTGACGGTGTCGTCGTCGCTGCGCACGCCCGACTTTCCCTCCCGGCCCGCCGAGCTGCCGCCCGGCGACTACGTGTGCGTGCGCGTCGACGACGAAGGCGAGGGCATGACGCCCGAGGTGCAGGCGCGAATCTTCGAGCCGTTCTTCACCACCAAGGGGCCGGGCAAGGGCACGGGGCTGGGCCTGTCGACGAGCTACGGCATCGCTCGGCAGACGGGCGGCACCATGACGGTGCGCTCCATGCCGGGGCGGGGCACGACGTTCGAGGTGTGGCTGCCGGTGTACCGGGGCGGGCCGCGTGTCGCGACGCCTCCGCCCGTGACGGCTCCCCGCAGCGGCTCAGGGGTGGTGTTGTTGGTGGAGGACGATGCCTCGGTGCGTGAGGTGGCCCAGCGCCTGCTCGTCGCCGCCGGCTACCAGGTGCACCCGGCCGATGGAGTGATTTCGGCGACGGCGCTGGCGGCGAAGCTTGGCCGGGTCGACCTGCTGCTCACCGACGTGGTGATGCCCGATGGCAGCGGTCGAGAGCTGGCCGATGCGCTGCTCGAGCGCATGGCGGGCCTCAAGGTGCTCTTCATGTCGGGCTACACCGACGACGAGGTGATGCGCCGCGGCGTGCGCGATGGGCAGGTGCGGCTGCTGCAGAAGCCCTTCACGCCCACGACGCTGCTCGACGCGGTGGCCACGACGTTGCGGTGAGCCAGCGAGGGCCTTGGGTCTTCCCGAGGCGACCTTGTTCGGCGAAGCGCCTCGACACCGATGAATGGAATCGCGCGGCCAAACACCTGGCGCGTGACGCGCCCGGCCCAGGCCTCTTCGAAGGTGACACCTGAGAGCTCGGTGAGGATGTCGATGCGTCTGGTCAGGGGCTGTCGGCATCGTCGCGCTCCTGGCCGGGGCGGAAGAGTCGTGAGGGCCACTGGTCTCTCGGCCTCGGCGATTCACTCACTCCGCTCAGCTCCACAGCTCGGCGTCGTCGAGCACGGTCTGCAGCGGCAAGCGCACGGTGAAGGTCGAGCCCCTCCCGGGCTCCGAGACGAAGCCGATGGAGCCGTGGTGACGCTCCAGCACCGCGCGCGCGACGGCCAGTGACTGGCCCTGCCCGGCGCCGACCTCGCGGGTGGTGAAGAAGGGCTCGAACACGTGCGCCTGCACGTCGAGTGGCATGCCGCAGCCATCGTCGGTGACGCGCAGCACCGCCTCGTCATCTTCGACGCGGGTGCTCACCGAGATGTGGCCCTTCGGGCCAATCGCGAGCTCGGCGTTCGAGAGCAGCGCGTCGAGCACGCGAGCCAGCGCGGCCTGGTCGCAGACGATGGGGGGAATCGGCTCGAACTCGGTGACGATGGTGGCGTTGTGGCGTCGGCGCACGACGTCTTCGAACACCGGCACCAGCGTGGCGACCGAGGTGACCTCGACGGCCTCCCCGTCGGACGGCGCGAGCTGCTTGAGGCTCTGCACGAGCGCGGCGAGCTGGGCATGCCCCTCTTTCAACGCGAGCAGGGCGTCGCCGAGGTCCTTTCGCAGCATGGCGAGGTCGACGTCGCGCGCGGCCTGCTTCGTCGAAGCGCTCGCCTCGGGCGCCAGCGCGGCGTCGAACAGCGGGCCGAGCTGCTCGAACGACTCACCGACGAAGCGCCCGTTGTCGCCCATGAACTGCAGCGGCGTGTTCATCTCGTGCGCGACTCCGGCGGCGAGGGTGCCGACGGCCTCGAGCTTCTTCGCCTGCGAGAGCCGCTGCTCGACGTTGCGCTGGTCGGTCACGTCACGGCCCACGCCGTAGAGGCGCTGCCCACCGCCATCGGTCGCGAGCTGCCAGTGCACGACCCGGGTGGCGCCTTCGGCCGTCACCACGTGGAGCGACAGCGGCACCTGCTCGTTCGTGCGCAGCATGCTGGTGAGCGTCGCGCGCGCGGTCTCGTGGTCCGACGGCGCGACGAGGTCGAGAAACGAGGCGCCCCGCGAACTCTGCAGCGAGTAGCCGAGCGCCTGGAACGCGGTGTTCAGGTGGCGAATGCGCAGCGACTCGTCGAGCACCACGAGCAGGTCGGCGCTGAGACGGAAGAAGGCCTCGAGCTCGCTCTCGGAGTCGGAGGCGCGCACGTCGTCGATGACCGCCAGGCGGGTCGACAGCGCCTCGAGCAATTGGCCGACGCCCGGCCCGGGTGGATCTTCTCCGATGCACCGCTTCACCTCGGCCGCGAGCACGGGGTGGAGCAGGCTCGCCATGTCACGCGCTCGCGGTCGAGAACTCCGGAGTCGCCTCGAGGTGGGAGGCGATGACGGCGCGGGCCGCCAGCTTCAGGGGCGCCAGCCGCGCGAGCACGAGGGGCGTGATGCGCACGCCTTCGGGGGCGACCTCGACCCCCGCCTCGTCGCGCAGGGGCTCGACGAGACGCATGCCCGCGGCGAGCTCGCCGATGGGCACGCTGTGGGGCGCATGCGGCTGCAGCCGGCTCTCGACGTCGCGCAGCGCGGTGGCGAAGCGCTCGTCGATGACCTTCTCACGCAACAGCCCGTCGATTCGTTCGCTCCACGAGCCCGTGCGGCCGTCGACCGCGATGGCCACCTGCACGACGCGCGTGCCGACTCGCAGCAGCCCGCGGGGGGCGGCGAGCTCCTGCAGCATCACGTGCGAGGCATCGTCCTGCTCGGAGCCGGCGAGCGAGAGCACCGCGGCGTCGACGAGCTTCGGGTCGCAGCGCTCGTCGAAGCAGGCCCGCGCGGCGTCGAGCACCGCCGTCGACTCGATGGAGAGCACGTCGCGAAGCCCGAGGTGCTCGGCCAGCGCGCGCGCCGTGCGACGAACGCGGGCGGCACGGCCCCAGGCGACGAGAGACGAGAGCGCGAGCAGGTCTTCGGCGCGGTCGATGACGCTGCGCTCGATGTCTTCACGCTGGCGGCGCTCCTCCTGCTGAAGGCGGAAGTGCGCCATGGCCGCGCTGACGATGTTGCGCAGCTCCTCGAAGTCGACCGGCTTGGAGATGAAGCGGTAGATGCGCCCGTGGTTGATGGCGTTCACCACCGCCGTCAGGTCGGCCTGGCCGGTGAGCAGAATGCGCACTGCATCGGGCGCCAACAGCTTCGCCTCCGAGAAGAACTCCGCGCCGTCCATGCCGGGCATGCGCATGTCGGAGATGATGATGGAGAAGTCGCGGTCCTTCTTGAGCAGCGTCAGGGCCTCGTCGCCCGAGTTCGCCGTCACCACTGGAACGAGCCGGCGAAGGTTGCGGGACAGACCGGCGAGCAGTTGGGCGTTGTCGTCGACGAGCAGGACTCGACCGGGGTTCTCGAGATGGTTCATGTGGAGCCTCGGGGGCCCCAGCAGCAAGGCACGGGCCCGCTCGAACACATGACAGTCTGGCGATCAGCGCGGGGTCAGGGTGACGAGGTGGGTCTGACGGCTCCCACCTGCTCCGTCACGGCGACCCACCTGGAAAATCCACGGGCGCGCGGCATCCGATACAAGGGGTGGATGGCTGAGGCTCCCTATACGACGGTCGCGCGATCGCTCGTGGCGGTCGCGGCGTCACTTGGAAAGAGCTTCTCGAGTCGGCCGGTCGGGGCCGGTCGCCGCCTGCTCCAAATCAAGGAGCCGCTCGGCCCCAGCAGCGCGGGTGGCAAGCTGAGCCGGCAGGTGGTGACGCTCTCGAACGCGGCCTCGAGCATCGGCATCGGCTGGCTCGACGTGGTGAACGGCCAATGCGGGTTGAAGGAATACCCGATGCTGAAGTTGGCCAACGAGCTGCGTGGGGCGGGCCCGCTCGACTTCACCGCTGACGACTACGCGGCGTTCACGGCGCTGTTGACGGCCGAGCTGTCGGGTCTGGGTGTGACGCTGACCGTCGACGTCGTCGATACCAGTGAGCTGAGAACCGAGAAGACGTCGGTGCCTGGCGGTGCGAAGCGGCGCGTCGACCCGGTGCTGCTCGTGCTCGGCGGCGTGGTGCTGCTGCTCGTCATGGTAGCGGTGCTTCTGCTGCGTGCTTGAACGGCGCGCTTCGCCCGACGCATAGTCCTCCGTCGTCTCGCGCCCCGCACATCAGGAGCACCGTGGTTCTCACCTTCGTGCTGTCGTTGCTCTCGGCGTCGCCCGATTGGGACTGCATCGGCGCGCCACCGAATGTGTTCGCCGGCGGAGAGTCGTACGAGTCGGAGGCGGCGAGCATCAGCGCCACGGCCGACGGCACTTCGAACGCGAGAGCACTCGAGCTGGCTCGAGCCGCGTTGCTCAAACGTGTCTGTCAGGGGCTGCCCTGCGATTCGGTCGAGCGCGCAGTGACGCGCTTCATGGCGAGGGAGGCGAACGGTCGCTCCTGTGTGATGGCCATCGTCCCTACGAGCGTCGTGCAGACCTGGAGCAGTCAGGCAAAGCCGGCCGAGCAGGCCCTTCGCCTGGCCTTTGACCGTCTGCTCGCCGACATCGAGAAGTCGCGTCGCCTGCCGCTCGAAGTGGTCGTCGAGCCCATCGTCGACCCGTCGTTCCCCAATGCCGAGCGCTCCGTTCGTGCTGCGAGCTTCGCCCTCGCAGCGCTCACCGGGCATGAAGGGGTTCGTGTGGTCGAGATTTCGCAGCGAACGACACAGACTGTCTCAATCACGGGCCGAGTGTTCGACCCCGGCGCCGACTCCTCGTGGATCGACTTGAGTTGGACGGCGACCGGAGACGACCGGGCCGTGCTCGCCTCCACCGTGACCCAGCTCGCTCGAAAGCTGATCACCCCACCCGTGCCACCCACGGTGATTCGTGGCACCACCATCGTCGGCAGCGCCTTCTTGCTGTCTGCGGCAGTCGCGACGACGGTTGGCGTCCTCCTGCTCGGCTCGGCGCCTGAGCTGGAGCGCAAGGCGTACGAAGTGCAAGACCCGCTGCGCGCGCAGCGGCTGATGGCGTTTCGCTCACAACAATTGGCCGGAGGACTCACGCTGGGTGGAGCAGCGTTGCTCGCGGCGACTGGTGTCATCGTCTTCCTCGTGAATCGCGCTCCCGAGCCCGTTTCGCTCTTCAACTCGCAGCCTGGTTGGCTCTCGACCCTGGAGTCCTTGTGGTGAACCGTCAGCTGGTCCTGCTGCTGTCGTGTCTGGTGGTGGCGTGTTCGTCGGTCGACCGGCCGCCAGATCCTCCGACCATCAAGAGCGTGATGCCCGGGCCACAGGCTGCGAGCCTTCAAGTCACCTGGGAGGCGCCGCTGAACTCGGGCTCGTCTCCGCTCGAGGCCTTCACCGTCTTCTGCTCTCCGCGCACCGAAGCGTGCTCCGTCTACGGAACGTCGAGCGCTGGCGAACTCTCGCACGTGTTCACGGGCCTCGACCCGAACACCGCCTTCTCGTTCACGGTGACGGCGCAGAACGCGCAGGGCCTGCAGAGTCGGCCGAGCGCTGCTTCGGAGCCCGTCAAGCCCGTCGGCGAGCAGCGCCCAGCACAGCCGGAGTTGCTGTCGGCGGAGTCGCTCGACCGCGCGGTGCGGCTGAAGTGGAAGCCCCCCGTGTTCTCGGGCCTCGGCGGTATCGTGAAGTACCGCGTGTACGCCTCGGCTGCGGCTCAGGCTCTGCCTGGAACCCCGAGGGAGATCTTCTCGGACGGCAGCAACGAGTTCTCGTACGACTTCACGGGACTCACCAACGACGTCGAACACGAGTTCTCGGTCGCGGCGGTGAACACGGGCGCCATCGAAGGCGACAAGTCTGCGTCGAAGCGGGCGACGCCGCGGGCCTACGTGCCTCCCGGCGCTTCGACGCTGACGGTGACCGAGGCCGACTCGCGGCTCGACCTGACGTGGACCGAGGCGAGCTCGACTGGCGTTGGCGTCGACTCCTACCGCGTCACCATCTCACCGGCCGTGACTGGCTTCCCGAAGACGGTGATGCCCGCGATGCGAGCGTTGAGCATCGACCAGCTCGCGAACGGGCGTGAGTACACGGTGAGCGTCGAGGCGCACAATCTGGCCGGCTTCGGGCCGCCTTCGAGTGCAGCAGGCACACCGTTCAGGGTTCCAGATGCGCCGGCGCAGCCGCAGGTCGATGCGGGCGTGTCGTCGGTCGACGTGAGCTGGGTTGCCCCGAACGAACAGGGACGAGCCATCGACCAGTATGTGGTGCGAACGAGCGTGGTGACGGCGGGAGCGCCCGCCGTGTCTGACGTGATGACGGCGGCAACGGCTCGAGCGGTGACGGTCTCAGGGCTGCGCAGCGGCGCCGACTATCGCTTCTCGGTGGCCGCGCGCTCCGTCGCGGGTCTCGGCGCGTTCTCGCCGTTGAGTGAGCTGGCGCAGACGGGGTTGCCTCCCGACGCGCCGACCAACGTGATGGCCGTGCCGGGACGGTTCGAGGCAACGGTGTCGTGGACGGCGCCAGTCGTGACGGGTGGACCTCCGCTCACGGGTTATCGCGTCACCATCGTCGAGACGGGCGTTCAGACGATGGTTGCGGCGACGCAGACCACGATTCTGCTGACAGGTTTGCCACCGCAGACGAACCGGCGGTTCACGGTGGCAGCGTTGAACGCGCGTGGTGCAAGCGCGGAGTCGTCGCCTTCGCCCTCGGTGTTGATTGGCGGCTGTGCGAGCGGGTTGACGGAGTGTGGCGGTGGTTGTGTGAACACGCTGACCAGTGGCGATCACTGCGGTGGTTGCGGCCTGAGTTGTTACGGCGGGCCCTGCGATGCAGGTTCCTGTGCAGACGTCGTGATTGCTTCGGGTTTGTTCTTGCCGGGTCAACTTGCGGTGAGCAACGCGCGCGTCTACTTCACCGACGGCTTTGGCCGGGTTCAGGCGGTCGAACTCGACGGTGGGCAGGTTTCGACGGTGCTCCCGCCAGACTCGGGCATCGCTCGAATTGCAGGCCTGCCGACGGGG
>JAACJQ010000108.1 GCA_016879935.1 Archangiaceae bacterium | reverse complement strand
TCGTGGGCTCGACCCATCTCTCACCGTGGGGAAGAAGTTTCGCCTCCCCAGTCTCACCGGGGCGCACTCGCTCTTCGAGGTGATGTCGCCAGTCGAAGCGGCGCGTACCGATGACTCGTTGAGCGCCTCAGACTTCGAAGAGCGACGTTCTCTCGTCGCGGAGCTGCCCACGCCCGAGGTGCTGGTGCCCTTCCGTCTGGGCTCCCTGCGCCAGCTCTACCCCGAGAATCACGGTGTCCTCGTCGCGCGAGTTCCGGGTCGTGAGGCCGAGGCGATGTGGAGACGCCTCGACGCGGCGGCATCGACCACGGGCTATCGGCCGGTGTTGTTGCGCGGTGACGCACGTGAGCTTCGCGAGGTGCGCTCTGCCTGGAAGCAGGAGCGGGTGAACGGCCTCCAGCAGGGCGCGCACCCGATGACCACGCCCGCCATCGTGTTGGCGTCGTCAGCGCAGGTCGACGTCGAGGCGTTGCTGCGTCGTGGTGGAAATCCCTCGTATCCCGACGTCGTGCCGACGAGCGGCGCGTGGCCCGAGGCGGCGCCAAAGACCTGGCTCGGTGCGGTGAGAGACCCGCTCACGAAAGAGGTGCTGACAGAGGTGCAGCTCGCGCTCGTGCCCACCGACGCTGCGTGGAAGGCGCTCGCCTTCATGCCGTCGCTCACGCAGGCCGGAGAGGCGACACCATCGCTCGCGCAGGCCGTCGCCGTGAGTCGTCACTGGGAGACGCGTCATGGCGCGAAGGTCATCGCGGTGGGTCCGGCCATCATCGAGTGGCTCGGCCCGACGACGCTCACGCGCGCCGACGCCCTCACGCTCGCCGAGGAGCACTTCACCTTCTCGCCCGAAGGCGCCTCCGACGTGCTCGAGCGTCGCGCCGCCGAGTTGATGACGGGGTGGTGGTTCGCCTGGTGGGACTGAGCCGCTCGCTGTCATTGACCGCGCTGCACTGGCGTGGCGAGCTTCCGCGCCGATGATGACTCGAGCGCTTCACGACTCGCGCCTCGAGCGACCCGCCCCCAGTCGGAGCACGACGTGAACCTGCGGTTTCTCTGCCTGTCGGTGACCCACACCAGCGGTCGCGTGACGCTCACGCCGCTCGAGCTGCCAGACTTCGCGGTGCACGCGGCGACGTTCGAGCAGGCGAAGTTCGAGCTCACCCTCGCGCTCGACGACAAGCTCTCGCGGTCGCACCCCAGACACCTGTGGCGCTTCTGCCGCCCCGGAGACGGAACGCTCTCGAAGCTCGAGCTGCCGTTGCTGCCGCTGCAGGTGGGCCCGAAGGAAGAGAAGACGCCGCTCGTGCTCGACGTCGTCGAAGGCCCTGCGCACGCCGGCAACACCGAGGTGCGGCTGCTCTCCGACGACCTCCGATTCTGGTTCGGGGCGAAGGGCAAGGCGCTGACGGCCGAAGCGAGCGCGTTGATCAGCGAACACCTGCGTGAACTCCCCATCGCGAAGGCGCTCTCGCTGCGGGCCGAAGGCAAGGTCGAGCTGGTCGAGGTCGAACTCGACGCGAAGCCGCTCCAGCTCTCGATGCTCTCGAAGCGCGAACTCACGCTCGACGAGCGCCCACCGCCGCGCGGCATCGACGACGTACCCGAGCCCAACGTCACGGACGAAGACGCAGACGACGAAGAAGACGGAGCGGCCGAGCGCGACGACTGGGACGACGAGCTGCCGAAGAAGAAGGCTCACGAGAAGAAGAAGAAGGGCGTGCCGACCCCGACGCTCGACCGCGTGGGCGTGAAGTGGCACCAGCTCGCGAAGGACGACGCGTTTCCGCCCACCTTCGGCCGCGACGCGCTCGTCGAGCAGGTGCTCGCCCATCTGCGCCAGAAGGACCCCGAGCCGCTCGTGCTCATCGGTCCCTCTGGGGTTGGCAAGACGGCAGTGCTGCAGGAAGTCGTGCGTCGCCTCGTCGCGAAGGCGAAGGACGAGCCGTGGAAGGCGCTCTGCTTTCAGCTCGATGGCTCGCGGCTCATCGCGGGTGGCGGCGGGTTCGGCGAGTGGCAGCAGCAGACGCTCGATGCGTTCGCCGAAGCGACCGAAGCGAAGGCCGTGCTGCACCTCGGTCGAATCATCGACCTGCTCGACGCCGGCCGGAGCGCGCACGGCGACGACAACGTCGCACAGCTCGTCACGCCCATGCTCGCGGGCCGCGAAGTGGCGGTCTTTGGTGAAGCGACGCCAGAGGAGTGGGCGAGGTTGCGCGACCGGAATCAGTCGTTCGCCCGCGTCTTCGCGCCGCTCGTGCTCGAAGAGCCGCCCGCCGAAGAGACGACCCGCGTCATCGAGCGCATCAGCGCCGCCGAGTCCAGGGAGCGAAGGCTCACGGTGGAGCCCGCCGCGTTGACCGAGGTGCGTTCGCTCGTGCGCCGGTTCCGCCCGTATGGCTCGGCGCTCGGCAGCACCATCTCGTTCCTGCGCCGGCTGCTCGACGCGCTCGACGACGGCGCGACGCTCACGCGCAACGAGGTGACGCGGCGGTTTTCCATCGAGAGCGGTGTGCCCGAAGAGCTGCTCCGCGACGACGTGCCGCTCCGCCTCGAAGACGTGCGCGACTTCCTGGGCACGCGGGTGAAGGGGCAGGGCGATGCCGTGGCGCGCGTCGCGCAGGTGGTGGCGGTGGTGAAGGCCAACCTCGCCGACCCTGCGCGTCCCGTCGCGACGCTCCTCTTCGCGGGCCCGACCGGCGTGGGGAAGACGGAGCTCACGAAGGCGCTCGCCGAGCGGGTGTTCGGCTCGAAGGACCGCATGGTGCGGCTCGACATGGGCGAGTTCTCGGGGCCCGACGCGTTGTTCCGGCTCGTGGGCGATTCGTACGCCGAGGGCTTTCTCTCGAGCGCGGTGCGACGTCAGCCGTTCTCGGTCGTGCTGCTCGACGAAATCGAGAAGGCGCACCCGGCGGTGTTCGACGCGCTGCTCTCGGTGCTCGGCGAAGGTCGCCTCACCGACGGGCGCGGCCGCACGGCCGACTTCCGCAGCACCATCATCGTGATGACCTCGAACCTGGGCGCGCAGACGCAGCGGCCGCGCGTGGGCTTTGGAGACGAGGCCAGCGGCGCCGACGTGCGCGCGCACTACCTCTCCGAGATTCGCCGCTTCTTCCGCCCCGAGCTCTTCAACCGCATCGACGACGTCGTCGTCTTCTCACCGCTCACCCGCGAGAACCTCGGCCACATCGTCGAGCGCGAGCTCACGAAGGTTGGCGCGCGTGGCGGGTTCCAGCGGCTGGGCGTCTCGCTCTCCATCGCCGACGACGCGAAGGCCGCGCTCGCGAGCTGGGGCCACGAGCCGAAGTACGGCGCCCGGCCACTCAAGCGTGCGTTGGAGCGGCACCTCGTCGTCCCCGCCGCAGCGCACCTCGCGTCACACCCGCCGCCGTCGAGCAGCCGCCTCGAGGTGTCGCGCTCGGAGACCGCGCTCTCGGTCGCGCTCCAGCCCGTCGTGAAGGGCGTCGACGTCGCTACGCGCGCCGAGTTGTTGGCCGTCTGTGAGCGCGCCGCCGAGCTGCGCGCCGAGGTGCGCGACTGGCACCACTCGCCGCTGATGCGTCAGCTGCACGACGACTTCAGGCTCTTCGAGCGCCTCTCGAAGCAGGCCTCGTATTGGACCGACCGCGAGCTGGCCGACGGGCAGGCCCGCAAGGCCGGCATCACACGCGAACTCGAAGAGGCCTTCACGAAGCTGCGCGCGCAGGTCGAGGCGGTGGAGGAGCTCGCGTTCGAGTCGTGGGCGACGAAGGAGGCGCGCTCCGTCTCCGAACTCGAGGCGTCACTCGAGGCCGCGCGAAAGTCGTTCGAGCCGTTGCCCGAGACGCTCTACGCGAGCCGTTTGCCGCCCGCCGACGTCGGCACCGTCACGCTCGTGCCCGGAAGAGGCGCGCTCCCGTGGGCGAGGTGGTTGCGCAACGGCTACCAGGCCTGGGCCGAGGCTCGCGGCCTGCGCTTCGTTCAGCTCGCGCTCGTCGAAAAGGGCGTGCAGCGCGGCGCTCCACCACCTGCGCGCAAGTCGACGTCGGCCGATGAAGTCGAGCGAACGCTCCAGCAGCAGGGCCTGGGCGCGGCCGCGAAGGTGTACCGCGACAAACACGGCGGCTCGCAGGACGAGGCGATGCGGCAGGTGCAGAAGCTCAAGAACCGGCTCGAGACGCCGCCACCTCCCGAGCTGTACGAGTGGAAAGAGACCGGCGAGGTCGGCATCCAGGCGCTCGCGCTGAAGGTCTTCGGCCCGTCGGTGCCGCTGCTCCTCGCCGCCGAGCACGGCCTGCACCGCATCTATGCCGAGGGTGAAGCCTTCGAGGTGAAGGTGCGCTTCAGCCCCGGCAACGTGACCGACCTCGGGCAGGGCGAGGCGCTCGAAGCGACGCTGCCGTCGAAGGAGATTCGTCGTGTGTGGCCGACGCGCAAGGGTCAGGAGTTCGGCCTGCTCCGCGACCTTCGCACCGACACCGAGCACCGCGTCTCGGGAGACTTCGAGCTGGGCCCCGTGCTCTCGGCGTACGTGCGCCACGTCGTCTTCGGGAAGGAGGCGACGTCATGGAGCTGAAGCTCCCGCTCGTCATCGAGCGCTCCGGCGCGCACTTCGCGCGGTGCTGGTTGCCGCACTGGCCCTCCATCACCGCCGAAGGCCCGAGCCTGAGTGAGCTGCGTGACGACCTCACGCTCATGGTGATGCTGGGCTTCGAGCGTGAAGCCGTCGGCGAGGCGTGGCGTTGGCAGATGGCGCCGCACGTGCGCCTCAAGCACGTGAACGTCGACACCGTCGCGCGAGACCAGAGCGATGGCCGCTCGTACGCCTTGAAGGGGCGCGTGCCGGTGCTGCTCGAGAAGTGGCCCGACGACGAGTTCTGGGTGGCGACGCCGACGAAGGCGAAGGAGCTCGCGTTCGCCATCGCCACGCCGGGCGACCTCGACGAAGGCCTCGCCCACCGGCTGCGAACCTGGTGCCTCGACAAGCGCGTGGAGCGGCTCGACGAGTGGTGCTGCGAGCACGACCAGCGCCTCGACGTGCTCGAGGTCGACACCGACGCGCCCACGATTCTGCCTCGCCACTCCGTGCCGCTGCGCATGCGCAAACGCCGCGCGAAGAACGCGCCGAAGGAGTAGCCGGAGGTGGCCGAGACGGCGGAGGACCGTGAGCAGCGCCGCGCCCGTGCGCGCCTCGCCGTGAGAACGCTGCGCCAGATTGGCCGCAACCTCTCGCATCAGGCGCGTGATGGCGCGCTGGGCCGTGCGCGCGGCCGTGAGGCCATCGTGAACGCCGTCGTCGAGGCGCTCGAGAAGCGGTCGGGTGCGGGCATCGTGCTCGTCGGCGCAGGCGGCGTGGGGAAGACGGCCATCGTGCACGAGGTGACGCGCCGGCTCGTCGAGCGCACCGTCACCACCCGCCGCGACGTCTGGCGCATCGATGGCAATCAGTTCATCGCGGGCATGTCGTACGTGGGCCAGTGGGAGGCGCGGGCCAGGGAGCTGTGCAACGAGCTGGTCGACACGGGCGACGTGCTCTTCGTCGACGACCTCACCTCGCTCGTCTTCGCCGGCCGGCACGCGAAGGGCGACACCCACCTCGCGATGTACCTCGAGCCGCAGCTCGCGCGCCGGGAGCTCACCATCGTCGGAGAGTGCACGCCCGAGCGCTTCGAGCGGCTTCGTGAAGAAGCGCCCTCGTTCGCCGCGCTCTTCGACGTCGTGCAGGTACCGCCCATGTCGGAGCGCGAGACGTTGCCGGTCCTGCTCGCCGCCGTGCGTGAGCTCGAGCAGCAGTCTGCCGGCGTCACGCCGAGGCTCGCTCCAGACGTCATGCAGCTCGCGCTCGAGCTCTCGGGTCGCTTCTTCGCTGGCCGCGCGTTGCCTGGTCGCGCCGTGCGGCTGGTGCAGCAGGTGCTCTCGGGCGCGGGCACGGTGGAGGGGCGGGTGCGCCGCTACCGCGCGAAGGACGTGTTCGAAGCCGTGCGTCGCGAGACGGGCCTGCCAGACTTCGTGCTGGGCGGAGCGACGCCGAAGTCACGCGCCGAGATTTCGGCCGACCTCTCCGCGCAGGTGGCTGGGCAGCCCGAGGCCATCGAAGCCGTCACCGACGCGGTGCTGTCATTGCAACTCTCGGTGCAGGACCCCGAGAAGCCGCTCGCGAACTACCTCTTCGTGGGCCCGACCGGCGTCGGCAAGACCGAGACGGCGAAGGCGCTCGCACGCACGCTGTTCGGCTCGTCGGAGCGGCTCGTGCGCTTCGACATGTCAGAGCTCGCCGACCCCGGCTCCATCGACCGCCTTATCGGCGCTGCCGGCGGCGCGCAGGGCGAGCTCATCACCGCGCTGAGAACGCAGCCGTTCTGTGTCGTGCTCTTCGACGAAATCGAGAAGGCACACCCCCGCGTGTTCGACGCGCTGCTGCAGTTCCTCGGCGAAGGCCGGCTCAGTGACTCGACGGGGCGTACCGCCGACGGGCGCAACTGCGTGGTGGTGATGACGAGCAATCTCGGCGTGCGTGAGGCGGCGACGCAGACCGGGTTCGCGCGCGGCGACGTGCAGGCCGCCAGCCAGCACTACCTCTCGGCGGCGAAGGCCTTCTTCCGCCCCGAGCTCTTCAATCGCCTCGACCGCGTGGTGCCGTTCCGTTCACTCGACAAGCCGGCGCTGCGATTGGTGGTGGAGCACGCGCTCGGCTCGCTGCTGCGGCGACGCGGGCTTCAGCGCGGGAACGTGCTCGTCGACGTCGAGCCCGAGCTGCTCGAGTTGCTCGTCGATCAGGCCTTCGACCCCCGCTACGGCGCGCGCCCGCTCAAGCGCGCGTTGGAGCGCCAGCTCGCCGTGCCGCTCGCGCATCACCTCGTGCGCCGCGACGTCGACGAGCTCGCGCTCATCGAGATGCTCCGGCGTGGTGACGAAGCGGCGCTGTCGGTGAAGCTGCTCGCGCCACCTCCGGCCGTGCCCGTCGACGCGCCCACGGAGTGGACGCTGCCCCGGCTCCGCGCGACCGGCCGGCGGCTCACCGATGAGCTCACGGGCCTGCTCGGTTCTCCCGCGGCCCGCGCGCTGCGTGTCGCCCGTCGTGAGGCGCTCGATGCAGGGCTGCAGGTGCCTTCACGCGCGCTGGTGCTGGCCGAGCTCGAGCAGCTCTCCACCGAAGTGGAGGAGCTCGTCGAAGGACCGCTCGACCCCGAGGTGTACGAAGAGCGCGTCGACGCTCCCCGGCAAATCGAGAGCCGCGGGTGGAGAACGCCGAAGCGCAACCGGCCCACCGTCGAGGTCTCTGGCGTCATGTACACGGTGAACGAAGAGGCCGCGGTGGGCTCGTCGGCGCCGAAGCTCGCCGGCATTCTCGACGAGCTCGAGGTGCTGAAGGTGCAGCTCGCCGAGAGCGCGCGTGAAGAGACGGTGACGCTGCTGCTCGACGTGGTGGGAACGCCCGCACCCGGGGCGTTGGCGACGTTCGCCCAGACGCTCCCGCTGCTGCCGGTGCTCCAGCTCTTCGAAGGCCTCGACGGCTGGCACGCCGGCACGCCGCCACAGCCCCGTCGCCACGCGCTCGTGTTCCAGGGCGCAGGCGTGCGCACGCTGCTCTCGCCGTGGTTCGGCTACGGGCGCGTCGACGTTCAGGCTGACGATGGGGTCGTTCGTCGCGCGCTCGTGCGTGCCCTGCCGCTCGAGGGTGAGAGCGACGGCTCCGAAGCGGCGACCCGCGCGCGGTTGACGTCGTGGGAGACGGAGCTGGCGGCCGAGCGTGAAGCGCGACGGCGCGGCGCCCAGGTGAGCGCAGACCGCTTTCCGCTGCTGGTGCTCGAGCGTGCGTGGAAGAGCGATGGCGTCTTCCGCGCGACGGGCCTGCGCCTCTCCGAGAAGCGCCGGCACCTCGCGGCGTGTCTGCGGGCGAAAGGAAGGGCGTGATGGAGACCCGCACCTTCAACGTCTTCGTGCGCCGCTTCCCCAGGGTTGGCTACTCGGCCCACGTGCTCGGCGCGCCGCACCTTGCGTCGTTCGGCGAGACGATGAACGACGTGTACGCCGACCTCACCATCGTGTGCCGCCGGCTGCTCGACCGTGGCCAGCTTCGTCACCTGAGCGCGCTCGGAGAGTTCACCCTGCGCCGCGTCGACCTGCAGGTCAGAGCGATGCAGCGTGGCCGGCTCCTTCAGGTGCCGATGCGCTTCAGCGTGCTCGTGCGGCCCGAGGGCGTGGGCGAGAAGAAGAACAGCCCAGTTCGTCTCATGGTGCCGCGGCTGAACCTCGAGCACGTGCTGTCAGACCTCGCCGACTTCGAGGGCTTCGCCGAAGAGCTCATTCGTCACGAGCTGCACCTCGCCCCGCTGCAGCGCCTGCTCGAGGTCAGCTACTCGGGCGAGGAGTCGGTGCGAACGCTCACCGTCGACACCCGCTTCGACCAGCGCGCCGAGGTGCGAAAGGAGAAGGCGAAGCGCGAGAAACAGACGAAGCGTCGCAGGCCGCTGCCGCCCGGGCTCTCGGAGGCGTGCCGACGGCTCTCCGACGAGAAGGACGTGGGGACGGTGGAGCGCGCGTTTCAGCGTGACGCCGAGGTGCAGTTGCTCGCCGACACCCTCTGCGGCTCGGGCCGCGGCAGTGTGTTGCTGGTCGGGCCACAGCTCGTGGGCAAGACGACGCTCGTGCACGAGCTGGTGCATCGCGTGGCCGACGCGCCGAAGGGCTCGGTCCTGAGTGGCGTCGAGGTCTACTCGACGAGTGGCGCGAGAATCGTCGCTGGCATGCGCTACCTCGGCGAGTGGCAAGACCGCGTTCGCCGCATGGTCGGTTCGTTGCGCAGCGAGCCTTCGGTGCTGCACGTCGATTCGCTCTCGGAGCTGCTCAACGCGGGCACCGGTCGTGGCGACTCGGGGCTCGACATCGCGCAGCAGCTGCTGCCTTCCATCGAAGCGGGAGAGCTGCGCGTCGTCATCGAGGCGACGGCCGAAGACGTGGCGCGCGCTGAGCGAACCCACGGCGCGTTCGTGCGCGCGTTCCGCAGCCTGGCCGTTCGGCCGCTCGGCGCCCTCGAGGGGAAGCAGGCGCTCGCGGCATCGGCGAAACGGCTGGCCAGGCAGCGCCGCGTGACCATCACCGACCAGGCCCTCGACCGCGCCATCGACCTCGTCGAGCGCTTCGGCGAAGCGGGCGGTGTTCCCGGTGCGGCCGTCGACCTGCTGCGTGCGGCGGCGCGGGCTCCAGCGGGCGGCAAGGTCTCGACCGTCGACGGCGACGCGGTGACGTCTGCCTTCGTCGCGCGCACCGGCTACGCGCGCGAGCTCATCGACCCCTCCATCAAGCTCGACCCCGAGCAGGTGCTCGCGAAGCTGGGGCAGCGCGTCGTCGGCCAGCACGAGGCGATGGTGCTCTTGCGCAACCTCGTCGTGACCTTGAAGACCGGCCTGTGCGACCCCTCACGCCCGCTCGGCGCGTACCTGCTGCTCGGCCCCACGGGCGTGGGCAAGACGGAGTCGGCGCTCTCGCTCGCGCACTATCTCTTCGGTGACGAGAAGCGGCTCACGCGCATCGACATGGCGGAGTACGCGGCGCCGGGCAGCGCGTGGCGGCTCATCGCGGCGGGCGCAGCGCAGGGTTCGCTCACCGCGAAGGTGCGGGAGCAGCCGTTCGGCGTGGTGTTGCTCGACGAGGTCGAGAAGGCCGACTCGAGCGTGCACGCCCTGCTGCTGCAGTTGCTGGGAGAAGGCCGGCTCACCGATGCCCACGGGCGCACGGTCAGCTTCCGCAACACGGTGGTGCTGCTGACGAGCAACCTCGGCGCCGAGAGCTCGGGCAAGTCGTTCGGGTTTGGAGATGGCACCCGCGACGTGCAGACGCACTACCTCGCCGCGGCGTCGCAGTTCTTCCGGCCCGAGCTCATCAACCGCCTCGACCAGTTGGTCGCCTACCACCCGCTCACGCCGAAGGAGATTGGGCTCATCGCCTCACGCGTGGTGGAGCGCGCGCTCGGCCGCGAGGGGCTCGCGAGGCGCGGCGTGAAGGTGACGTGGACCGAGGCCGTCGTCGAGCGCGTCGCCCAGCTCGGCTTCGACCCACGGTACGGCGCGCGGCCGCTCAAACGCGCGGTGGAGCAGCATGTCGTCTCTGCCGTCGCGAGCCTGCTCACGGCTTCGGCCACACCGCCCGCGACCATCACCCTCTCGGTCACGCCGACTGGCGACATCACCGCCCACGCGGGTTGAATTACCCCCGGCGTCTGGCCTTCCTGGTTGGCGCGATGCCCAGGTACCGCAGCACCAGCTCACTCAGCTCGTCGACCAGCGTCTCGGTGTCGAGGTGGGAGGGCCGGTCCATCAGCCGCAGGTGCGTCACCGCTTCGACGCTCGTGATGAGCACGTAGGTCGCGACCTCGACGTCGAGCTCACGCAGCTGCGACCGATGCGCCTCGAGCCACGCGCGCACCAGGCCGGCCGTCTGGTTCGACGCGCGCTGCATGGCGAGCACGCCGACCCGAATGCCGGGCAGCTGCTCCATCAACACGCGATGCAGCTCGGGGTCGTCGGCGTGCAGCCGCACCATCGCGTCGATGTAGGCGCGCACCATCTCTTCCACCGAGCGCGGCTGCGCGGCTGCTGCGGCGATGCTCTCGAGCATCAGGTCGCGGGCCTTCTGCGCGTGCTCCTCGGCCAGCGCGGTGATGAGCGCCTCCTTCGAGGGGAAGTACTGGTACAGCGACCCGATGGAGACGCCGGCCTTCTTCGCCACCGCGTTGGTGCTGCACTCCGCGTAGCCCTTCGTCTTGAGAATGTGAGCGGTCGCTCGAAGAATTGCGTTCACGGTGTGCTGCGCGCGCGCCTGTGTCGGGAGTTTTCGAACGAAATCAGCAGACTGTGAAGTCACGTCGGCACCGGGTCGGGAAAGCGAGTCGAATATGTGAGCGCGGGCTCATATTATGTCGCTCATGAACGTGACACCAGCCCCCGCGTCGATGTCGACTCCGTTTCCCATGCAGTCGCTGCCTGGCGTGCCAGTGCTCGGTGTGTTGCCCGAGCTGCAGAAGAACCCGCTGCGGGTGATGGAGCGCGCCACGCTCGAGCACAGCCCCGTGGTGCGGCTGCCGTTGCCGCTGGTCGAGGGCTTCATCATCAGTGACCCGAAGCTCGTCGAGCACGTGCTCGTCGGCAACTCCCGCAACTACGTGAAGCAGACGCGCGGCTACGAGATGTTGCGCAAGGTGCTCGGCAACGGGCTCGTCACCAGTGAGGGTGAGTTCTGGAAACGCCAGCGCCGCATCGCGCAGCCCGCCTTCCACCGTGAGCGCATGCTGGCCTTCGGCGAGATGATGACGACCGCCACCACCGACATGGTGAACGGTTGGCAGCCGGGCAAGCCCTTCGACGTCGCCAACGAGTTCATGCGCGTGACGCTGCGCCTGGTGGGCGAGACGCTGCTGTCGAGCGACGTCACCTCGTCGGCCAGTGAAGTCGGCCAGGCCATCACCGTCGCGCTCGAGCACCTCATTCATCGCACGCTGCACCCCTTCGGTTTTCCCGAGTGGGTGCCGACGCCGCGCAATCGCAGCTTCCAGAAGGCGCTCTCGCAGCTCGACCGCGTGGTGCTGGGAATGATCGCCTCTCGCCGCGACGGCTCGGGCCCGAAGAACGACCTGCTCGCGATGTTGATGGAGGCGCGCGACCCCGAGACGGGCGAGGGCATGAGCGACGAGCAGCTGCGCGACGAGGTGATGACCATCTTCCTCGCGGGTCACGAGACGACGGCGAACGCGCTCGCGTGGACGATGGTGCTGCTGGGCAAGTCACCGCAGGTCGAGCAGCGCCTCGTGAAGGAGCTCACCGACGTGCTCGGCGGCCGCGTGCCCACGATGAGTGACGTGCCGAAGCTCACGTACACGGCGATGGTGCTGAAGGAGTCGATGCGCCTGTACCCGCCGGTGTGGTCGCTCGCGCGCCGCGTGGTCGAGACCGAGGTCATCGACGGCGTGACGCTGCCGAAAGACGCCATCGTCTTCATCTGCTCGTACGCGCTGCACCGCCACCCGGACTTCTGGAAAGACCCGGAGGCCTTCGACCCCGAGCGCTTCGCCGCCGACGCGCCGCAGCCGGTGAAGGGCGCCTACCTGCCGTTCAGCATGGGGCAGCGCAAGTGCATCGGAGACACCTTCGCGATGGTCGAGGCCACGCTGGTGCTCGCCACCGTGTTGCAGCGCATGCACCTGTCGCTTGTGCCGGGGCAACAGTTCACGCCCGAGCCTGTCATCACCTTGCGCCCGCTCGGTGGCGTCCAGGTCGTCGCGTCGAAGCGGTGATCAGGCTCGTTGGTCGCGGTCACAGGTCGCACAGCACACGGCGACTCGGGCCCAGGGTTGAGTGCAAGGGACTCCGGAACCGGTTCGGGGTGAGGTCGTGGAGCGTCGAGCGCAACGCAGGAGCACCCATCGCATGGCCGGAGCGACCATCAGGGCCGCAAGACGCGACGCGGAACTCGTGGGTCGAAGCCGTCGCCCACCTGGCCACGGTCGTTGAGCCCTGCGCAGCGCACGACACCAGCCGACAGGCCGCAGAGGTGCGCGTTGCCGATGGCGACGCTGCCCACGTACGGCGTCGGGGTCGGCGTGCTCGCCAGGTACTGCAGCGTGCCGAAGCCGAGCTCTCCGCGGTTGTTACGGCCGGCGCACTCGATGACGCCCGAGGGCCGCTTCACGCAGGTGTGGTACCCGTTCGCCCAGAGCGTCTGCGCGTCGCTGTTGATTCCGAACATCACGCCGTTCGGCCGGTCGACCTGTGAGGCATCACCAAGCTGACCGAAGCTGTTCGCACCCCAGCACCGCACCTCGTTGGTCGCGAGCCGCGCGCAGCTGAAGTGGTCTCCCGCCGCGACGCTGACGGCGTTGGAGATGAAGGGCACCACGAAGGGCGTCGTGCGCGGCGTCATCGAGACTCCATTGCCGAGCTGACCTGCGACCGCAGCGCCCCAGCACCACGCCGCGCCGCTCGCCCGGGCGATGCACGTGTGCCAGAAGCCCGCCGTCACGCTGACCGCGTCGGTGAGACCGGGAATGAAGACCGGCGTGCTGCGCGCCATCTGGCTGCCATCTCCGAGCTGCCCCATGTCGTTGCGGCCCCAGCAAGCGACCTGCCCAGCAATGCGCGCGCAGGTGTGGCCCGCGCCGACGGCGAGCTCGACGACTCCGGTGAGGCCCGACACCATCGCGGGGCCCGTGCCCGTCATCGATCCATTGCCGAGCGAGCCGCTGCCATTGTTGCCCCAGCACTGCACCGCGCCGTTCGCGACGATGGCGCAGCCGTGCACGTCGTGAACGTCGACTGCGGTCGCTCCCGAGACACCGGCGACCGCGACGGGGCTGAAGCGATGGTTCGTCGTGCCGTCGCCCACGGCTCCCGCCGCGTGTCCTCCCCCACACGAGACCGAGCCACCCTGCGTGACGGCGCACGAGGTGTCGCCGCCTGCGCCGAAGGCCGTGACCGGGGGAAGCGCGACCACCGTGGGAGCGAGCACGAGGCCCGCCGCGCCGAAGCCCAGGTTTCCGCCGACGTTCTGCCCCCAGCAGGCCGCGTCGCCATTTGCGCGCACCACGCACGAGAAGTCGGCGCCGAGGTCGAGCGCGGTGGCGTCAGTGATGGCGACGGCGACCGGCGAGTTCGAATGGCCCGTGATGCCGATGCCGAGCTGGCCGTTGGAGCTCGAGCCCCAGCACACGATGGCGCCGTTGCGTCGACGCGCGCAGGTGTGGTTGTTGCCGGCAGAGATTTCGGCCGCGTCGACGAGCCCGGTGACCTGTCTCGGAGTGAGCGACGAGCCGAGGGTGTCGACTCCGTCGCCCAGCTGACCCGACGAGCCGTGACCGAGGCACTGCGCCGTGCCGGCCGTCTGCACGCTGCACACGTGCCCGTAGCCGACGGCGATGCCTGCGACGTTGGTGAGCGTGCTCATCGCGACCGGGCTGTTGCGGTTGCCTCCCGTGACGCCGAGCTGGCCGCTGGTGTTCGAGCCCCAGCACCACGCCGCGGTGCCGCTGCGCGCGCAAACGGTGGAGTAGCCGGCGACGAGCTGCTCGACTTGCGTGAGGCCGACGACGGCGAGCGGCGTGGGCGACGTGGAGGCGGTGCTGCCCGCGCCCAGCTCTCCCTGGCTGTTCTTGCCCCAGCAGACGACGGTGCCGGTGGCGCGACGAGCACACGCGAAGCCGTAACCGACGGCGACCTCGACGGCGTCAGAGAGGTTCTGCACCTGACGAGGCGTGAAGCTCGGGTTGACGGTTCCGTCGCCGAGCTGGCCGTAGAGGTTCTCGCCCCAGCACCAGACGGCGCCGGTCGTGGAGCGCGCGCAGGTGGTGTTGCCTCCCGAGGCGAGCTGCGTGACGGGAACGAAGGGCGGCACGAGCGTGGGCGTCGCGACGAA
This sequence comes from Archangiaceae bacterium, assembly GCA_016879935.1. Classification (GTDB taxonomy): domain Bacteria; phylum Myxococcota; class Myxococcia; order Myxococcales; family Myxococcaceae; genus Xiheimicrobium. The sequence continues at coordinate 28,171 of JAACJQ010000108.1, read as the reverse complement.
GTCGAGAGCGCCGGCGTCGAAGCCGAGGCGCCCATCTTGCGGGAAGCCCCAGCACCAGATCGAGCCATCGGAGCGCAGCCCACAGGTGTGAAAGTCGCCTCCAGCGAGCTGCGTCCACGCCGGGCCAGCGTCGACCGCTCCTGCGTCGACTCCTGCATCGACCAGGGCACCCGCATCGACGACGGCGCCCGCATCAACGACGCCCGCATCGACGATGACACCCGCATCGACGATGACACCCGCATCGACGACGACACCTGCATCGACGACGACACCCGCATCGACGACGACACCTGCATCGACGACGACACCTGCATCGACGACGACACCCGCATCGATGACGACACCCGCATCGACGACGACACCCGCATCGACGACGACACCCGCATCGACGAGGACGCCCGCATCGACGAGGACGCCCGCATCGACAACACCTGCATCCATGAGGTTTGCGAGCAGCACCCGCGCAGTCAGCGGCACCTCCAACGTCGGAGCGTTCGCGGCATCGGAGTCAATCAACAGCACCGTCGAGCGAACTCCTTCATCCGCGGGAGCCACGAAGACGAGTTCGAGAGCCCCACTCGCTCCCGCCTCGAGCCGCGCCGGCGACGACATGACCGAGAACCCGACGGCGCCGTCGCGCAAGGCGACGCGCGAAACGGTCACCGGCGCCTCGCCCCGATTCACCAGCGCGACGCTCTTCCGCACCACCCCACCGGGAGACAGCACCCCGAAGTCGACCGAGCCGGGCTCTGCTCCAACCTGCCCACGCTGCGTCATCACCACGGGTCGGTCGCACGCAGCGACCAGACTCACCACCGCCACCCACTGCCACACTCGCATGATCGGCCTGACACTCCGCGGGCCTCCAAAGTGCAGAACGAGTGTCATTTCAGGGGCGGTTTCCGCCCTCCGCGTGCCGACAGAAGTCCCACGAGACGCGCCATCACCAACGCGTCGACGTTCTCCGGTGCGCCGAGTGAGGGGCCGTCGAAGAGCCCGAGCTCGACCAGAGACGCGACGCCGTGACCGAGCGCCCAGGCGAGCAGCACGTCGACGCCATCGGCTCCCGGCTTTCCGGTGAGTACCGCGCCGCGGAGCACCGCCAAGGCGCGCTGACTCGCCTCGAAGAGCGGCCCCGCGCCCCGAGCGCCGGCGAGCAGCGGCGAGAACATGAGCTGGTAGAGGGCGGGGCGCTGCTTCGCGAACCGAAGGTACCCGTCGGCCATGGCCTGAAGTCGCGCGCGGGGGTTCTTCACCTTCGCCGTCGCCCGGGTGAGCGCGGCCTCGAGGTCGTCGAAGCCATCGGTCGCGAGCGCGACCAGCAGCGCCTGCTTGTCGGTGAAGTGATGGTACGGCGCCGCCGTGCTGACCCCGGCGCGTCGCGCGACCTCCCGCAGCGACAACGCCTCGAGCCCGTCAGCCTCGAGGAGCTCCCCGGCCGCCTCGACCAACGAGTCGAACAGCGCCCCATGGTGGTAGGTCATGATGACATCTTAGCAGTGCTCAGATAGCGTGCCGAGCATGAACTCACGGCGCGTCTTCGTGGTGTTGATGGCGGTGTTGACCCTGGTGCCCCTGCTCACCGGCGCGGTGGAGCTGCTCTTCGGCACGTCGCTCCTCGCGCCGCAGCTCGACCTCTCGTCTCCCGCGCACCGGGTGCTCGACAGCAACCTGCGCTTCTTCGGCGGCGTGTGGCTGGGGCTCGGACTGTTGATGATCTGGGGCCTGCGTCAGCTCGACCGGCGCGCGACCTTCATCATCTGGCTCTGGGTCGTGATTGGCGTCGGCGGCCTCGGCCGCGCGCTCGCCATGCTGCAGGTGGGCCTGCCACCCGCGCCCTTCATCTTCTTCACGGCGCTCGAGCTCGTCGGAGCGCCGCTCTTCATCTGGTGGTTGCGCCGGCTGGTGCCGAGCGCTCCACTCAGCGCAGGTGCGCGTCTTTGAGGCCGCTGACGATGGCGACCTGGTCGCCCACCGACAGTGCATCGTAGAGCTTCACGATGTCGGTGTTGGAGTGGCGAACGCAGCCGTGGCTCACGTCTTCGCCGAGCTGCTTCGGCGCGCTCGTGCCGTGCAGCTCTTCACCCGAGCGACGGCCGTCGGCCCACGACAGGTCGAGAATGCGCGGCCCGAACACCGGCCCGCCCCACAGCCGCTGCCCCGCATCGAGGGCCGCGCGCTCGTCGAGCTTCGTCGTCACCTTCTTGAGGCCCTCGTCGGTCGAGGTCGCCTTCGCGCCCACCGCGTTCTGGAAGATGCTCTCGAGCTTGCCGTTCTTGTCGAAGAGGAACGTGCGGTGCTCGTCCTTCAGCACCACCACGCGCACCGGCTTGCCGTCGTAGAACGGCGAAGGAATGTTCTTCGTCTGGCCGTGCTGCCCCGGCGCGGGCGCGAGCTGGTCGAGAGCGCGCAGCGTGGCGGCGTCGATGCTGCCGGTCGGCTTCACGTCGGGGAACATCTTCGACGCGTTCACCTGGAAGTTCCGCACCGCCTTCGCGGTCATCGGGCCGAAGCTGCCGTCGGCCGAGTCGGGCAGCGCGAAGCCCATGTCGCTCATCGCCTGCTGGAACTTCTTCACGCCGTCGCCCTTCGCGCCGGTGCCGAGCGCTGCGCCGCCACCGAGCACCTGGCCGAGCTGACCGTCTCCGGCGAAGCGCTGGTTGAGCAGCGACGGCGTCGAGCGGCCGTTGCCGTCACGAACCGCTGGCGTCCACCCCGGCTGCGCGGGCGTCGTGCTCGGAGCCGTCGGCGTGTTCGGCGTGGTGGAGGGCGTCGTCTGCGGAACCTGGGGCGTGCGGCCGGAGCCGTTCACTGGAGCGGGCATGCGGTCGATCTACACAAGCTCCTGCCCGCGCGCACCTTCACGTCAGGCGTTCTTCCGCAGCCCCACGATTTCGCCGAACCCGCCGGGAATGAAGAAGTCGTGAAACCCGAGGCCCATGATGCGCAGCGCGGTCGTGGTCACGTCTGCCGCCCGCGGCACCCGGCGGCTCGGCTGCTCGTTCTCTTCGATGATGTCGGTCGGCAACCCGAAGCCGCGCGTGTCGTAGGTGCCCACCATGCGGTTGTTGGCGACGTTGCCGCCCGCGAACATCACCGACGTGAACGGGTGGTGGTCGTCGGGCAGGTTGTAGCCAGACGCGCCCTTGCTGGCCCACGAGCGGCCGAACTCGCTCATCATCACCACCAGCGTGTCGTCGAGCAGCGTCTTGCCGGGCTTGTTCGGCAGCGGCGTGCTCTTGAGCTCTCCGAGGAAGCGCGCGACCAGGTCGAACATGTTGCGGCCGTGCGCGCACGAGAAGGCGTGGCCGAGCCCGCTGTGCGTGTCGAAGTCGAGGCCCATCGACACGTGCACCGCCGTCGCGAGGTCGGCCTTCAACAATCGCAGCGCCATGTCGAAGCGCGGCTCGAGCCCCGTCATGTGGAAGTTCGCGAGCCCGAACGTGTAGCTGAACGCAGAGTTCAAGTAGCCCGAGAGGTACGCCGGCCGTGACGTCGTCAGCGCGTCGATGCCCTTCGTGCGCTCGAGCACCGTCACCACGTCGGCCGCGAGCACCCGAGAGACGCTGCGCAGCGACCCGTGCAGCTGCTCGAGAAACGCGTCGGTCTTCGGCGACGACTTGCCCTTGAACGCGCCGGGCACGCCGAGCGTGTAGTCCTCGAGCGCGGTCGTCTGAATCATCGAGCCGTTGGGAGAGCCGTCGAAGTTGAGCTCGGGCTTCGCGGTGCGCGCTTCGAGCCCGGCCCACCACGGGTTGTCGGCTGGCTTCGTCGACAGCTGCGGTTTGAGCGCCTCGATGCTGGGCACGCGCACGGGCGCCGCGTGTGAAGGGAGCCCCGTCGCTTGAGGGAGCCCACGCTCGCTGGTGATGGTGACGAAGGGCAGGGGACGCTGCTCCTTTGTCTGCGCGAAGAAGTGATTGGCGACGACCGAGTGCAACGCCGGCGCGCGAAAGTCGGGGCTCGGCACGCCGCACATCGCAGAGACGAACGCGCTCGCGTGGTCGGCCGTGCCCTGGTCGATGCCGTGCGCGATGGCGACGTTCTCGTGCAGCGCCCAGTTCACGTAGCCGTACATCGACGGCGTGTACGGTGTGCCGTTTCGCTGCTGCGGCATCGCGGGGTTCCACGAGCGCCACACACGCAGCGCGGGAAAGCGCCCATCTCCCGGAGCGAGGTCCATCAAGTCGCTCGCGCGGAAGAACGTCGGCTCACCGGCGAAGCCACCCGGGTCGGGCACGTTCTGTTCGACCTGCGCGTCGGTGCCGGGCCAGAAGGCGTACTGCGGGCGGAAACCGCCGGGCACGTAGAGCACGACCAGGCGCGTCGGCGTGTCCATCGTCTGGGCGTGCGCCCGAGACGAGCCGAGCAGGTTGAAGCGCTCGAGCAGCGCGAGCTGAGAAGCGCCGAGAGACCACTTGAGCAGCTGTCGTCGTGAGGAATTTCGCATGGGGCCTCTTCAGAAGCTCAGCCACTGAGGGTGACGCATGAAGCTCGCGCACACGGCCGTCCACGCGGCCTTCGTGTTCGTCGCTTCGAGGGGCAGGTAGACCTTCGTGTAGAGCGCCTCGACGGTGTCGTCGGTCGCCGGCTCGGCCAGCATGCGCAGGTGCAGCGCGGCGATGTTCTTCTTGATGTCGGCCGCCTTCGTCGCGCTCTTGTCGGCGAGCGTGACGTAACGGAGCACGGCGGTGTTGCCCGGCTTCTCGATGGCGCGTTTGCACCAGGCCTGAGACATCTGCACGAGCGTCTGCACCGCCGCGGGCCCGAGGGCGAAGTCCTTGCCGCGGTTGTCGAGCGCCGCCATGCCGCCGAGTGCTTCGTAGCGTTCGATGGTGCGCGAGTCGGAGACGTACTGTCGCGAGATGCCCGGCGCCCAGTCCTTCGGCCAGATGAAGAACTTGCCGCCGTTGACGGTGTACTCCTGCTGGCGCCAGTTCATGTTCGAGGTGTCGATGAAGTCTTCGAGCGTGAGCCCGAGCTGCGCCATCGCCGAGACGACCATCTCTTCGGCGGTGAGGCGTCTCACGGTGAAGCGCTCGGGAATCGGCTCGGCGACGACGCTGCCTTGCGGTGGCAAATCGCGAATCCACTGCTCGAGGTCGGCGATGGTCACGGTCGCTCCGCCGCGGGCCAGCATCGCTTCGTACTTCTCGCCCGGCGGCATCTGCGTGAACGAGCCCGGCGCGTTGGCCTTGAAGAGCTTGAGCAAGAGGCTGTTGTCGGGGTCGCCGCGCACGACGTACTTCGGGTCGTAGACGAGGCCCTCGAACGCAGTCAGCGACGCCCAGTACGGCTTGGAGCCGGCGACGTGACAGCCCGCACAGGCTCCGGCGAGCGCGAGGCGCATCTCGTCGTTGCGGCTCACGGGAGCACAGCCGCCATCGGCCAGCAGCCCACCATCGGAGGAGAACGGGTTTGGGTTCGTCGACGAGCCGATGTTGCCGGTGCACGCCGCGAGCGAGAGGAAGCAGAGGAGGCGCGCGTTCATTTAGAGGCCCCTCCGGAACTCGGTCTGCGTCATCAGGTAGCGAATGAACGGCCTCACCTTGCGACCGTCGTTCACGAACTGCTTCACCAGCGCGTCGATGTACGGGCGCTCGTCGGCGGGGTGCAGCTCACGGCCCACGAAACGCGCGTACAGCTTTCTGACGGCGCAGCGGTCGAAGGCGCCAGAGCTGACGAGAATCTTGCCGAAGCCGAGCGGCCCCATGGTGCCGTCGCCCGATTCTCCGAGGAGCGAGTACGTCTGCGGCATCGTGTCGAGCAGCACCGCTTCGGGGTTCGCCGCAATCTGCTCGGGCGTTACCGGCGTCATCACCGTGTTGGGCACGAACGCGTTCTTCCAGCGGAAGCCCGGGCTGCCGTCGGCGGCGGAGAACGGGTAGCGCCCGCTGATCCACGCGGCGGTGATGCGGTAGCGGCCGATGCCTCCGAGGAACGGCCACGGCACGTAGTACGAGGACTGCGGGTCGAAGTCCCAGCGCTTGAAGAAGATGGCCGCGGGGTCGAGCGTGGTGTGGCAGTGCAGACAGGTGCCGCCCGTCGCGGGGTCGTTCTGGTACGGCGGAAAGGTGGAGCCTGCTGCAGGCGGAGAGAACGCCGAGCACGCGAACACCTCGAGGAACCGCGCGGCGCGAACCCGCTCACGCGGCCACGACGAGTTCGGGCCCATCATCGTCAGCACGCCGGCCGAGGGCAGCCCTTCGGGTGGCGTCGTCGTGGTGCGCGGGTCGTAGTGGTACGTGCGGCCGAAACCACCGCCGGGCTGCTTGTTCGTGAGCGAGAGGAAGAAGGGGTTCAGGTCTTCGACGACGAACTCACGCCAGGCCTGCGGGTCGTTCGCGTCGGGGTGGCGCGGGTCGCGCGCGCTCGTGTCGGCGGCCGGCTTCCACCACGTGGTGTTCGCGTCGGTCGCGGTGCTGCCGTGCTGTCGACCGTGCCGCACATAGAGATGACGCAGCCAGTTCGTGCCGACGGAGTAGTTGCCCAGCACGAGGTCGGAGAGGTCGCGGTCGTGCCACGCGAGGTGACCGAGCAGCCGCGCGGGCTCTTCGAACGGATGACGACGTTGCGAGCCGTAGAGGTCGTAGACGCTCCCTGCGCCGAGCCCGCTGAGCGGAGCGCACCACACGAGGTTCGGTCCGCACCCGCAGCCATCGGGCACCGACGGGTCGTAGTAGCCGCCGTTCGCGCGCCCGCAGTCGACGGTGGTGTTGTTCGGGCCGGGAACGGTGGTGGCGGTCGAGCTCGCGGCGACGCCGACGACGGTGACTTGCGTGCCGGGTGCCCACCACGGCTCGACCTGCAACGTCGCCTGCGTCTTCGCGGCGCCGTTCTTGTCGAGGTCCTTGCAGACGTTCTGCATGTTCGCGTCAGGGTCGTCGTTGATGAAGTACGCGTTCGCGTGCGCCGTGCCCGTGTTGCAGCGGAACAGGTGGCCCGCCATGTCGCCCTGGTACGCGTCGCCCTGCGCGCCCTTCGTGTACGTGCCGATGCTGATCCACTCGTGACCGAAGCGGACCATCTGGTCGTAGAAGGCTGGTGACTGAAGCCGCCGGTCGATGGCCTGCTGCAACATCGATTGGCGCGCTTCGGCCGAGGCCTCTGCTGCCAGCGCTTCGAGCTCTGCAATGTCGGGCGTGGTGCCTTCGAGCGTGAGCGCGATGCGACGCAGCGCGCGCGTGTCAGAGATGATGTCGGTCGGCGCAGGGCGTGGACCGGGTGGAGCGCTGCACTGCTGCTGCGCGTGGGCCAACAGCGGGCCGAGCGCAACGAGCGCGAGACACAGGCGGGGGAAGAACATGCGGAGCCGCATCAGACCACGAGTCATGCCAACGCACCGTGCCTCGAATGGGCGTCACGCGTGGGCCAAGGTGGTGGATCAGCACCACACACTGTGGTGGACGCGCCACGCCATGCGGAACCTGCTCAGCCTTCTCGTGGTCCTCCCGTGCGTCGCGTGGGCGCAGCGACGGCTGCCGTTCGAGTTCGATGCCGGGCTGCCGCAGAACCCGACGCTCACGGCGCAGAAGGTGACGGCATTGAACGGAGCGATGCCGTCGTGGGTGCGACTGCCGTCGACGTTCGAGTCGCTCGAGGCTGGCCCGCAGGGTGCCACGACGCCGACAGTGACGTTGTGGTTCGCGCCCGAGATGAAGGCTCAGTTTCTGCGCACGCTCGATGCGGGCACGGCGCCGATGACGTGGCCAGCTCCGGTGTTCTGTTCGACGAGCGCGACGTTCGTGGTGCCGGCGACCTCGTTCCTCGCGGCGGGAGCGTCGACGACGTGTCAGCAGTACGAGGCCACGATTCGGCAGAGCCTGAACGCGACGAACCTCGCGACGTGTCTCGAGCTGGAAGAGCCCGAGCGGTTCGTGTCAGCCAGCACGATTCCATCGGGGTTGAGCCAGTCGCAGTTGAACTCGTACGTCGACGCGCACACGAACACGCTCGAGCAGCAGCTTGGGCTCGCAGGCGCGGGGCTCGCTCGTGTGCCGGTGCCCGAAGGAATGCTGCCCGGCGATTGGGTGCCGACGATGCGGCGCGTGTTGTGGAAGGTGCGGCCTTCGCAGAGCGCACGGGTGACGACGGCGCGCACGGCGTTTCAGTCGGTCATCTCGCGGCTGACGAGCGATGCCTCGTGCTTCGACGCGACCCGCGGGCCCGCGCTGCGCCTGGAGGTGACGCAGTTGTCGACCGAGCTTGACGCCATCGATGCGCACGTCACTCAGACGATCGCAGCAGGCACGGCAAGAGCGCTCGTGCAGCAGCAGTGTCTTGGCGCGCGATCGCGAACGCGGCCGGTGTTGCCGTATCCGTCGCTCACCGATGAAGAGCGTGAGTTCGTCGCGTTCTGGCTCGGAGGCGTCTACTGGCGCCTGCGCGGCGGCGGGCTCATCGTGCTCGGCATGACGCAGAACGCGCGAACCTTCTACGCGCGTCGGCCGTTTCGCGAGATTGCACGCATCGCGAATGGCACGACCGTGGGCGAGCGCGCGGCCGACTCCATCTATTGCAACCTGTTCGACGGCTGGGGCTCGTGGATGGACATGGGCACGTACATGAACCCGAGCGCGCCAGCCGAAGACAACCAGGACGCGTACTACGACCTCGTGCAGATGACGGACCGCGGGCGGCAGCAGGCTGCGGGCTTTCCCACGTCGTCGCTTGGTGCGTGCCTTCTCGCCTCTCCCGGCAACACGAAGTCGCCCGAAGAACATCTGCGCGACGCCAACTACGACACGCTCGCGCTGTACGGCGGCGGGCTCGACATGGGCCCGTGCTACCTCTACTCGCTCAATCCGCTCGGCTCGTTCAGTTGGTACACCGCGGCGCAGGCGACGGCGCCGTACTCGAGCTTCCTCGAGGGGTTCACGACGATGGGCGAGTTCTGCACCGGAGCGTCGCTTGGGCTCGGGCTGACGCGTTCGTTGTTGAATGGCACGCCAACGAATCAGGCTCCGGTGAGTTTCTGCAGTGGGAAGCAGTGCGGAGTTGATCAGTGTGGGACGTCGTGTGGCACGTGCGCGGTCGGGTCGTGCAATGCGTCGGGGCAGTGCGTGTCGACGCCTGATGGTGGAGCAGGTGGAGGAAGTGCGGGCGGCGGAGCCGCAGGTGGATTCGCAGGTGGATTCGCAGGTGGATCCGCAGCCGCAGGTGGCTCCGCAGTCGCTGGTGGAACCGCAGTCGCTGGTGGATCCGCAGCCGCAGGTGGATCTGCAGCCGCAGGTGGATCCGCAGTCGCAGGTGGCTCCGCAGTCGCAGGTGGCTCCGCAGTCGCCGGTGGATCCGCAGTCGCAGGTGGATCCGCAGTCGCAGGTGGATCCGCAGTCGCAGGTGGATCCGCAGTCGCAGGTGGATCCGCAGTCGCTGGTGGAACCGCAGTCGCTGGTGGAACCGCAGTCGCTGGTGGATCCGCAGATTCGATGGAACCGCCGACGGGATGCGGTTGCACGGCGAGTTCGCCACTGCCGCTCTTGCTCGCGCTCGGGGCGCTCGTGATGCGCAGACGGTCTTCGGCACGCGAGCCACAGGCGACGAGCTGACTCGTCGACGCCCGACCTCGAACCCTGATCGCGCTGCGGTACATGATGCGGCATGCAACCAACCGTGGCCGCCGTCCTCGAGCGCGTCGACACGCTCCTCCGCCGCTCGCGCGGAGTGTCGAAACTCCACAAGACGCAGTTGCGGCGCAAGCGCGAGGTGATTCTCGAGCGAAAGGGAGCTGAGGCACTTCGATTCGCCAAACTCACCTCGAAGTGGATCGATCTGGTCGTGCGCCCCGACGCACCGACGGTCGCTCGGCGGTCTGGTTCGACGCTCACGCCCGGTCAGGCCGATCGACGCGCAAAAGGGCGCTGGTTCACGGGCTACGCTCGGCGCGTCGAGATTGCGGCGGGCGGCCTGCGCTTGCGCAGCTTCGATGTCGCGAAGCGCGAACGCGCGAAAGGAGCCGCCGAATATCTGCTCATCGATGGTGATCTCATCGTCGACGGAGTTCTGCGGCTCGGTCGCGACACGAGATCGATCTACGTCGTGACTGGAGATCTCTCCGCGAAGCGGGTCGTTCGCGGTGATGCAGTGCTCGTGGTGCTGGGCAAACTGAACGCGCCGGTGACGGGCATCGCTCGCGAGGGGATCATTCGGTGATCCCGTCGCAGCGCTCCTTCTCTCATTGCGGCTCTTCGGCGCCCGCGACCTCGCCTCGGTAGCCGGACTCGTGTTCGCCCTCGCTGGCCGGCGACGAGCACGACGTCGACCCGGTGGCGGACTCGTGGAGGCGACCTCAGCCGAGCAGTGCCTGCGTCGCGGCCTTGAAGTGCGCATCAGGAACCGAGGCGAGCACCTCGTCCCTCCCGCCCTCGACGAGCCGCCACTTCCCCTTCACCTTCCACAGCAGCGCAAAGTTCCCATTCGTGAGCTCGACGACCCAGTGAGAGCCCTTTCCCTTCTCCGCGCCCCGCCACCGGCTCGCCACCACCGCAGCCGACGGCTTCGCGCTCACCTCGCCGAACCGCAACTTCGCGTCTTCGAGCAGAATCAACGCATCGAGCGCCGTGAGGAACTTCTTCGCCGCTCCGGACGACTTCGAGAGCACCTCCACCGCCCGTGCACATGCCTCGCGTGCGCCCTTGCCTCCGACGTTGTGCGCATCGGCCTCTTCAGCCTCGAGGCCCACGCCCTGGGCCACCCGCAAACACGGCGACGTCGCTGTGAAGGCGCGAGAGATGGCGCGTGACGGCAAGCGCACGTACGGCAGCTCTTCGGTAAGCAGCGCTTCGTCTCTCGCGCTCAGTGCCTGCCGTTTTGCGACGCGTTGACCGAGCTCGACCCACCGCGTGAACCGCGCGCGCTCGGCCTCTGGAACCTTCTTCGACACGTGCTCGGCCGCGAGCAGCGCCAGCGCGAGATAGCCGTGGTTGTCGATGACGGGCCGGGCAGGAACGCGGCCGTGGGGTGCGTCGAGCTGCTCCGAGGGTGGAGCCACCGCGAGCGCTGCCGCCATCACGTTGTGCAGGTACGCCTCGGGCGTCCACCGTGTCTCTTGCGCGTCGACCAACGCCTGCAGCTGGGCGAGGTACTCGGCCGTCGGCTCACGCGCGTTCTGGGCCACGTAGAACTTCCCCGGCTTCATGATGTCGGCCAGCGCCTTCGCGCCCTTCGGCGGAGGCGGCGTCACGCCGAGCTTCTTCAACTTCTTCTGCAGCTCCCGAACGTCCCAACGGAGCACGCTGAGGGTTTGCGGTCTGGGCATGGAGCCCGCGACTCTAATTCTCTCCGCCGCGCATGCCGTGCTTCGCGAGCAGGTCGTGCAGGTACGTGCGCGCGAGGCCCGACGCCTTCGCCATCTGCGTCACGTTGCCACCGTGTTTGTGCTCGAGCGCCGTGAGGTACTCGCGGGTGAAGCGCTCGACGATGCGCTCCTTCGCTTCCTTGAACGGCACCTCGAGCGCAGGCGGCGGAGGTACGAGTGCCGGCGCCGCGGGAGCCGACGCCGGCGCAGGGTTCAGCACGTGCTCGAGCGACACCTCGTCACTCACCACCGCGCGCGCCACCACGTTGCGCAGCTCGCGCACGTTGCCCGGCCAGTCGTACGAGGCGAGCCGCGCGACGAGGTCTGCGCTCAGCTCGAACGACTCCCGCCCGAGCTGCACCAGCAGCGCGCGAACGAGCTGCGGAATGTCGTCACGCCGCTCACGCAACGGAGGCACGCGCAGCGCCGCGACCGCGAGCCGGAAGTAGAGGTCTCTGCGAAACCGCCCCGCCTGCACCTCGGCCTGCAATGACCGATGCGTCGCCGCGATGACGCGCACGTCGACCGCGCGCGGCCGGTCTTCACCGAGCCGCTTCACCTGCCGGGCCTCGAGCGCGCGCAACAGCCTCGGCTGCAGCTCGAGCGGCAGCTCTCCAATTTCGTCGAGGAAGAGCGTGCCGCCCTCGGCCTCCACGAACGCGCCGGGCCGATCGGCGATGGCCCCACTGAAGGCGCCGCGCGCATGACCGAACAGCTCGCTCTCGACGAGCTGCGGAGCGATGGCTCCGCAATCGACGACCACGAACGGGGCCTTGCGCCGCGTCGAGCGCTGATGAATCGCGCGCGCGAGCCCATCTTTCCCGGTGCCCGTCTCGCCGAGCAGCAGCACCGGCGTCTCGCTCGGCGCCAGCTTTTCGATGAGCCCGAACAGCCGCCGCATCACCGCGCTGCCACCGACGAGGCCCTCGAGCTCGGTCGGCCCGTCGATGGCCTCTTCCCGCTCGTCAGACATGGTGAGTGACAACATCGTGCGGCCGATGGCGATGACAGCCTGGCCCTCGACGATGGCCGTCTCGACGCGCGCGCCACCGATGAGCGTGCCGTTCGTCGAGCCGAGGTCTTTCACGAAGACGCCGTCGGGCCGTGGCTCGAGCTGCACGTGTTGGCCCGAGACGGCCGGGTCGGAGAGGCGCAGGTCGACGCCGTCTCCTCCGCCGACGACGATGGGCCTGGTCACCTCGAGGCCCTTGCCCTGGTCGGGCCCACCGACGACGCGCACCGTCCAGGAGATGTGGTGAAGCGCGCCTTCAGCGTCGAGCCTCAGAATGGGTGACGACAGCTTCTCGGTGCGGCGATTTCGGAAGTCGAGCATCGGTGAATCGCTCCGTGGCTCCCGCGAACGCGAGGGCACGAGCCACCCTATCGCAGCCACCTCGTGGGGTTGAGTGGTCTGCCATGTCTGGAAGAGCAGACGCCCTGCGCTCGGAGTGTCAGGTCGACCTGACGACACGGGTCGGAGCTGACGCTGCACCTTCTGCGCTGATCCACGCGGTGTGGATTGAACGATTTTCGTCGACCACCCGACCGCTGCACCTTCTGCGTCGCGCTCACGCGCTCATGGGGCACACGCCTTGAACTGAGCCACGTCATGAGCCGTTGGGTGCTGATCATCATCGCGTCGCTCGCCACGGGCTGCGTGACGGCGCGCGCGAACATCGCGTGGCCCGGCCCTCCGGCGACGGAGCGCATTCGCTTCGTGAAGTCGCTCAGCGGCCCCGCCGATTTCGAGTCGGGCGCAGCGAAGTTCTTCCGCAAGCTCTCTGGCGCCGAAGCGCCGACGCAGCTGTTTCACCCGGTGGGTGTGGCGGTGACGCCGGCGGGCGACCTGGTCGCGGTGACCGACCAGGCGCTCGCGCAGGTGTTCCTCTTCGACGTCGAGAAGGGCTCGGTGCAGACCATCGCGAAGGAGGCGCTCGGTGGAGTGCCCGTCGGCATCGCGCTCGAAGCCGACCGCCCGTGGGTGGTGGTGCCGCAGCTGAAAGCCGCCATCAACTTCTCGCGCCTCGGCGTGCCGCTGCGCCGCATCGACCTGTCGGACTGTGAGCGCCCCGTCGGCATCGGCGTCGATGCGAGCCACGACCTGCTCTACGTCACCGACACCTCGACGCCGACTGGCGGCACCCACGCGGTGCACGCGTACAAGCTGTCGACCGGCGAGCACCAGGCGGCGCTCGGCAAGAAGGGCGATGGGCCGGGCGAGCTCTTCTTTCCCACGTTCGTGAACGTCACCTCGTCGGGGAACCTGCTCGTCGCCGACACCATGAACGCGCGCGTGCAGGAGCTCGCAGCCGACGGCGCCTTCGTGCGGCAGTTCGGTGAGCGCGGCGACCAGTTCGGCCAGTTCGACAAGCCCAAGGGCGTCGCCACCGACTCGTTCGGCAACGTCTACGTCGTCGACTCGTTCTTCTCGGTCGTTCAAATCTTCAACCGCGACGGCAAGCTGCTCCTCTTCTTCGGTGGGCGCGGTGACTCGGCGGGCTTCCTCTCGAACCCGGCCGGCATCGCCATCGACTCGAAGAACCGCATCTACGTCACCAACGGCCTCAACTTCCGCGTCGAGGTCTACGAGCTGGTGAACACCACGGCGAGCGACAGCACCTCGCCGCCGCCGTCGGGAGCATGAGGTCGTGTGGCGCGTGGTGGCGAGCAGCGTGCTGATGGCTTCGGTGGCGCAGGCCGGCGTGTTCGGCAACGTCGCTGCCGAGGGCCAGGCGCAGACGCTCGACGCCACGACGCCGAACGGCACCACGCAGTCGGTTCGCTCGCTGCTCATCTCGGAGAACCTCGGGCTGCACTACGCCGGCACGCCGTTCGGCCCCAACGCGGTGCTGCTCAGCGCGGGGTTCGAGGGCATGAACATGAACGCGTTCGGTGACGCGGGCGCGCTCATCTCGGGCCGCTCGGCGACGCTCGACCTCGCGGTGGGGCTCGTCCCGCGGCGCGCGTTGCCGCTGCGACTCTACGTGCGTGGAACGCTCACCGACGGCGGCCCGCAGTCCATCGCGACACTCGGCGGCCGTGAGGCGCTCGCCTTCGGAGCCAACGTTCACCTCGAGCCCTTCGCCTGGGCGCCGGGGCTGCGCGTCGACGCCGAGCAGCTGAACTTCACGGGCATCGGCACCGTCAAGCCGCTCTCCGACGTGCGTCGCTCGCTCACCGCGTCGCTCTACAAGCAGCTCGACACGCATCAGGTGACGGCCACCGTTCGTCTCACCCAGGAGAACCGCACCGTCGTCGGCGAGTGGCTGGGCGTGAACCTGCTCACCTCGTGGACTTCGCCGAAGCACGCCACCACGTTGATGGCCGAGAGCGTCGACCGCAGCCACCTCGTCGTTCCGTTGCCGGGCGCCGCGTCGTCGATGGTCGAGCGCAACGTGCGGTTCGCCCACCAGCAGCGGTGGACGCCGCGCTTCTTCACCGACGCCACCGGTCGCCTGAGTGACGTGCGCTTCGACAACGCCTCGGGCACCCAGGGCGGAACCACCGTCGGCGCCTCGTGGCAGCCCTTCGAGCAGCACGAGTTCGCGGCTTCGGCGACGGGCGACGTGGGCTTCGCGACGACGACGGCCACGACGAAGGTGGGCTCGACGGCCGGAGGTGCGGCGCGCGTCGGGTATGGCCGCGTCATCGGCCCCGTGCGGCCGGGCGTCTTCGCGGGAACGATGGCGCAGCACTGCGCGAACTGCGTGGGCCTCACCGACGGGTGGATGGCGAGCGTCGACAGCGGCGCCTCCATCTCGACGGTGGGCTTCGAGCGCTTCGACGCGCAGGCCGACTACCGCATCGCGCTCGTGCGGGCGCCCATGGGTCGCGGCGGCAATCGCACCGAGCACCACGCGAAGGGCACGGCCCGCGTGCGCATCGGAGCGCGCTCCGAGGTGTACACGCTCATCGGCTACGACGACGGCTACCGCGACTACATCGACCTGTTGAGCGGCGGCATCGCGACGCTGCGCGAGCAGGCCTTCACCATCGGCGGCGGCGCGCAGACGACGCTCGGGCGCGGCACCGGAAACATCGACCTGCGCCACCTGCGCGGCTCCTCCGTGATTCCCGCGTCGCCGTTCAGCCTCGGCCCGCCGCTCACCGCGCGTGAAGTGACGCAGCTCTCGGCGAACGTGATGCTGCCCGTGCTGCCGTGGCTCGACGCGCATGCCGGCGGCCTCGCCGGGTGGACGGTGCTCGACAGCAACCTGCCGCTCACCACCATCACCGGCAACGCAGGCGTCACTGCGCGCTTCGGCCGCTTCACCTCCTCGCTCTCGTGGAACGTCGTGCGCAACGACACGCAGGGCTTCGTCACAACGCAGCACCTCGTTCGCCTCTCGCTCGCTCGCCCCTTCGACTTCTGACCATGCACCGCCTCGCTGTCATCGCCGTCGCCGTCACGCTCGCCTCGAGCTGCGCGAGCGTGCCCGTGCGTCGCATCGGAGAGCGCAAGGCCGAGGACCCGACGTGGCTGAAGGCGGGCAACCAACAGGTGCGCTTCGTCGGTTCGCTCGAGCTGCCAGCGAACCTCGGCATCGAGCAGAACGTGTTCTCGCGTCTCTGGGCCTGGCTCACCGGCACCGAAGCGACGCACGCGCTGTATCGGCCGTTCGGCGTCGCGGTCTCGAGCGATGGTCGCGTGGCCGTGACGGACCCAGGTACGCGGCTCGTGCGGCTCTATCTGCCGAAGGAGAACCGTCACCTCGAGGTCAATGAAGGGCTCACGGCTCCGCTCGCAGCCGTCTTCGTGAGCGGGTTGCTGGTGGTCGCTGACGGCACGCTGCATGGCTTCGACCCTTCGACGGGAGAGCCGCAGCCGCTGCGCTGGAAGCTGCCGACGTTCACGCGGCCGACGGGGCTCGCGCTCGACACGGTGCGAGAGCGCCTCTTCGTCGTCGACGCCGCGCAACATCGAGTGCACGTCATCTCGTTGTCGGGCGGTGAGCCCACGACGCTCGGTGAACGCGGAGAGCAGCAGGGCGCGTTCAACTTCCCCACGCACCTCGCCGTCGACGAGCGCGGCCATCTCTTCGTCGCCGACAGCATGAACTTCCGCGTGCAGCACTTCGACGAGCGGCTCGCCTTCGTCGAATCGCTCGGTGGGCTCGGTGACTCACCAGGAGACCTGCCGCGCGCGAAGGGCGTCGCCGTCGATTCGAAGGGCACGCTTTGGGTCGTCGAAGGTTCAGCCGATGTGGTGCAGGGCTTCGACGCGAAAGGCGAACTCGTCGGGGTCTTCGGTGGCAGCGGCGTGACCGACGGGAAGTTCTGGCTGCCGTCTGGCCTCACGACCGATTCGGAAGGACGCCTCTACGTCGCCGATACGTGGAACGCGCGCGTGCAGGTGTTCGTCATCGAGCCTGCTCCAGCGGTCGTCGCGGAGGGGTCGCGATGAACGCGCTCCTCTTCACGCTCGTGGTGGTTTCGCAGACGGCCGACGTGCGCAACACGCGTCACAACCTCTCGGCGCCGATGGTGGCGAACACCGTGCGCGCGCAGAGCGAGACGCAGGTCTGCGTGTTCTGTCACATCCCCCACGCGGCCTCGCAGTCGCGCGCCATCTGGAACCGCGACCTCGGCTACCAGGCGGGCGGAACCATCTACACGTTGTACGGCTCCAGCACGCTCGAGGCGCCGCCGAACCGTCCCTCGGGCGCGAGTCGCCTCTGCCTCTCGTGTCACGACGGCGCGCTCGCCATCGGCTCGTTGCTCAACCTCGACGCGACGCGGCCCGCGACGGTGGCGATGCAGGGCGGCGTCACCACGATGCCCGTTGGTCCGCGCAACCTCGGCACCGACCTGCGCAACGACCACCCCATCTCACTGCCGATTCCTGCGAGCGACCCCGAAATCGTCGCGCCTCCGAATGGAGATGCCGTCGAGCTGAAGCACGGCACCACGGCCGTGAAGGACCAGGTGCAGTGCACCTCGTGTCACGACCCGCACCTCGCCACGACGAAGTTCCTCGTGAAGTCGAACCTGCGCGGCGCGGTGTGCATCACGTGTCACGCGAAGCAGGGCTGGGTGGGCAGCCGGCACGAGGCGTCGCTCGCGGCGTACCCGGCGAGTGGCGCGCAGACCGTCGGCGACCTCGGCTGTCTCGCCTGTCACAAGCCGCACAACGGTCAGGGCCCGACGAAGCTGCTCACGACGCAGAATCTGTCGGGCGCTCCGCTGCCGTGGAGCGAAGAGAACGTCTGCTTCTCGTGTCACCGCTCGGGCGGCACCGGCGTCGATGCCTCCCGTGGTCGCGCGGCGCCTGACATTCAGACCGAGTCGACGAAGGCCGTGAGTCACCCGTTCGCGCTGAAGACCGACGAGCACCAGCCCGTGTTCACCGCGAAGGTGCCCGAGCCCGAGACGGTGGTGAACACCTCGAAGCACGTCGAGTGCGCCGACTGTCACAACCCGCATCAGGTGCAGGCGCTGCCCGGCAACGTGCACGAAGGCATGAAGGGCATCTCGCTGTCGGGTGCGGTCGTCGTCGACAACGCGAGCACCGACGTGCAGCAGTACGAGGTTTGCTTCCGCTGCCACGGCGACTCGTTCGCCACGATGATTCCACCGGCGGCGACGCGGCCTCCGTCGGGCAGCAACAAGCGCCTCGAGTTCCAGACGACGAACGACGCGTTTCATCCCGTCGCCGGTCCGGGTCGCAACACGTCGACGTACCTGAACAACGTGCTCGACACGCCAGACGGCCAGCTGCGTGGGCTCGACTGGCAGGGCAATCGCCTCACGCGCTTCTCCACGGTCTTGTGCACCGACTGTCACAACAGCGAAGCGACGGCGAACGTGCCGGGCAGCGCGCGCAACAGCAGCGCGAGCCCCAAGGGGCCGCATGGCTCGGCCAACACCCGCATGTTGCGCGCGAACTACAGCACTGCCACCGGAGCGAACGCGCCGCCCTTCGGTGGCTACAACCAGAACAACTTCGCGCTCTGTTTCCTCTGTCACGACGAAGCGCGCCTGCGCGGCAATCGCAGCAACTTCTTCCAACCGGGCGGCGTCGGCTCGGGTCGCGGCAACCTGCACCAGGTGCACCTCGTCGACCGCACGAACGCGGGCTGCCACGAGTGCCACAACAACGTTCACAGCAACGTCGCGGCGACGAACACCGACTACCGCAACCTTCCCGCAGGCACGCCGACGCACCTCGTGAACTTCGCGCCGACGGTGCGCCGCTTCCCTGCGAGCAAAGGCAATGACCCCTGGTACGGCGACTCGCCGGTGCGCCCGCGGTGGGGCCGCACACCGGCTGGCGACTACTACTGCTTCGCCGGCTGCCACGACAAAGACGAGGCGATGGACGGCAATAAGTCCGTCTATCGGCCGCCCAACCCATGAACGCGCTCCTCGCCCTGGTGAGCGCGCTCGCGCTCTCGCAACAACCGACGCTCGCCATGGCGAAGCGCAGCGCCGCGCCGTCTCGCATCGACGCGTCGCCGCACAACTTCTTCGGGCCCATGGGTCGCCCGCCGAGCGAGGGCACTGACCTGTGCATGATGTGTCACGTACCCAACCGGCTCGAGTGGCCGAAGCGTGGGCCGGGCTGGGACTCGAAGAACGCCGGCCGCTCGGCCGCGCTCGACGTACGCGCTGACCCGTCGGGGCCTCCGCTCGCGATGCGTTGGGCTGGCAGCACGATGCGCTGCCTGTCGTGTCACGACGGCACCGTCTCGAGCATCAACATCGTGCTGCGCGCGTCGTCGGGAACGCTGAAGACCGACGCCATCGCGTCGACTGACTCGCAGCGCAGCGGCCGCAACGGGCCCGCGCTCTTTTCGCCGCAGTCGTGGACCGACGAGGTCATGGGCAACCACCCGGTCTCAGTGCCGTACCCGCTCGACGGCACGGGCTCGGAGTACAAGGGCTTCGGCCCGCGCGCGGTGCCCATCGACACGCTGGAGTGGGTCACGGACCCCCGCGTGAAGGGCCTCAAGCTGGTGAGCGATACCTCGGGCTTCGACGTGCTGCGCGGCACCTCGGGCGTCGAGTGCATCTCGTGCCACGACCCGCACGGCACCACGAACACCTTTTTCCTGCGCCTGCCGAAGGAACGGAGCGAACTGTGTCTGGGCTGTCACCGCAAATGACGACCTGCGCGCGCTGGTGCGTGGTGGGGTGGCTCGTCGCGAACGCCGCGATGGCCGCGGGTCCATCGAAGGGCGTGCCCGCCGGGCCGGGTGACGACTGCCGCGCCTGTCACGCCGACGCGTGGGCGAAGAAGCAGGTCATTCACCCGCCGGTGAAGAACGGTCTCTGCTTCGGCTGTCACGTCTCGACCTCCGACACGAAGCACACGTTCGACCTCGCCGCCGACGGCAAGTTCCTCTGCGCGCAGTGCCACTCGACACGTGACTCGCTGAAGGTGCTGCACCCGCCGGTGAGCGAAGGCCTGTGTCTCGAGTGTCACGACCCGCACGCGAGCGACCACCACGCGCGCCTGCGTCAGCCGGTCTTCGAGACGTGCACCCGCTGTCACCCGAGCAAGCGCACGCAGAACGAGACGTCGGCGACGAAGCATGGCGCGCTCGACCCGAAGCAGAACCCGAAGGTCTGTGTCTCGTGTCACGACGCGCACCAGTCTGACCACGAGAAGCGCCTGCACGACTGGCCGCCCGAGAAGGTGTGCGTCACCTGTCACGACAAGCCGCAGCAGGCGCCCGACAAGGAGTTGATGAACCTGAAGGCGTGGCTCGACCAGCACGACGCGGGGACGATGCGGCACGGCCCGGTGCGCGAAGGCCGCTGCCCCGACTGCCACGAACCGCACGGCACCTCGGAGTCCCGCATGCTCAAGGGCTCGTACCCCGCGGCGCCGTACACGCCGTTCTCGGCGGCTGTCGAAGACTACGGCCTCTGCTTCCGCTGCCACGACACGCGCCTGGTGCAGGAGAAGGTGCTTGGCGAGAAGCCCGTCAGCAACGCAGACCCGGCGACCGACCTCGCGTGGAGCGGTGGTGATGGTGGCGTGCGCCTGATTCGCGGCGGCATCACCGGCTTCAGAAACGGCGACGAGAACCTGCACTTCCGCCACGTGAACAAGGCCGACAAGGGCCGCACCTGCCGCTTCTGTCACGACGTTCACGCGTCGGAGAACCCGAAGCACATTCGCACCACCACCTTCTTCGGGAACTGGGAGTTCCTGCTCAACTACAAGAAGACGACGACGGGCGGTTCGTGCTGGCCAGGGTGTCACGCCGAGCGCCGCTACGACCGCAACCAGCGCCAGGAGAACCTGAAATGACGCTGGCGCTGCTCACCATCGTGGTGTCGGCGGCTCCGCGCTTTCTGGCGCCGGGGCCCGTCGCGCAGACGACGCGGGAGCACGTGCGGGTCTTCGTCGAGACCGATGGGCCGCTGTCGCTCTCGGGCGCCGATGGTGGCTGCTCGGTCGACTCACGGTTTCGGCTCGATGGTGGCGCGACGCTGGCGCACTGCACGTTCACGCTCGCTCCGGGGCGCAACGTGCTCAGCGCATCGACGCCGGACGATGGCGGGGTGCTCACGGTCGAGGCCGTCATCTCGCGCTACGTGACGACGAGCACGCTGCCGGCGGGTGTCGAGGCGCAGGGCTTCGGGCCCGGCACCGCGCATCGGCCCGAGGTCGAGAACGTCTGCGCGCAGTGCCATTCGATGGAGCGGCCCGACGGTGGCTCCGCCGTCGCGTTCTGTTCGACGTGCCACGCCGAGGTGACCCAGCGAAAGGTCATGCACGGGCCGGTGCAGCAGGGCGCGTGTCTGGCCTGTCATCAGGAAGCCAGCACGCCAAACCGGTACGCGGTGCGGTGGCCCATTCAGGAGACGTGTTTCTCCTGTCACGTCGACATCAAAGCAGCCATGGCAACGAAGGCATTTCGTCACGGCCCCGCAGCGGCCGGGCGTTGCACCACCTGTCACGACCCGCACGGCAGCGAGCAGCCCTTCTGGCTCAAGAAGCACGCGTACGACCTGTGCACCAACTGCCACACCGAGAAGCGCGGTGAGCGGCACGTCGTCGTCGGCTTCGTCTACGGCGACTCGCACCCGCTGCGTGGCCGCCCGCACCCGCTGAAGGACCGCACCGAGTTCTCGTGCCCGTCTTGTCACAACCCCCACGCCGCCCAGTCGCGCTTCCTCTGGCAGTTCGACGTCACCAACCGGGAATCTCTATGCCGAACCTGTCATCAGAAATGACGCGCCTCGCGCTGGCCGTCGTGCTCGCTGCGTCGTCGGCGTTTGCCGGAGCGCCTGCTCCGAAGCGCGTCGTTACCTTGTGGCCCGACGTTCCCGCGCAGCCGGTGACGACGCCTGAGCTGCTCGAGGTTGGAGAGCGCGTCTACAAGGGCGCGTGTCTCGGCTGTCACGGCGAGAAGGGTGATGGCCTGGGCCGCGAAGGAAAGTTCCTCGCGATTCCGCCGCGCGACTTCACCACCGGCCAGTTCATCGTTCGCACCACGCCGCTGGGCACGCTCCCGTGGGACACCGACTTGTTCGGCTCGATTCGTCGCGGCTTCCGCCCCGGCGTCGGCATGCCCGCCTTCACGTTCCTCTCGGACCGTGAGGTGTGGGGCGTCATCGCGTACCTGAAGACGTTCTCACCGCGCTTCAAGACCGAGAAGCCGGGCGCGAAGGTCGACCTGCCGCCCGTGCCCGCCGACCTCGCGTCGATGGCGCCGCAGGGGCAGGTCGTCTTCATGTCGGGCGGCGCGTGCTTCGTCTGCCACGGCATGCAGGGCAAAGGCGACGGGCCAGCCGCGCCGGGCCTCGTCTACGTCTCGGGCAAACACCAGGGCAAGAAGGTGTCGCCCGCGAACCTGCACCGCTCCGATTGGTTCAAAGGCGGCCGTCGCCCTGAAGACGTGTTCCGCGCCATCAGCACCGGGCTCGATGGAACACCGATGCCCGGCTTCGCAGCGTCGTTGTCAGTCGAACAGCGGTGGTCGCTCACCGCCTTCATCATGTCGTTGAACCCACCGGCTCCTCCCGCCGGAACACCAGGAGCAGTTCCATGAGCAGAAGAGACAGCAGTGCCCTCATCCACGCCCTCGTCGTCGTCATGCTGTGCAGTACGTCAGCGCTCGCGCAGACGATGGTCACCACGAAGCACAACTTTCAGCTCGCCACGAACAACGTGCGCGTCGCAGCAGGCCAGGCTGAAGACGGGCTGTGCGTGTTCTGTCACACGCCGCACAAGGGCCAGGCGTCGCTGCTCTTGTGGAACCACCGCATGTCGACGTCGAACTACACGTGGGGTGACGTCGCGGCGGCGGGCGGGCGCACCACGGGCGGCACCAGCTACCCCACCAACCTGCGCACGTGGACCGGCTCGACCGCCAAGTGTCTGTCGTGCCACGACGGCACCGTCAGCATCGGCTCGTTGTACTGGAGCGACGCGACGGCCAACCCCAACATCACGATGACGGGCCCCGACGTGAACGCCGCAGGGCAGTTGAACAACCCGACCTACCGAATCACCGACGCGACGGGAGCCGACATGACCGGCAACCACCCGGTGGGCGTGCCGTACCCGTACAACAACGTCGCTTCGACCTACAACGGCATCACCTCGGGCGTCGACGTGGTGCTCAACGAGTGGGTCGCGCGGCCGACGGGCGTGAAGATCTTCGGCACTGGAGGAGGTGGAGCTCCCGCTGCGGGCGCCGCCGGCATCGAGTGCGCGTCGTGTCACAACCCGCACGGCACGCCGAACCGCTTCTTCTTGCGCGTGCCCACCGCGTCGAGCCAGCTGTGCCTGTCGTGTCACCAGAAGTGATGTCGTAGAGCGACGCTCATGAGAACCACCCCCGCACTCCTCGTCCTCTCGGTCGTGTTGAACACCGCCGCCTGTGGCACCGCCGTCGCCCCCGTCTGTCAGGGCTCGGGCTGTGCGTGCACCAGCGCGGCGTGTGGCTGCTCCAATGGTTCGTGTACGCAGACGTGCACGGGCGGGGGCTGCGCCTCGAGCTGTTCTCAGAACGCCACCTGCGCCGTGTCGGCAGGAGAGGCGGCGTCGGTGACGTGCGACACGACGGCCACGTGCTCGGGCACCGTCGGCGCGAGCAGCGTCGTCAGCTGCGCCAACAGCGCGGTGTGCAACTTCACCAGTGGCGCGAAGACGAAGGTGACCTGCAGCAACAGCGCGAACTGCGAGACCAGCGTCGGCGCCGACAGCACCGTCACCTGCAACAACTCGGCGGAGTGTCACGCGAAGTGCACCGGCGCCTGTACGGTGACGTGCAACGAGAACTCGAAGTGCCGCTGTGAGGGCGCGGGCTGCAAGGTGGTGTGCGCGAACGGCGCCGCCCCGAAGACGTGCGCTGACGGCCGCGTGGTGTGCAACCGCGATTGCTGACGCCGCGAGCCGCGCCAGCAAGGTGCGCTGAGCTCTCGCGGTAGGCTCCTCACCATGGAGTTGCTCCAGCGGTGTCTGGCCATCGGGCTCGAGGTCTGCGGCTTCAGGCGCGGCACGGTGTCGATGTTCGAAGACGGCGCCGACCCGAGGCTCGAGCTGACGGGTGCCGTCACGGAGGAGCAGCTCGCCTCGCTCCACCGCCGGCTGCCAGGCGTCTCCATCGAGTCGAAGGCAGGCACCGGTGTGTCGTTCGCGACGCCGGGCGTGACGCTGGCGATGGCGCGTGACTTCGTCACCCACGCGCACGACGAACACGGCGTGGCGTTGTCCGTCGTGCTCCTCACGACGCTGGCTGCCGATTCGAGCCCGCTGCGTCTCGCTGATGGCCTCGACGCCGTGCGCCTGCGGCCCGAGGTGTTCTTGAAACCGGTCGACGCGAAGCAGTTGCTCCTGCTCGCGCTCCAGGGGCCCGGGGTCGGCGTCTGTGCGCGTCGAACCACGCAGGTCGAGGTCACGTTCGACGGGCTCATCAGCATCTCGGACGACGGCGGGCGCTATGCCTTCGAACCGCTCGAGGACACGGAGGACACGCTCGTGGAGCGGTTGGTCGAGCACGTCACCTACCAGCGCACCGTGAAGGGCAGGGCGCACGACGAAGCCGCCGTCGTGAACGCGTTGTCGAACACGTTCTCCATCGAGGTGGTGCGCGGCGGCGAGGTGCTTCAGCAGCGCTGGCGGCTCGGTCGACGGGTGGGACGGGCGAGCCCTGGCTCCCGTCGGGGCCGCTTCGACAACACCCTCTCGTTCGAGCCAGACCCGTTGCTGTTCGAGCGGCCGCTCCGGCGTGACGAGGTTCGTGAGGTGGTGGAGCAGTTGGCCAACCTGCTCCCGCGCGCGACCTTCTTCTTCGATGGCGCGACCTTTCACGTCGAGACGCTCGAGGCCGCCGCGCGACAGGTCATCGGGGCGACACCGCTGTGGAGCGAACGGCTCCTCCTCCTCTCCATCGACGAGCCAGGCTTCACCGTGCGGGTAGCGCTCGGGCTGTGTGACGCCGAGCAACCGCCGCTGCACGTGCTGCGCAACGCTCGTGCGGCGAACCCCTTCGGCATGCCAGCTCGGGGTGTGCGGCGCGCGCTGGCGAAGGCGGTGTCGCTGTCCGAGCGCACCGAGGCTCCCGGCAAGTTCCTCGCGGGCATCATCGCCTTCGAGACGGTCGACGACGTGAAGGAGACCGACGAGCTCCTGACGGCCATCGAGCAGCGCTTCGTCGAAGCCTGGAGCGTGTACCTCGACGACGTGCCTCGCGCGCGGGAGCGGCTCAGCGCCTTGTGGTCGGGGCCGCGCGAGCTCTGACGCGGAAGCGCTGCCCGAGAACGAGTTCGACCACCGCCGCGCTGCGACCGCTCAGTGGTCGACGTTGCGCAGGAAGTCGGCGACCTCGGCGAAACGTTTGTCGAGGTACGCGCGCACCCCACCGGTCACGCCTTTCGCGTCGAGCGCCCGCTGCATGCTGCGCAGCCACGCGTCGCGCATGGCGACGTTCACGACCACCTTCCCGTGCCGCATGCGCAACCTCGGGTGACCGCGCGTCTCGAGATACGTCTGCGGCCCGCCCAGCCAGTAGACGAGAAACGACGCGAAGTGGTCGCGCGACTCACGGCTCACCTTCCCCGGGGCGTCGCACCGGTGCAGCGCCGTCAACTCGGGCTCGTGGGCCTCCATCGCGTCGTAGAAGGCCTCGACCAGCGCCTTCGTCGCGTCGACGCCACCGAGGCGCGCGTACGGCGGGTCGGCCTCGCTGGGCATGTACGAGCCATCACCTTCGACGCGCAGAGAAGTCATGGCCCGCTCATACCGCAGTGAATCGGGTCGTCAGACGAAGGCAGTGCAGGCGGGCGAGCAGGTCTCATCGCTCGAATCAGTGGCCTCGTGTGGTAGTGGCCCCGTGCATGCGTGAGGTTCCTTCGAGCGGAGGCGGGCGGTGAACGCGCTGCTCGTGTACGGCCACCCGGCGCTCGCCACCGTGACGCTCCTGCTCGCGTGGTTCGTCTTTCGTGCCGGGTTTCATCAACGCATTCAGCGGCTGCGGCGGGTGACGGCTCCGCCCGGCAGCCTCGCGCGGCACCTCAAGCTCGGCCCTCTGAGCGTGGCGCTGTTCGTCGCCTCGGCCATCGGCGGTCTGGGCTCGGCCGTCTTCCTTCGTGACATGAAGCCGCTGGCGACGTTTCACGGCATTCTCGGCATCGTGAGCACGCTGGTCTTCGTTGGCCTGTGGCTGCTCGGCCGGCAGCTCACCTCGGGCAAGAAGCACCTCGCCAACACCCACGGCGTGCTCGGGCTGCTCTCGCTCTTCGCGGCAGGGCTGACCGGGGTGCTCGGCATCTCGCTCCTGCCTTGACGGCGACTTTCAGCCATCGCGCACCTCGACAGGCGTTCACGGCCTCGCGAGCCCAGGTCGGTCCACCGCCCGGGTAGTTGAACTCGTGCTCGGTTCCGCGAGTGGTTCCACGGCGTTCGCCGATTGCCTCCGCTGCGCTTTTCGCGGCATGGGCCGCGGTGAAATGATGGCGTCGTGTTCAAGCTCGATACCGCCGACGACCTGCTCGACGCCTTTCGCCCGAAGGACCGCAAGACGGTCGACCTGACCACCCTGACGTATCCCCTCGTGGTGAAGGACTACGTCGCCTGGCCGCACCCGGGCGGGGGCAAGGTGTTCCTCGTCTTCGCGACACCGGGTGGAGCTCCGACGGGAATCGCCTTCGACACCAACGGCGCCGGGGCCTCGGTGCCGGCGATGTGCTCGTGGTGTCACTCCTCGGTCGCAGGCACTGGCGTGGGTCTGCTGACCGCGACCGTCAACGGAAACAAGCGCGCGGGCGTGCACGTGTGCACGGACTTGAGCTGCCGCGAGAAGCTCGAAGAGGTCGCCAATCGCACCGGCGCGAGCGTTCGCCCGGCGATGGAGAAGCTCGTCACCCGCATCGGCCAGTTCGCGAGCGATGCGCTGAAGATCGACCTCTCGGGCGCGGGCCGTTGACCCGTCAGAGCTTGTTGCCGAAGAGGTCGAGCTGAGGCCCTCGCGCTTCGGGCTCCGCCGCGACCACCTGCTCTGGGCCAGCCTCGACCATCGCGGGGTCGAACAGCGCACGCTCGAAGGTGGCGCTGACGGGCCCGTGGTCGCTGCTTCCAAACTGCCGCTGGGCCGTGCACGTCTTCGCGAGCGCCGACATCGCGGGGCTCGTCAGCACGTAGTCGATGCGCCAGCCGATGTTCCGCTCCCGGTGCTCGCGCCACGGCGCCCACCACGTGAAGAGTGACGCATCGTCAGGCGCGAAGTGCCGGCCGAGGTCGGTGAGCTGATTCGCCAGCAGGCGCTCGAAGAGCCCGCGCTCGTGCGCTGTCTGCCCGACGAGGGTCTCGTTGCGCTCCGAGGCGTGCACGTCGTTCGCGGTACGCGTGACGTTGAGGTCGCCGCACAGCACCAGGTCGTGTCCGCTCCGCAGCTCGGCCTGCGCCCACGTGGCCATCGCCTCGAGGAAGGTGTGTTTGGCCGCGAGGTCCTTGCCGCCGTTGGGCACGTAGATGGAGGCGAGGCGCAGCTTGCCGAGCTCGGCCACCACGATGCGCTGCTCGAAGTCGAAGCCAGGGTGCGTGAAGCGGGGCCGCACCGGGCAGCACGCCTTGCGCACGAGAATCGCGACGCCCGAGTAGCCCTTGTTCCCGTGCCAGTACGACCAGTACCCCTCGTGGCCGGCCAGGCTCGCGGGCACGTGGTGAATGGAGGCCTTCACCTCCTGGAGGCACAGCACGTCAGGCCGCTCCTCGCGCAGCAGCTCGTACACGTCGCCCTCACGAGCACGAACGCCGTTGATGTTCCAGGTACAGACCTTCACGGCGCCGGAGCGAACGAGCGCACTCGCTTCACGAGGGCTCGAACGACCTCTGGCTGCGAGGCGAGGTCGGGGTTCGCGGGCATCAGCGGGCTCTTCCCCACGGCCGCGCCACCTTCGACGATGACCTTCGCGAGGTGCTCGTCGGTCACGCTCTTCTGCCACTCGCCGTCGACGTACGCGCGCGGGTGCGGCGTGAGCGCCTTCGCGGTGTCGGTCTCGGCGCGGCCGTCGAGGCCATGGCAGCTCGCGCACAGCCCGGTGAAGAGCGCGTCGGCCTTCGCTTCGGGTGTCGTCGGCTCAGCGGCAGGAGTCGTTGGAACAGGCGCGCCCGGCAGCTCGACCGGGCCTGGCGCGTCGACGTTCGCGCCCTGCGCCATCCACGCGCCGAGCAGGTCGCGCTCCGCCTGCGTGATGCCGGTGAGGTTGCCCAGCGGCATCGTCTTCGTCGCCACCGCGCGCAGGTAGACGCGCTCGGCGTGCTGGCCAATCTGCTCCCTCGTCTCGAGCATGATGCCCTGTGGCGGCGCGGTGAACATCGCGGTGCCCGGCTTCGCCGCGTGGCACGAGACGCAGCGCGACTGCACGATGGCGTTCACCGTCGCGAACGAGACCGGCTTCGCCGAGGTGTAC